>JBPFDX010000074.1:0-41570 GCA_051061385.1 Methylocystis sp.
GCTCGGGCGGTGCGCTCTTACCGCACCCTTTCACCCTTACCGCTTGCGCGGCGGTTTGCTTTCTGTGGCGCTATCCCTGGGGTCGCCCCCGCCGGACCTTATCCGGCGCCGTGTCTCCGTGGAGCCCGGACTTTCCTCTGCGTTTCGGCAGCGGCCGTCCAGCCGACTGGCATAGAGAGGGATAGGCGCCCCGGCGCCGGAATGCAAGAAGGCGTCAAATCGCCGCGTTGGAGAGCGGAGCAATAGCCGCCATCTCCCAGTTCGGTTCTCGCTTGGCGGTCCCGATCGGCCACGCCGAGCGAAACCGGAGAAACAGAAGAGGGAGTGATATTTATGCTGGCACGTCGTTCAGTTTTCGCCGCTCTGGCCATGATGGCCGCCCTGTTCGTGGCGCCGCATATGGCGTTCGCGCAAGGCCAAAGCGAGCATCTGACGCAGGCGATCGAGGAAACGAAAGAAGCGATTAAGGAAGGCAAGCAGCATAACGCCTCGTCCTTCGCCGAGCACGCGCATAACGCCTGGGACCACGCCAAGGCGGCGAGCAGCGAAGACCCCAAGGGCCATATCAAGACGGCGATGAAGCATCTCAGTCAGGGGCTCAAGACGGCGAAGCGCACCCATCACGCGAGCCGGATCGCAAAGGGCGTTCGTCACGCAGAGACCGCGCTCATCCATTTGAAGGCGGCAAATCAGTAATGCGAGTCGCCGCGATGCGCGTTCTGCGGATCGCGGCATTCTCTCGGGCAGTATCCTCCAGCGCGCGGGGAGAGACGAAGCGCGGCGTTAGCGTTGGCATCAAGAGCGAGACTACCGATTGCGCGCTCACTATCGGCCGCTTCGGGCTTCAGAAACGCTCCCGCCGCGCTGATCGGCGCAAGGCATAGTTCCGGAACCTTGTAAGCGTTCGAGGGCTTAAAGTCGGAGCCGCGCGGTGCGAGGCTCATCATCTTCTCGACGGCGCTCTGCGGAGGTTCATCATGCAGCAAAGCGGCGCGTCCAAGCGCAAACCTCGCGTCGTCATCATCGGCGGCGGTTTCGGCGGCATCGCGGCGGCCCAGGCGCTCGCCGGCGCACAGGCGCAGATACTGATTCTCGACAGCAACAACCATCATTGCTTCCAGCCCCTGCTCTACCAGGTTGCGACCGCGGCCCTTGCTTCGCCCGACGTCGCCTGGCCGATACGCCATATCGTGCGCCGCCAGCAGGACGTCATCGTGCTGATGCTCACGGTGGAGGGGATCGATACGCAGCGGAAAATCGTAAAGACTGACAAATGCGAGATCGGTTACGACTTCCTCGTCGTCGCGACGGGAGCCACCCACTCCTATTTCGGCCACAACTGGGCGCAACTCGCGCCGGGGCTGAAGACCATTTCCGACGCGGCGACCATCCGCCGAAAGCTGCTCCTCGCCTTTGAACGCGCCGAAGTCAGCGATGATCCGCGCGAACGAGAGAGGCTGCTCACCATCATCATCGTCGGCGGCGGTCCGACGGGCGTCGAACTCGCCGGCGCCATCTCCGAACTCGCCCGCCGAACGCTGCCGCCGGAGTTTCGCCGCGCCGACCCGCGAAAGGCGCGCATCATTCTGCTCGAAGCAGGCCCCCGGATTCTTGCAAGCTTTCCTGAACGGCTTTCGAACTACGCGCGCGATTCGCTCGAAAGAAGCGGCGTCGATGTGCGCACTGACATGCCGGTCGATCAGGTGTTCGAGGACAGACTTGTCGCTGGAGACACGGAGATTCCTGCCGGCGTAATTCTATGGGCCGCCGGCGTGCGGGCGTCGCCTGCGGCGAATTGGTTGGGCGTCGAAGGCGATCGCGCCGGGCGAATTGCAGTCAACGCGGATTTATCGGTTCCGAACCTCCCCGACGTTTACGTCATCGGAGATCTCGCGTTTCTGCCAGGCCCGGATGGCGCGCCAGTTCCAGCGCTCGCCGCCTCCGCCAAGCAGATGGGCAAATATGCCGGGCGCGCCATCGCGCGCCGAATGAAGGGACGCTCGCCGCGCAAACCCTTCCGCTATCGGGACTACGGCAATCTGGCGACGATCGGCCGCAACTCGGCGATCGTCAAACTCGGCCGTCTCGAGCTGACAGGCTTCCCGGGCTGGCTCTTCTGGAGCGTCGTGCACATCTATTTTCTCGTAAATCTGCGCAGTCGCATCTTCGTGGCGATGAGTTGGATCGCCACCTATCTGACGAGCAATCGCGGCGCGCGGCTAATCATGCGCTCGTAGCACGCGCCGGGCTAAGCGACGGACAAAAGCTTTAGCTTTGCTCGATAGCCGTATCGCCCAGGAGCGCGCGTGACGTCAGCGCGCCACACGCGAGCCCCACCGCCAGCGCGGCGAAGGCGGCGACCATCGAGCGCTGCGATAACGCCAGCTCCCAGCCGGGCGTGATGCGCTTCGGCGCGGCGCCGTAGTCGACTGTCGCGGCGACCGCGGACATCATCGCCGCGTCGCCGATCAGCTCCAATGTTGAGCGCGGCGGCTGCGTCGCGAGCCAGGCCTCGAAGGGGAACGCCCAGAAGACGGCCGAGGCGTGGTGCGTCGCGTAGCCGACGGCGGTGTGCGCGGCGTCGACGTCGCGCCGGCCGCGCGATTTGCGTCCCCAGAGCCAATGGCTGGTGGCGTTCGTCGGCTCGAGCGCGCCCTTGCCTTCGAGCTTCGCCAGCGCCGCCAGCGCAGCGGTGGAGACGACGCTGGCGACGCTTCCCGTGACAAGCGCTGAGAGACCGATGCGCGACCAAGTTTCCATAGGAGCCTCCGAAGAGATGTTGAGGTACTCGAACCCCCTCGCACGCCGCTTCGTTCCAGAAAATTTCCGCTGGAGATCGGAAATGCATTAAGCCCAAGCCATGAGCGCGGCGCATGATGAGGAAGAAAAAGCGCGAGTCGTCGAGATCCTGGCGCCCGTCGCGGTCGACGCGACCTATTCCTATTTCGCGCCGCCGGCGCTGCGGCTTCAGCCTGGCGATAGCGTCAGAGCCCCGCTCGGCAGACGCGAGGCCTATGGCGTGGTCTGGTCCGTGGACGAAGGCTCCGGCCCTGGGGGGAATCTAAAGACGGTCAGCGCCCGTCTCGATCGGCCGCCGCTTTCGCAAAAACTGCGCGACTTCATCGACTGGCTCGCGCGCTACACGCTGACGCCGCGCGGCATGGCGCTGCGGCTCGCCACCCGCGCCGCGGAGGACGCGGGGCCGGAGTCGCCGCGCACGCTCTATCGCGCAAGCGGCGCCGCGCCTGAACGCTCGACGCCGACCCGCGCGCGCGTTCTCAAGGCCGCCGAGGGCGGCGTCGCCTTTTCAAAGAAAGCGCTCGCCGAAGCCGCCGCCTGCTCGACGGGCGTGATCGACGCGCTCGTTGACGAGGGCGCCCTGGAGACGATCGCGGCGCCGCCGGAGCCGATCGCGCCGTCGCTCGATCCGATGTTCGCTGCGCCGGCGTTGGAGCCCGCGCAGCAAGACGCGGCAGACGCGCTGAAGGCGTCGCTGTCCTCGCGCGCGTTCAGGCCCTTCCTGCTCGAAGGCGTCACCGGATCGGGCAAAACGGAAGTCTATTTCGAGGCGGTCGCCAAGACTCTGGAGAGCGGCGGACAGGCGCTCGTCATGATGCCGGAAATCGCGCTGACGACTCAGTTTCTGGAGCGTTTCGCCGCGCGCTTCGGCGAGAAGCCCGCCGAATGGCATTCGGGCGTCGGCGCGCGGAAACGCGCGCGCATCTGGCGCGGCTGCGCGACGGGCGAAGTCCGCGTGGTCGTCGGCGCGCGCTCGGCGCTTTTCCTGCCTTTTTCGGATTTGCGGCTGATCGTCGTCGATGAAGAGCATGAAGGCGCATACAAGCAGGACGACGGCGTCAGCTACCACGCGCGCGACATGGCGGTCGTGCGCGCGCGGATGGAGCAGGCGACGATCGTTCTCGCCTCGGCGACGCCGTCGATCGAAACGCGCGTCAACGCCATGCGCGGACGCTATGGCTATCTGAAGCTGGATTCGCGCGCACGCGCGCGATTGATGCCGACGCTCGAAGCGATCGACATGCGCAAGGAAGGCCCGCCGCGCGGCCGCTGGATCGCGCCGCGTCTGGCTTTGGCGGTCGGCGAGACGATCGCGCGCGGCGAGCAGGCGCTGCTCTTTCTCAATCGGCGCGGCTATGCGCCGCTCACGGTGTGCCGCACATGCGGCCATCGCTTCCGCTGCGAGAACTGCGACGCCTGGCTCGTCGAACATCGCTTCCGGCGAGCGCTGATGTGCCATCATTGCGGCCACGTCGAGCGCCGTCCGAACGTCTGCCCCGAATGCGGCAGCGAGGACTGGCTCGCCGCCTGCGGTCCGGGCGTCGAGCGACTCGCCGAAGAAGCGGCGACGCTGTTTCCGAACGCGCGCTTACTCGTCCTCTCGTCCGATTTCCCGGGCGGCGCCGAGCGGTTGCGGCGCGAATTGGAGGAGATCGCCAAAGGCGCCTTCGACATCGTCATCGGCACCCAGCTCGTCGCCAAAGGCCACAATTTTCCTTATCTCACGCTGGTCGGCGTGATCGACGCGGATCTCGGCCTCGGCAGCGGGGATCCGCGCGCCGCCGAGCGCACGTTTCAGCTGCTCAATCAGGTGACAGGGCGCGCCGGGCGCGGCGACATGCCCGGCCGCGCGCTGATCCAGACATTTCACCCGTCGCATCCGGTGATAGAGGCGCTGCTCTCGGGAGACGCGGAAAGGTTCTACGCGCAGGAGATCGCCGTGCGCAAGCGCGCGGGGCTCCCGCCCTTCGGGCGTCTCGCCGCGCTGATCGTTTCCGCGAAGGACGCCGCCGCGGCGGATGCGCATGCGCGCGCGCTCGCGCGCGCGGCGCATGAACTGCCGCTATCGCCGCGCTACAGAGTCGCCGCCGCCGGCGCCTGGCCGGATGAAAATGAGATTGCGCTGCTTGGTCCTGCGGAAGCGCCGATTGCGCTCATCCGCGGCCGTTACCGGTTCCGATTGCTGGCCAAAGGACCGCGCGGCGCCGACATGCAGGCGTTTCTACGCGACCTGCTCGCAGCCGGACCCAAGGAGCGAGGCGGCGTTCGCGTGCAGGTTGACGTCGATCCGCAAAACTTCTCGTAAGCGGCGTCGATATCTTCGACGCTTCAGCCGCCGACGACCCGCGCCACCACCTTTGCGGTATAGTCGACCATCGGCACGATACGCGCATAGTTGATGCGGGTCGGGCCGATGACCCCGAGCGCGCCGATGATCCGGCGTTCGCTGTCGCGCAGAGGCGCGGCGATCATCGACGAGCCCGAGAGCGAGAAAAGCTTGTTCTCCGAGCCGATGAAGATTCGGACCCCTTCGCCCTGCTCCGCGCGCTCCAGCAGGTCGATGACGTCCGTCTTCGTTTCGAGATCCGAGAACAGCAGACGCACGCGTTCCAGATCCGCGGCGGCGGTCAGGTCTTCGAGAAGATGCGCCTGGCCGCGGACGATCAGCTGCCGCGATTCGCCCATCGCGCCCGCCCAGGTCGCGAGCCCCGCTTCGACGATTCGCGCGGCGAGTTCGTCGAGCTCCTTCTGCGCGGCTCGACGCGAGGCTTCGATGTTCTCGCGCGCTTCCGCGATGGTCCGACCGGAGACTCGGGCATTCAGATAATTGGCGGCTTCGGTCAGCGCCGACGCCGGCAAATCGCGCGCGACCGGAATCACCCGATTTTCGACCGATCCGTCGTCGGCGACGAGAATCACCAGAGCCCGCTCCGGCTCGAGCCGCACGAAGTCGATCTGCTTCAGCCTTACGTTGTCCTTGGACGCGACGACCACGCCGGCGACTCGGGTCAAGCCTGACAGGAGACTCGTCGCTTCGGCTAAAACGCCGGGAAAATCATGGTCTTTCGAAGCTGCTTCGACTTCGGCGGCGATGCGCGCGCGCTCGTTCTCCTCGAGATCACCGATCTGGAGCATGGAGTCGACGAAAAAGCGCAGGCCGAGCTCGGTCGGCAGCCGTCCCGCGCTCGTATGCGGCGCATAGATGAGGCCAAGCTCCTCCAGATCCTGCATCACATTGCGCACGGACGCGGGCGAGAGCGTCATGGGCAGCAGCCGGGCGAGATTGCGCGAACCGACCGGATCGCCGGACGTGAGGTAGCTGTCGACGATCTGCCTGAATATTTCGCGGGAGCGCTCGCTGAGTTGGGCGAGGCTCAGCGCCGAAGGGTGACCGAGCGGGGCATTGCGGATCATGCCCTAGAATATCGCATCGGAGCCGGAACAAAAAAGCCCGGCCGCGAGGCCGGGCTTTGTCGACGTCGGGGAGGACGGTCGATCAGATTCCCAGATTGTCCATGCCGATCAGCGCGCCGAAGCTCTTGACCTGATAATTGACGCCGATGCGCGCGATGTGCGTATCGAGATAGTTGCCCTGGATCATGCGGTAGGCGAAGGGAAAGCCGATGCTCGCCCCGGACGCGCCCTTCATGCGGGTGAAGAGATATTCCGCCTTGACGGTCCAGTTATCGAGGATGGCGTATTCCAGGCCGGCGCCCACGGCGAAGCCCGCCTGCCACACGGACTGGCTGGACGGGAAGACAAATCCGTTCGCCCATTGCTGGCCGTAAGGCCGCACCTTGCCATAAGCCAGACCGCCGGTGATGTAGGGGAGGAACCGGCCGAAAGCGTAACCAAAGCGCAGACGCTCGGCGCCAAACCATTGCAGGCGGCTGCTGGCGCCCACGCCAGCGAGAAACGCGCCGGAATTCGTCGCGCGAACGTCGGCGTAGTTGAACTCGCTTTCGTAGCCGACCACGAGACCGTTGCCGAACACCCAGTTATAGCCGTTCTGGTAGCCGACCATAAATCCGCTCGTGCCGATCGACGTCGTTGTCGGGAACACCAGGAAGGGGCCCGGTCGGAGCGTGTAAATGCTCGAATAGTGGCTGGAGACGCCGCCGGCGTAGGAGCCGCTGATTCCGATGTGGAACCCTTCCCAGCTGAAGGCCGGCGGCGGCGGAGGCGGCGGAGCCTTGTAGCTCGGAAGGTCAGCCGCCGAAGCGGCGCCCACCGCCAGCACTGACGCAAAGGCGCCGAAAATAAAGTTCCTGAAAGTCATCCGAGCGCCTCCAATAAGCTCGTCCGCTTGGGACGAACGGCAGTTTCAAATGCAAAGTATCACCATCAAACCTAAGACGTAATTAGCGGCAGGCGTTGGCAGGGCGTTTTTCCGGCGCCGTTGCCGATCGGACACACCTCCACGCAACGCTCTGAATTCACCGAGTGAACTCGCCCGAACGCGCGCTGATAAGCGCGGCGGTCAGCACGCTCAGGCTCGCCTTATAGGCGGCGAGCGAGAAGCGCGCCTCGTAATAGCGGCGCGCCGGGCTCGCGCGGCGCGCGGATTCGTCCAAGGGCGCGGCGGCGGCCGCTCGCCGCAGCGCATCCGCGAATTCCGCAGCCGAATCGGCGATGACGACGCCGGGCAGACGCAACGCTTCCTCGTCCATTCCCCGCATCGCCTGCGTCGTCGCGATCAGCGGCAGACCGCTCGACAGCGCTTCAACCGACTTGATCGAAAGTCCGGTGCCGCTGATGGTCGGAAGCAGCGCAAGGCTGGCGTTCGCATAGACGACGCCGGGATCTTCAACGCGGCCCAGGAACCAGTCCTTGTAGGCGGCGTATTGCTGAGGCGCCTTGGCGCGCACGGCGGCGTCGACATTGCCGACGATTTTCACCGTTACGCCTGAAACCTTAGGCGCAACCTCGCGCAGAAACCAGATGACGCTTTCGACATTGGCGGTGTTGTTGCTCGCGACAAGAATGATGTCGGGACCGCCGGGACCGGTAGGGGCCTCGGGCGTCGCCGGATAAAGCAGCGCATGCGCCTTTTCAGGGAGAAGAAGGCGAAAGTCTTCGGCTTCCTGCGCATTGAGGTGCAGCAGAAGATCGGCACCTCGCATCGCGTCAAGTTCTTGCGCGAGCATGGATTCATACGTCGCGCGCGGCTTGAGCCACGGCATGGTCTCGTTAATCAGCGCGAACTGGCGCGCCTGCAGATCATGCGTGTCGAGCATGATCGGAGCGGATCCGCGCGCGAGGCGACGCGCGACGGGCATCAGAAAAAAGTGATTGCAGTGAACGAGATCGAAGGCTTCGGTCTCGAGGTCGGCCGAGAGCCGCGTGCGTTCCGCCATTCCGAGGCGCACCACGGCCTGATCGCCGTGGACGTAGGGCCACAGCACCTCGCGAAGGAAACGGGGCGAGAGCACAGCGGAAAACGGCGCGCCGCCGTAAAAGCGTGGTCCGCCGTCAAGTTCAGGAGTCGCCTCGTTGAAGGATTTCCACATCCATTTCCTTCCCGGAACGAATCCCGGATCGGAACTGATTGCGACAGGAAAAACTTCAGCGCCCAGCGCGCGATAGGCTGCGATTTGGCCAAGTACGACGCGATAGGTGCCGCAGGAGTGCCAGGCCGGATGGACGAGCGCCACGCGCCGGCCAAGAAGCGGACGCCGGCCGCAGGCCAAGCACTCACTTGATACAACGCTCAACCCGATCCTCCAGCCGGCGCAAGCGGCAGCCTAAGCAGAGTTCGACTGTTCGGACAATCGCTTTAGCCCGGAACTGTTCTCACAATGGCGCGTTTGCGCGCATGACATCGAATTAGGAGGAACGATCCATGCTCGCGTTAGCGCAAGTGGCGACCCTGACGCTCGTGGCGATTGCTTTCGCGCTCGCGCTGGCCCATGCGCTCGAATTCCCCGGAAAGATGAGACTTTCAAAGGAAGAATATCTCGCTGTGCAGCCGATCTACCACCCAGGTTTTACGATCGGCGGCGTCGCGGAGCCTGCAGCGATCATAATGCTTGCGGCGCTCCTGTTTCTTGCGCCCCACCGCGGACTGCCCAATTGGCTTCTCGCGGGGGCACTCCTGCTCATGCTGGCAATGCATGCGGTCTATTGGATGCGAACCCACGCCGTGAACAACTTTTGGCTTCGGGACGCGAAGCTGACCGGCGCCGCTTCGACGTTCTTTGCGTTTCGCGGATCCTCATCGACGCTCGGCGACGCCGATTGGATTCAGTTGCGCGACCAATGGGAAAACTCCCATCTGTTGCGCGCCGCCCTCGGTCTCGCCGCTTTCATCCTGCTCGCCGCGTCAATCGCCATATAGTCTGTCAGAGCTCTGAGGCGGCGCTCGCCAAGGCGCGCGCATAAGCCTGCGGACTGAACGCGTCTTCATACAGGCACCGCGTATCGCTTTGCGCCGGGTCCGCGTGATCTCCGCTTTCGGCCCGCGCCTGGGCCTCACGCCACAGGCCGGCGAATTGCCTGGCGTCCTCGGCGAGCGCGACATTTCCGAGTTTGGACGGATCAACCTGCATGCCGCGGAACGCAAGCGGCGTCGCAACGAGCGGCGCGCCGCAGGAGAGCGCTTCGACGGCCTTGATCGACAGGCCGTGGCCTTCGACCGTCGGGAGCAGCACGCAGCCCGCATTGGCGTATACCGCGCCGATGTCGTCGACGCGGCCCTTGAACAAGTCGCGGTGCGATTCATAGAGCGCAGGGTCGCGCCTCTTCACGCCGCCGTCGATGTTGCCATAGATCGCGACTCGGGCGCCGCCCGCGAGCGGAACGACCTCCTGCAGGAACCAGCGCAGGCTCACGTAATTGCCGTAATTGTCGCTCGCGACGATGATGACGTCGCGTCCGCGCGCCAGGGGCGCGGACGGCACCGCCGGATAGATGAGCGCGTGACGGGACTGCGGCAGGAGCTTCTGAAAATCGCGATGCTCCTCCTCATTGAGATGCGCGCAGAGATCGGCGCGGCGCATCCATGAGAGCTCCACATCGAGCATGTTGTCGTAAGTCGCGTAGGGCGGAATGAAAAAGCCGCCTTGGTTGCGCAGCATATATTGGCGCGCCTGAATGTCCTGCGTCTCCAGAACGACGGGAACTTTGCGGCCGCGCTGCAACCGCTCGACGAAGGGCAACGTGAAATAATGGTTGGTGTGAACGAAGTCGACTGTTTCGCTGTCGAAACCTTCGGGCAAGGGCGCGCGCTTGGCGAGTTCAATAAGCCATGACGCCTGATCGCCGTGGATCAGGCGCCACCAGCCATCGACGAGAAGTCGGGAGGCCAAGGCGGAAAACGGGGCGCCAGAATAGAAGCGACGATCGGCGCCGATGTCGCGCGTTGCGTCGATATAGGCCGGCCAGCGCGATCCATGTGGCGGCCGGGGCGCGACATCGTCCATCATCGCAACGGATATGACGCGCGCGCCCAAGGCCTTGTAGGCGGCGATCTGACTGACGTTCACCTGATAGCTGCCGCAGCTGTGCCAGGCGGCATGGACGACGGCCACGGTTTTGCCCGCGAAAGGACGCGCGCTTGTCCCAGTGGCCCCCGCCTGGCGCGTCGCGGATAAGGGAATTTGGCGCGTGGCGTCAGACATCGTTCTGCAACATTGTGGCTGATTCTCAAATATCTTACGAAAATCGCGCGCTCGGCCTCTTGGGCGCGCCGACTCGCTGCTGTTTCACATTGAGGCGTTCCGACCCATCCTCGCCCGAACCGGGCCGCCCCTTGCTTTTGCCCGCCGTTTTCAAATACATCCCCTATATGAGGCTTCGCTTTCAGAATCCAGTCTTATCGCCCGAGGGCGCCGCAGCGCCAAGCGCGGCGCCGACGAAGCGCCACGGCGTCGCCATCGTCGGCAACGACAAGATCATCGACTGGCTGCTGCCTTTTCTCGAAAGCTACCGAGACACCAATTCTTCGCTGCCGCTTTATCTCATTCCCTATGACGACAATGTCGCCATGACGCGCCGCGCGGCGGAGATTTACGGCGCGCACTATGTCGGCGAAGAACCGACGGAAATTGACAAGCTCTCGCATGAACTCTACCCCGGCATCTTCAACACCAATCGCCGGCGATTGAGGAAGCTGCAGGCGCTCGCCCTGCCGCTCGATGAGGTCGCCTATGTCGACGTCGACGTCATCCTGTTTCGCGACTTCACCCCGCTGTTCGGGCGGCTTGAGAAGGGCAAGACCGAATTCATCGTCGCCTCGCCGAGCTTCGAATATGTGTATAACGACAGGCGAGACCGCTATCCCTTCTTGAAGGAGGCGCTTCTCTTCAATGATGGCTTCTGGGTCACCTCTAACCAGTATCTGAGACTGTCAGATTTCATCGAGACGATCCGCGACGACGCGGCGATCTTCCACGACGTGCGCAAACGCGGCCAGCTCTTCGCCCAGCCCCTGGTCAATTTCGTCACGCACCGGCGCGGCGTCAAAATCGAGCTCTTGCCGAATGTGATCTCTGGCGCATCGCACGAAAGCTTCTACAAGGCGCCCGGGGTAGAATTCAGGAACGGCAAGCCGGTCGACTACGAAGGCAAGGAGATCTATTTCGCGCATTGGGCGGGCGCGACGACGCTGCCAAAAAATGGCGTCTTCGACGAGGCGTGGACCCGATATTCGCAGGCCGCCTGGGCGAGGTTCAAGCGGTGACCCGCGGCGTTCCGCTTCGCGCGTCGCGGCGCGTTCTCTTGCGTTTCGAGGCGCGAAGGTCCTTCGCCATTCGAAACGCCTTAGAGCGATAGCGCGGACGCGCCGCCATGCCGCGCCTGCTGTTCCTCTATCTCTTCAAGCGCATCGGCTTTGGCGTGCTCGTCGTGCAGTTCGCGCTCTCCATTCCCGTCGTCCTGTCCTATCTGCTTTACCAGCTGCCGCCCGCCGCCATACGCGGCGGACTCGTCATCCCGGCGATGATCGGTGTGACGCCGACCGTGGCTTATGTGACCCTGCCGATGGCAGTCGGGGTCGCCACCGCGCTCGAGTTCGGCCGCATGGCCAGCGAAGGCATGATCGCCGTTCTCTACGCGCTGCGGCTTTCCGTCTGGGCGATCTGCCGCCCGGCGCTGGTCCTGGCCGCCGGCGTCGTCGTCATCGGCTATCTGCTCGCGAATTTCGCGGCGCCCTATTATTCGAGCGGCATGCAGGACGTCCTCAACGTCGTGCGCAATTCGCTCAACCATCGCATGCTTGACGCCGCGCATTTCTACACGTTCGATAATGGCGTGAAGACGCTCTACATGGAGCGCTGGGAGACGCCTGACCTTGCGGTGAATCTATTTGTGCGCCAGCTTTCAATCGAAAAGATGCAGGAAGAAACGGTGACGGCGGCGCGCGCCGAATTCCGGCGAGTTGAGTCGGGCGTCATCGTCGCGCTCTCCAACGGCAGCATCCAGACGCGTTCATTGACGACAGGCGACGTGCGCATCGCCCATTTCGATGAATACGCCATGGCCTTGCCCATGCAGGGCAGCACTGCGCTGCCAGAGCGTGGCTGGAGAGGCGTCTACGAATTGTCCGCCGGCGAGTTTCTCGCCAACTACGGCACGGCGAAACGCGATCCGCGCCAGCTAGGAGAGTGGACGGCCGAGGCAGCGAAGCGCTTCGGGGTTCCATCGCTCGCCGTCGCCCATACGCTCCTCGCGATGGCGCTAGTTCTAACGTCGGGGAACATCACGGGCCGGCACGGCGCTGCGGGGAACCTCTCCACGATCGCGATTCCAGTCGCTCACATCGGCTTCCTTGTCGCGCTTGAATCTCTACTGCGCATGAACGGACTGTTCATTTTGCTACTTGCCGCGCTGGCGCTCGCGGAAGTCGGCATATCTGTTTGGCTTATCGCGCGGCTCAACTGGAGTCCTAAGCCCAGGCGTCTGTTCGGCGTGCGGGTCGCGTCATCCAGCGCACGGGACGCCTAGGCGACACCGCTCGCCTGGCCCTCTTCGGCTAGCATCGCGCGACGATAATCGGCGATCACCCTCTCCGGATCGCCGATCTCGCGCACGACGCCGCCTTCGAGCCAGAGCACCCGGTTGCAAAGCGAAGCGAGAAAATTCACGTCGTGCGAAACCATCAGAATGGTGCCGGTCTTTGCGAACTCCGCGATGTATTTCTCGCACTTTCGCTGAAAAATCTCGTCGCCAACCGATAGCGCTTCGTCGACGATGAGCACGTCCGCCTTGGAGTGGGCGCAGATCGCGAAAGCGACGCGCGCAATCATGCCCATCGAATAGGTACGCATCGGCTGTTCAAAGAACTGACCGATATCGGCAAAGGCGGCGATGTCATCAATGCAGGCGTCAACCTCCCTGCGCGAGAGCCCCAGAATCGCCGCGCCGATGCGGGCGTTTTCTCGTCCCGTCAGCAGGCCGTCGAAGCCCGACCCGAGCGCCAAAATGGGCGCGATCCGGCCGGCGACCCTGAAGTCGCCTTTGGTCGGCTGGGTGATGCCGCATAAAATCTGCAACAGCGTCGTCTTGCCGGCGCCGTTGCGCCCGACGATTCCGACGCGCTCACCCTTCTCTACCGTGAAACTGACGTCGTGGAGCACCCATTTGTCCCTGTAGAACTTCTTCCACAGGCCGAACAGGATCTGCTTCAGCTGATCATTCTGATGCGCATAAAGCTGAAACGCCTTGCCGACGCCCGCGCAGCGGATTGAGGGCTCAGATGACATCGACGATGACCGATTTGTAACGCATGAAGAACTGATAGCCGCCAAGGAACACGGCATAGGAGACCGCGACAAGCGCGAGATAGCCGAAGACGTTTGGAACCGTTCCATCAAGCGCAAGACTGCGCAGCATCTCGATATAGTCGCCGACGATATTAAATTGCAACCAGAAAGCGGCCGATCTTGATATCTCAGCGATTTGTTCAATCCGGTAAAAAATCGGCGTGGCGAACATGAGCATCGGCACGACCGACGCCATGATATGCGCGACGTCGCGCGTGAAGGCGCCAAGCGCCATCAAGAACCAGACGACCCCCAGGACGAAGAGGAAGAAAGGCGCGGCAAGAAACGGAGTCAGCAAGACTGTGAGAGGAAGCGCTCCCGCGGTCAGCAATCGGAAGGCGACGTATACGCCAAATGCCACCCCGCCATATGTGAACGCGCGGATCGTGGCCGTCCAGGCGATCGTCTCGCTCGGAAAAATCGACTTTTTCACGAAGTTGACATGCTCGTGCAGAAGCATCGGCGCGCGATAGGCGAGTTCGCTGAACAGATTGAAGACGATAAGCCCCGCGAATATTGAACTCGCATAGTCCGTGACCGTCTGGCCTGCTGAAAGCTGCGGCACGGTAATGGAGAACAGTGCTGTGTAGGTGAGCAGCATGAAGAGTGGCGAAAGCACCGCCCAGAGCGGTCCGAGCGCCGAGCCGCGAAACCTGGAAATGAACTCGCGCCGCACCACAGCGCGGATGAGTTCCCGATTGCGCCAAGCTCGTTCGAAGGGCGCGACATATACGGGAGGGATCGAGGCGAGCAAGTGTCGGCGCGTCCTTTCAGGTCTAGAACATGATCTCGAAAAAGCGCGAGGTATCCCCGAGACAGGATGCGCCTATCGAGCGCTTCGCGCCGGGCGCGGCGTCGCCCGCATAGACCAGTTCAGCCTGCCTCATGTCAATGGCGGCGCTCAACCCTGGCGGGACGGAAGGGATTATCGGGCGCTCCGCCCCCGCAATCGGCCATGCTGACTCGTCGCGAGGCGATCGCCGGCCTCGCCGCTCTGGGAACGCAGTTCGTCCTGCCCGAGACGGGAGCGGCGCAAGAGCTCCGCTACCTGCTGGGCGAATGGACAGGCGACAGTTTCGCCCCGATGCACGCGGTCCGCGACGGCCTCTGGCGCGCGGCGCCGCCCCCGCCAGAGCGACGCGTCGACGTCGCCGTCATCGGCGCCGGAATAGCGGGACTCGCCGTCGCGGCGCAACTCAAGGACCACGACCTGCTCGTGCTGGAGCGCGAGTCGGAGCCCGGCGGCGTCGCCAAATCCGGGCGCTGGCGCGATGTCGATTATGCCCTCGGCTCCGCCTATATCGCTGAAACTGATGGTCGCTTCGGCCAGTTTTACGAGTCGCTCAGCCTCGTCCCCCGCCCCGTCAACGCTCCGGTCGATCGGGCGCTGACAGGCGCGGCCGGCGCAGGCGATCCGCGGGACGGGGAATGGCGCGCCGCACACGAGCGGCTGAAGGCGCTCTTGCGCCGGCTCAGCGCGAGCCCGGACTTCCCCAAGATTCCGATCGCAAAACATCCGAGCCGGCGCTTGCCCTGGACCGGCTGTCGCTCCTCGATTTCCTCGCGCGCGAGCAGATCGACGCCGAGTTCTTTCGCCTGCTCGACGCCTACTGCCTCTCTGCGCTCGGCGCGCCCGCGGCGGAGATCTCCGCTTATGCGGGCGTCAATTTCCTGTCGGAGATCAACGCGCCGATCTACGCCTTTCCGGGCGGCAACGCGGCCATCGTCCGCGCCATGGCGGCGCGCGTATCACGTGCAGGCGAAGGGCGGATCCTCCCGGGCGCCGCGGTTTACGCCGTCGAGCCGGCCGAAGGCGGTTATGCCCGGATAGGCTGGTTCGACCCGCAGCGCCCGGACGAGCCCCGCTGTCTCGAGGCGCGCTGGGCCGTCGTCGCGGCGCCTTACTTTTTCGCTGGCCGTATTCTTCGCGGAGTAGATCCTACCGTGACGGCGCGGATGACGCAGCTCCGGCAGGGGAGCTATCTCGTCGCCAACTGCTGTTTCGAGGGCCCGGCGCCGGACCTGCCCTACGACAGCTGGGCGCTTGGCGCGCAGAGCTTCAGCGACGCGATCAGCGCCACGGCGGTCCTGCCGGCCGGCGAGCGACCGGGGGATCACAGCGTTCTGACGGTCTACGCGCCCTTTGGCGATCCTCGTGCGGGCCGCGCGCGCCTGCTCGCGGGCGATCGCGCCGGCTTCGCCGCGCCGATCGTCGAGGAATTGCGGCGTTTCATGCCGGAGGCCTTCGGCGGGGCGCGGCTCGCGGAGGTGCGGCTGACGCGCTGGGGCATCACCACCCCATCGCCGCGCAGGGGATCGTCGCGACCATGCGCACACTGCCCAAGCGCTTCGGCAATGTGCTGCTCGCCCATTCCGACGGACAGGGCATGCCTGCGGTCGAGAGCGCCATCGTCGAGGCGCTGAGCGCCGTCGACATCATCCAGAAGGGCTGAACGCCCTACTCCACGGTCACGCTTTTTGCGAGATTTCGCGGCTGATCGACATCTTTGCCCATGAAAGTCGCCACATGATAGGCGAGAAGCTGCGCGGGAACGGCGTAGACAATGACCGCGAACGGGCCCGCGACGCTTTCCGGCATCTCGATGAAGCCGGCGAGCTCGGCGGCCGCGGCGTCCCGCGCGTGCGGCGAGCCGATAAGAATCAGATGGCCGCCGCGCGCGGCGACTTCCTGGAGATTAGAGACGGTCTTCGCAAGGCTGGCGTCGGGCGGCGCGAGGACGACCACCGGCATAGCGTAGTCTATGAGCGCGATCGGCCCATGCTTCAGTTCGCCGGCCGCATAGCCCTCCGCGTGAATGTAAGAGAGTTCTTTGAGCTTCAGCGCGCCTTCCAGCGCCAGCGGAAAAGCCGGTCCGCGGCCGAGATAGAGCACGCTCGACGCCCGCGCCACGTCGCGCGCCACGGGTTCGATCTGCGCCTCGCGCGCAAGCGTCTGCGCCATCTGCCCCGGCGCGGCGACGAGTTCGGCGACGAGTTCGCGTTCGCGTTCCTTGCTCAGCACGCCGCGGGCACGTCCGAGGGCCAGCGCAAGACAGGCGAACACCGCCAGCTGACAGGTGAAGGCTTTCGTCGAGGCGACGCCGATCTCCGGGCCCGCCAAAGTCTGCGCGACAGTGTCGCTCTCGCGAGCGATCGTCGAGGTTTCGACGTTGACGATCGAAAGGACGTGCTGGCCCTGCTCGCGGGCGTAGCGCAGCGCCGCGAGCGTATCGGCGGTTTCGCCGGACTGCGAGACGAGAATGGTCAGTCCGTTCTCGGGCAGCGGCGCCTCGCGGTATCGAAACTCCGACGCGATATCGATGTCGACCGAAAGGCGGGCGAAGCGCTCCAGCCAGTAGCGCGCCACGAGGCCGGCGTAATAGGCCGTGCCGCAGGCCGAAATCGTCACGCGCGAGAGGGCCCGCGGGTCGAATTTGAGCTCGAACGGCAGACGCACGACGCCCTCGGCGAGATCGAGATAATGCGCGAGCGTTCGGCCGACGACCTCCGGCTGCTCGTGAATCTCCTTGGCCATGAAATGGGGGTAGTTGCCCTTGTCGACCAGCAAGGATCCGCCGAGCAACGGCTGGAAGCGCCGCTCGACGAGATTGTCATTGGCGTCGTGGAAGCGCGCGCCTTCGCGCGTGAGCGTCACCCAGTCGCCCTCGTCGAGATAGGCGATGGACGTCGCGAAGGGCGCGAGCGCCAGGGCGTCGGAGCCGAGATAGGCGCCTTCGTCGCTCCAGCCGACGGCGAGCGGCGACCCGCGCCGCGCGCCGATCAGAAGATCGTCTTCGCCCTCGAAGAGAAAGGCGAGCGCGAAAGCTCCCTTGAGCCGCTTCAACGCCGCCGCTACGGCCGCCTCCGGCGTCGCGCCGTTGCGCAGCTCCTCGGCCACGAGATGGGCGACAGCCTCGGAATCGGTCTCGGTCGAGAAGATGTGGCCTTTCGCGGTCAGTTCGGCGCGCAGCTCGCGGAAGTTCTCGATGATGCCATTATGAACCACCGCGACGCGGTCATTGGCGTGCGGATGGGCGTTGTTTTCGGTGGGCCTGCCGTGGGTCGCCCAACGCGTGTGGCCGATCCCGACCGCGCCGGAAAGCGGCGCGCTTGCGAGTTTTTCTTCCAGATTCTTGAGCTTGCCGCTCGCCCGCACGCGGGTGAGCCTACCGTTCTCCAGAGTGGCGATTCCGGCGGAATCATAGCCGCGATATTCGAGGCGCTTGAGCGATTCGACGATTTTCCCGGCGACCGGACCTGTTCCAATAATTCCCACAATGCCGCACATGACGCCCTCCAAAGCGATTTATAGCAAGAGCGCCGCCAAAGCGGATTGGCTCGGAAGGAGAGGAGAATAAGGGTTAACGGCGATTGCCGCTTGTTCGCGCCCCAGAAACTTCATGAACGACAGGCGCGTATGTCGGTCGCTGAAAAGTCCGAGCCTTTGAACAGCAGCGGCCAATCGAAGGTCTTGGCGAGCGCATAGGCGGCGCAATCGGCGAGATTGAGGCGCGCCCTTGGGTTCACGCCCTTGCAGTAGCGCCCATAGGCGGCGATCGCGGCATGCGCCTGCGCGATGTCGAAAGCCGCGATCTCAATGTCGCATTCCGCTATGAGCCGCCACATGAGCGCAACGCCATCCTCGCCTAGGCGCGCGCGTAAGACGCAGGCGGACTCATGCACATTCACGGCCGACATGAAGGCGCGCTCGACGATGATGATCGACTCGAACGATTCCCGCTCCGGCTCGTTCAGCACGATCGCGATTAACGCGGAGCTATCGACGACGATCATAGCTCGTTGATGTCGTCCATGATCTCCTGTGGAGAACGCGGATCGAGGATCGGCAACGCCGCGATTTCCGCGACGAGTTGATCGATGCGCGCTTTTTTCGCGGCGATCTCGGCTTCGCTAAGGGCGCGCTCGGAACGCTGCGCCGACGACGCGCCCTCCGCCCGCGCGGACTCTTCCAACGCTTGACGGACGGCCTCATCGACGGAAACCCGCCGCGCCGCGGCGAGGCGCTCGGCCAACTCCTCGGTCTCTAGGGAAAGCCTGATCATCTCGGGCACTTTAGCATGGGCGGGAACGAAAGTCCGGCCTATTCCCGCTTCCCCTTCTTCTGCGCCTGCGCCGCCCGAAAGGAGACCGCCCATCCCGCCTTCTCCATCTGCCGCCCGCGGGCCACTGCGAGCGCGTCCGGCGCGACATCTTTGGTGATGACTGAGCCAGAGCCGACATAGGCGCCCTGCCCGATCGTCACCGGCGCGACAAGGGATGAATTGGAGCCGATAAAGGCGTTGTCGCCAATCGTGGTGCGATATTTGAGAAAGCCGTCGTAATTGCAAGTGATGGTTCCTGCGCCGATGTTGGCGTTCGCGCCGATATCGGCGTCGCCGATGTAGGTCAGGTGATTGACCTTGGCGCCTCGCGCGACATTGGCGTTCTTGATCTCGACGAAATTCCCCACCTTGGCTTTTTCCGCCAAGGCCGCGCCCGGACGCAGTCGGGCAAAGGGGCCGACCGTCGCGCCTTCGCCGATCAGCGCGCCTTCGAGATGCGAGAAAGCGTGGATCATGGCGCCGTCGCCGATCTCGACGCCCGGCCCGATGACGACATGCGGCTCGATCACGACATCGCGGCCGATCACGGTGACCGCCGCAAGAAAAACCGTTTCCGGCGCGATCATCGTCGCGCCTTTCGCCATGGCGGCGCGGCGAAGACGCGCCTGCGCGACGGCCTCCGCCTGCGCAAGCTGAATGCGATCGTTGACGCCGAGCACTTCGGTTTCGTCGGCGACGACGACCGCGGTTTCGCGTCCGTCGGCGCGCGCGAGCTCCACCACGTCGGTGAGATAGAATTCGCCCTTGGCGTTCTTGTCGTCGATCTTTTCGAGGAGACGCAGCGCGCAAGCGCCGTCGATCGCCATCAGACCGCCATTGCAGAGCCTGACGGCGCGCTCTTCCGCGCTTGCGTCCTTTTCCTCGCGGATCGCCACGAGGCGCCCCGCGGCGTCGCGCAACAGCCGCCCATAGCCTAAGGGGTCGGCGGCTTCAAAACCCAGCACGGCGACGGCTGCGCCCCCCGCCAGCGCGGCCCGCAGCGCGCCGATCGTCGGCGCGGTCACGAGCGGCGTATCGGCGAAGAGCACAAGGAGGTCGTCGCCGCTTTTGGCGATGGCGTGGCGGGCGACGAGAACGGCATGCGCCGTGCCGCGCCTTTCGCTCTGCACGAAGATTTCCGCCTCAGGGACAAAGCGGCGCGCCTCCGCGCCGACGTCGTCGCGGTCCGGCCCGACGATGACGGCGACGCGGCCGACGCCCGCCGCCATGGCGCTCGACAGCACATTGCCAAGCATCGAGCGACCGGCGACTTCGTGCAGCGCCTTCGGTCGGTCGGATTTCATCCTTGTGCCTTCACCGGCGGCAAGGACGATCGCGAGCGCGCTTCTTTCTGTCGGCATCAGGCGCCCAGAGGCTAGTCGTTGCGCAACGAGCTGGCGAAGGAGCCCGCTCAGGCCGCGGTTCTGGCAGATTCGCGCGGCGGAGCGCAAGCGGCCGCGGCTTTCTCGCGCAGCCCTCAAAAACCGCCAAGAAAACCATTTTGTCTCCCTAGCTTTCTTGTATAGAGGGGCTGTCGCCCGCCCAGCGGCGTAAAAACGCTGAATCGCCCATTCTGGGCCGCGCGGATCGGCCTCCTTGGTAGCTCATGTTTGAACGTCGAGATGTGTTGAAAGTGGGCTTGGGCGCAATCGCGGCGGGGTTCGTCCCGCCGTCAAATGCGGGAGCCGCTGGCCAGGCGCCCTCGACGATTCAAAAGGCTGCGCCATTCTCGCGCGACATGGTCGTCGAACTCGCCCGCGCGCTAGCCACGAAGCCGTATACCCCGCCGCGGACCGACCTGCCCGAGCCCTTCGCCAATCTCTCCTACGAACAATTCGTAGGGATCAAGACGAAGCCGGACGCCGCGATTTGGCGCCATGACAATACGGGTTTCTGCATCGAGCCGCTTCACCGCGGCCATATTTTTGCGGCGGCAGTCGACATCTATCTCGTTGACAACGGAGCCGCCGCGCGGCTGCCTTACGAGTCGAGCCGCTTTGACTATGGCGCGCTGAATATCCCCGAGGCGCTTCCCGACCTCAGCTTTTCGGGCTTTCGGGTCCTTCACGCCCAAAATGGCGGCGCGGAGGCGGAACTCGCCATATTCCAGGGCGCCAGCTTCTATCGCGCCGTCGCCAAGGGACAGAATCTCGGCGTTACGGCGCGGGGGCTTTCAATTCGCACCGCCGATCCGCGCGGAGAGGAATTTCCCGCCTTCCGCAGCTTCTGGATCGAAAAGCCGGCGCTTGGCGACCAGGCGCTCGTCATCCATGCGCTGCTCGACTCGCCGAGCGTCGCCGGCGTCTATCGCTTTACGTTGCGGCCGGGCGAAGCGACCCTGATCGACACCGAACTGACGCTCTATCCGCGCACCGCGGTCGATCATTTCGGGCTCGCGAGCTTCGCGGCGACCTCATTCTTTACGCCGCTCGATCGCCCCAAATCCGACGATTACCGGCCGATGGTCGCCGATATCAACGGCATTCAGATGCTCACAGGCCAGGGCGAATGGCTCTGGCGGCCTGTGTCGAACCGCGAAATCCTGCAGTTTTCCTCCTTCGTCGACGACAAGCCGCAAGGCTTCGGCGCGCTGATGCGACAGCGCGACATCGACGATTATGAGGATGACCAGCAGCATTGGGAGCGTCGCCCGTCGCTGTGGATCGAACCGCTCGGCGAATGGGGCGAAGGCGCCCTGCAGCTCGTCGAGATTCCCTCGGAGTCCGAAGTCAACGCCAATATCGTCGCCTATTGGCGGCCCAAGACGGCTCTCGCCGCCGGCAAGGAGACGGCTTTCGCCTACCGGCAGTTCTGGTGCTGGGAGCCGCCCACGCGGCCGCCGCTGGCGATCGCCAGGAGCGCGCGCTCGGGCCGCGCGCCGGGCGGCAAGCTCCGCCGTTTTATTGTCGTCTTTTCCGGCGACGTGTTCGCCGATCCGCAACGCACGGCGCAGCTGAAAGCGGCGTTGACGACATCCCCGGGATTGGCGACCAATATTCGGACCTATCTAAATCCATCGGCGAAGTCCTGCCGCGTCGCCTTCGACGTCGACCCCGCCGGCGAAAATTATTGCGAGCTTCGGCTCGTTCTTCAGTCGGACGAGCGCCCAATCAGCGAGACCTGGCTCTACAGATGGACGTCGTGAACTTCGCCGCCTCAGACGAACCGCCGCAGGCAAACGAGTGGCGGACTACGCACGCCGATCCGGCCGCCGCGCCGCCTACGCCGATCGAGAACCGGCTTTCGATGCCGGCGCAAAACCTGTTCAAATTCGACAAAAGGCAGCGCCGCAAAGCCGAAGCGCCCTGGCTGTGGCGCACGCCGTGGCTGGCCCGGCTTGTCACGTTCGGCGGCGGATTTGCGCTGACCGCCTACGGCGCTCACGAAATGTACAAGGTCATCGACGTCGGCGGGGTGACGACGTTGAAGTGGGCGCTGCTGGGGCTGTTCGTCCTCAACTTCTCCTGGATCGCGTTATCCTTCGCAAGCTGCGTCGTTGGCTTCGCCTTGCTGATGCGTCACCGTCGGCGCCCGCCCCTGCCGTCGGCGCTCGCCGAGACGACGGCCGTCGTGATGCCGATCTATAACGAGGCCCCGAGCCGCGTCTTCGCCGCCTTGCAGACCATCTACGAAGACGTGCAGGCGACCGGCCTGGGCGCGCATTTCGACTGGTTTTTTCTCTCCGACACGACCAATCCCGATATCTGGGTCGCCGAAGAGCGCGCCTTCATCGGCATCCGCCGCCGGCTCGGCCCGCAGGCGCGCATCTTCTACCGCCGCCGCGAAAAGAACACCGGGCGCAAGGCCGGCAATATCGAGGATTTCGTCTCGCGCTGGGGCGGCGCCTACAAGCACATGGTGGTGCTCGACGCGGACAGCCTGATGAGCGGCCCGACCATCGTGCAGCTCGCCGCCGCCATGGAGGCCGATCCCGACAGCGGCATCATCCAGACGCTGCCGCTCATCATCAATCGCAACACGCTCTTCGCGCGCGTCCAGCAATTCGCCGCGCGCATCTACGGCCCGGTCATCGCGATGGGGCTATCGGCCTGGATGGGCCGCGACGGCAATTACTGGGGGCATAACGCGATCATCCGCACGGAAGCTTTCGCGAAGCACTGCGGCCTGCCCGACCTGCGCGGCCGGCCCCCCTGGGGCGGCCATATCCTCAGCCATGATTTCGTCGAGGCGGCGCTCATCCGCCGCGCCGGCTACGCCGTTTACATGATGCCGACGCTCGGCGGCTCCTATGAGGAAAGCCCGCCCTCGCTGATCGACCTGTCGATCCGCGACCGTCGCTGGTGCCAGGGCAATCTCCAGCATTCGCGGGTCCTGCTGGGCAAAGGCCTGCACTGGGCGTCGCGGCAGCATTTCCTCACCGGCATTTTCGGCTATCTGACCTCGCCGCTGTGGCTGCTGCAACTCCTGATCGGCATCGTGATCGTCTTTCAGGCGAGCTATTTCCGGCCGGAGTATTTTACCGGCGAGTTCGCCCTCTTCCCCACCTTCCCTCGGTTCGACGCCGAGCGCTCGCTCGAACTGTTCGGACTGACGATGGGCATTCTGCTCGCCCCCAAGCTGTTCGGCCTGATAGTCGCCATCAACGAGCCCGAGACGCGCAAAGGCTCGGGCGGCGTGATCATGCTGCTGATCTCGACGCTTTTCGAAGTCGTGCTGTCGGCGCTGCTCGCGCCGATCATGATGCTGATCCAGACCGGCCACGTGCTGCATATCGTCTTCGGCTTCGACACCGGTTGGGATCCCCAGCGGCGGGACGACGGCTCGGTGCCGTTCACCGACATCGTCCGTCGCCATGTCTGGCATGTGGCGCTGGGCCTCTTGAGCCTCATCGCCGGCATGTTGATTTCACCTTCGCTCGTCGCCTGGATGTCGCCGACGATCGCCGGCCTCGTGCTCGCGATCTTCATCTCCTGGGCGACCAGCCAGCGTTGGCTCGGCCTGGTGTTTCGCCGCGCGGGGGTGCTGACGACCCCCGAAGAAACGACGACGCCGCCGATCGCCAAGCGCGGCAAGGCGCTCTCCAAGGCGCTGGCGCGCGCGGACGAAGACGACGTCAACGGACTGCTCGCCATTCACGCAGATCCCGAATTGCGCGCGCTGCATGAAAACTGGCTCCCGACGCGCCGTTCCAGGCAGCGGGGCCAGATCAGCGCCGACCGCGCGCTGGCCGAAGCCAAGATCGCCGACGCGGAGAGCGTCGAGGACGCGATCGCCTGGCTCAATCGCGGCGAACGGCTGGTGGCGCTCTCCGATCGCGCGCTCATCGGCATGATCGCACGTCTGCCGCGTCGCGCGGCGCTTGCGGCCGCCGCGCAACGGCCTGTGCGCGCCGCCGAATGACGGCGGCCCGAAACGGAAGGCTGGCCGGCTCTTGACGCCTATCTACAAGATCGTTTCGCAATCTGATTGGCGCGCGGCTGAGGCGGCGGGAGTTTTTGCCGGCGCAGCGGTCGATCTCGCTGACGGCTTCATCCATTTTTCGGCTGCGGATCAGGTTGAGGAAACGGCCGTGAAATATTTCGCCGGTCAAACCGACCTGCTGCTCGTCTGCGTGGACTCCGCCGCGCTCGGCGACGCGCTCAGATGGGAGGTTTCGCGCGGCGGCGCGCTCTTCCCGCATCTTTACGCGCCGCTTTCTTTCGACGCGGTGGCGCGCGTCGAACCGCTGCGTCTCGGCGCGGACGGTCGACATGATTTTTCCAGCCTCCGCAAATGACGGACGCGTTCGCGATCGCATCGCCGCTCTTGCGCCTGCTCGAGGCCGAAACGGCCCATCGCGCGACGATCGCGGCGCTGAAACTGCTGCCTGCCCGCGCGCCGAAGCCGGACGACGCGCGTCTCGCCGTTTCGGCCTTCGGCATCGACTTTCCTAATCCGATCGGCCTTGCCGCAGGCTTCGACAAGAATGCGGAAGTCCCTGATGCGATGCTCGGTTTTGGCTTCGGCTTCGTGGAAGTCGGGACGCTGACGCCGCGCGCGCAGCCCGGCAATGCGCGGCCGCGCGCCTTCCGTCTCGTCGAAGACCACGCCGTCATCAATCGTTACGGCTTCAACAATGACGGCCATGCGCCCGCGCTGGCGCGTCTGTCCAAGCGCGATCCGCGAGGCGTCGTCGGCGTCAATATCGGGGCCAACAAGGACGCGGCAGACCGCGTCGCGGACTATGTCGCGGGCGTTCGCGCCTTCGCCGAGGTCGCGAGCTACTTTACCATCAACGTCAGTTCGCCGAACACGCCGGGCCTGCGCGACCTGCAGGAGCCCGAAGCGCTCTCCGAACTTCTCGCGCGGGTCATCGATGCGCGTGACGGCGCGCGCATGCGTCGTCCCCTGCTCCTTAAAATCGCGCCGGATCTCTCGCTCGCGCAGCTCGACGGGATCGTGCGCGTGGCGCGCGATCGGCGCATCGACGGCATGATCGTGTCGAACACGACGATTTCGCGCCCGACGACGCTGCGCTCGCTTTTTGCGAAGGAGAGCGGCGGCCTCTCCGGCGCGCCGCTGTTCGATCTCTCGACGCGCATGCTCGCGCAGACATTTTTGCGCGTTGAAGGACAATTCCCGCTGATCGGCGTCGGCGGCGTCGACAGCGCGGAAGCTGCGCTCGCCAAGATCGAAGCGGGCGCGACGCTGGTGCAGCTTTATTCCGCGCTTGTCTATGAAGGGCCAGCGCTGGTCGCGCGCATCAAGCGCGGACTGCTTGACATTCTCGAGCGCGACAAGGATGCGCTCACAAATAGGATCGGCAAGCGCGCGACGACCTTGTGCAGAGCGGATTAGATCGCTCGGAATTAGCCGAAACGCCAGAGGCCCCGTCGTCTTCCAAATAACCGGGCGCGATGCTATCGAGCGCTCACTCAACGCAACGAGGAACGACGATGACCGAGCATATCTGGCTGGCGACGGGCGAAGCGACGGTTCTGGCCGCGGACGGACAATATACCGACGCGATGCCGGAAGTGATGATCGGCAACGTCAAGGGCCCGGTGGGGCACGCCTTCGCCAGCATGGCGGGTCAGGTCGCCGGCCATCCGCGCATGTTCGTCATCCGCGACCTCAATCAGCAGGTGCGACCGGCGACGATGATGACCACCAAGATGACGGTCAAATCGGAAGACTATGTCGAGCTTCTCGGCGGCGTCGTGCAGGCGGCGACCGGCGACGCCATCGTCGACTGCGTCGCTGAGGGGATTCTCCCGAAGGATCAGCTCAACGAGCTCTGCATGATCATCATGGTCTGGCTCGATCCCCGTTGCGCGACGCATACGGAGCTCGACAAAAAAGATCTCTATCGCACCAATTACGAAGCGACGAAGCTCGCGATCTCCCGCGCCATGAAGGGCGAGCCGACGGCCGACGAACTCATCGCCAACCGCAAGAGCGTGCAGCACTACGCGCTTGAAGGCGTGTTCGAAGACTGATCGTCGCTCTGGACACGCACGCCAATGATCATGCCGTCCTCGAACCAGCTTGAGAGACATTGCGCCAGCCGCTCTGGCGCAATGTCGCCCGACTGCTGGAACGCCGCCATCTGACAGATGTCGCCGAAGGCTTGTCCGGCGCGCGCTTCGTTGAGCGCGACATATTCGTCGGGCTCGAGCTGGCGATAGGCGGATTCGTGGTCAACCCGCCACACGGCCGCATATTCGAGCCGATCGCCCGACGCGGCTTTATCGACTTGCGCCGGCGCCTCATCGCCGACCGCGGCGTCATAGGCCTCGACTGTCCCCGCCGTGAGTTCGAGCAGCGTCAGGCTGGGATCGAAAACGAAGGCGAGACGCGGCCAATCCTCGGGCGGAAATTCAGCCAGCGCCTGCACTGGCAACGGCGTTTCGTCGCGGGAGTCGAAGGCGTCGACCATCGCGCGCTCGAACAGCGCCATCGATATGGCCGCGGCATGATCTCGCCACCTGGCGCTTTCGCGCATGAAATCGGGCAGTCCGGTCGTAAACCAGCGGGCGTTTGGATCGTGCGACGGACGCTCGTCGATGTAATCGTCGACCAGCGCGTCGAATGTCTCGTCTCCGAGAATCGCCCGCAGGCCAGGGTGATCCTCTGAAACGAAATCAGCGAGCCGTATGCGATAGCCGATCTGATAGACGCCGAGCAGCGTCTGCGGCGCCGCTCCGCGCGGCGACGACTGAAGCTTGTCCAGGAGAGGCTTGTCGGCCTCTCCAGCACCGGCCAGCACGCGCGCCTGAAACAGGGATTGGAAATCGGCGAGCTTCATGCGGCGGTGAGCGCCTGTTCTTTTGAGATGCGGGCGTCGATGTCGCGCATGTGCTGGAGTTCGTCGAGCAGTTCCGAAAGCGGCGGGTAGTTGTCGTCGCGCTCGATCATCGCAGAGACGTCGCCGCAGCGCCGGCGCGCGTGTTCGTAAAGCTCCCAGACTTCCGCGCAGACCGGCTGGTCATGCGTGTCCACGCGATGCGTCTCGTTATTGGTATGCCCCGCCATGTGGAACTGAACGACGCGCTCGGCCGGAACGCCGTCGATGAAGGCGATCGGATCGAAACCATGGTTGAAGCTCGAAACGAAAACATTGTTGACGTCAAGCAGCAACAGGCAGTCCGCGCGCTCGGCCATCTCGCGAACGAACTCGTGTTCGCTCATCTCCGAATCGACAAAGGAAACATACGTAGAAGCGTTTTCGACGACGAGCTGGCGCTTGAGGAAATCCTGCACCCTCTGAATGCGCTCGACGATATGCGCCAGCGACTCGCGCGTGTAGGGGATCGGCAGCAGATCATGAAGCGTGACGCCGTGAACCCCGGTCCAGGCGACGTGATCCGAAATCCAGGCCGGCTGAACACGCTCGGCCAACGCCTTCAGCTGCCGCAAATAGTCGAAGTTGAGCGGATCGGTGGAGGCGAGCGACATGGATACGCCATGCATCACGACGGGATAATCGGCGCGTATCCGGTCCAGCATCGCCATTGGCCGGCCGCCGGCGAGCATGTAATTTTCGGAAATGATTTCGAACCAGTCGATCGGCGGGCGCGACGAGATAATCTCGTCGTAATAGACGGGCCGCAGTCCCAAGCCGTAGCCGAGCGGCGCGGGCTTTTCCATATTGCATTCCCCTCTCAGGCATCGCCGTTCATGCCGGAGCCTCGCAGCGTGGCGGGGACGGCCTCAAAGCCGCCCCCGCGCAACCCGCTTACTTGGTGTGGCAGCGGCTCTTCATGTTGCAGTGGCCCTTGTGGTGGTGACACTGGGCCTTGTGGTGGCACTTCGCCATGCCGCGGCAGGTGCCCTTTGCGCCGCAATGCGTCTTGGCGTGGGTCGACTTCGCTGAATGCGCATGAGCCGGCGCAACCGACGCGCCGCTCAGAGCAAGGGCGACGGCGGCGGCGGCAAGAGCCGAACCTGAAACAATATTAGGCTTCATTTCTTTCTCCTCTATATCCCTATCGCAACGACGGGAAGTCGACGCTCTCGCCGCCTAAGCGACTCGAGCGAAGTTTTGCTGCGCTCGCTAAGTTTTTGGCTGGCCGCGGCTTCGCTGAGAACGCCGCCGCTGCGAGCGCCAGCTCTACCGGACGCCCCGACGCTGGAAACGAACCTGGCATTCATTGGTTCCCTGACGCTTGAGCCGAGCTGTCGCGCCGAAGCTTAGCAGCACATGAGCCTATGCTTGAGGCCGCGATTCTGCTAGCAAGAATTTCGCCAATGAGCGCACGCTTTCTGTTAGGTTTAATATATAAAAACAGTATATTGTTAACATATTGCGGTGCAATATCATGGCTTTGCTGTAGCAAGCCTTGCCGCTTCTCTTGCGAACGCGCTTGCGGCGGCGGCGCGCCGCTGATAGATAGGCCGCGCGCCGGAGATCAAGCCGGCGCATTCGCTTTGGTTTTCGACCTCGGGCCGCGCCGGCAGTTCGCTCACGCGAACTTTTCGTCCAGCCTCGCGTTTTAGCCGCGGGGGACGTCCGATCGCCGAAAGCCGATCTGCAACGCTAACCTTTCGCCGGCGCCGTCCCTTCGGGGGCTCCCAGGAGAAAAAATGACCGCTACTACCGATCGCGCGCCGACGCGCGAAGACTTCGCCGCTCTGCTCGATGAGAGCTATGGCCAGAACGAAGCCTTTGAAGGCTCCGTTATCAAGGGGCGCGTCGTCGCCATCGAAAAAGACGTGGCCGTCATCGATATCGGCCTGAAGACCGAGGGCCGCGTTCCGATCAAGGAATTCACCGGCTATGGCCGTGACCCCGCCCCGCAAGTGGGCGAGGAGGTCGAAGTTTATCTTGAGCGCGTCGAGAACGCGCTCGGCGAAGCCGTCATCTCGCGCGACAAGGCGCGCCGCGAGGAGAGCTGGGTCAAGCTCGAAAAGGCCTTCGAGACCAATGAAAAGGTCGACGGGGTCATCTTCAATCAGGTCAAGGGCGGCTTCACCGTCGATCTGGACGGCGCCGTGGCCTTCCTGCCGCGCAGTCAGGTCGATATCCGGCCGATCCGCGACGTCGGCCCGCTGATGAATGTGCCGCAGCCGTTCCATATCCTGAAGATGGACCGCCGCCGCGGCAATATCGTCGTCTCGCGTCGCACCGTGCTCGAGGAGAGCCGCGCCGAGCAGCGTCACGAGATCGTCGCCAACCTCGAAGAGGGACAGGTGATCGACGGCGTCGTGAAGAACATCACCGACTACGGCGCCTTCGTGGATCTCGGCGGCATCGACGGCCTGCTGCATGTCACCGACATCGCCTGGCGGCGCGTCAATCACCCCTCCGAGGTGCTGACGATCGGCCAGACCGTCAAGGTCAAGATCATCAAGATCAACCACGAGACGCACCGCATCTCGCTCGGCATGAAGCAGCTCCTCGAGGATCCGTGGCAGGGCATCGAGGCGAAGTATCCGATCGGCGCCAGATTCCATGGCCGCGTGACCAACATCACCGACTACGGCGCTTTCGTCGAACTGGAGCCTGGCATCGAGGGCCTCGTCCACGTCTCCGAAATGAGCTGGACGAAGAAGAACGTTCATCCTGGCAAGATCGTCTCGACGAGTCAGGAAGTCGACGTTCAGGTGCTCGAAGTCGATCCGGTCAAGCGCCGCATTTCGCTCGGCCTCAAGCAGTGCCTGCAGAATCCCTGGGAGGCATTTGCCGAGAAGCACCCGGTCGGCTCGTCCGTCTCCGGCGAGGTGAAGAACAAGACCGAATTCGGTCTCTTCATCGGCCTCGACGGCGATGTGGACGGCATGGTCCATCTGTCGGACCTCGACTGGAACCGTCCTGGCGAACAGGTGATCGAGGAATTCAAGAAGGGCGACATGATCAACGCCCAGGTCCTCGACGTCGACGTCGAGAAGGAGCGCATTTCGCTTGGCGTCAAGCAGCTTGCGGGCGATCCGTTTGCTTCGGTCAGCGCCGAAGAAGGCGGCGAGCTCAAGAAGGGCGTCGTCGTCACCTGCGAAGTGATCGAGGTCAAGGAATCCGGAATCGACGTCAAGATCTCCGGCACCGACCTCACCACCTTCATCAAGCGCAGCGAACTGGCTCGCGATCGCGCCGACCAGCGCCCCGAACGGTTCGCCGTCGGCGAGAAGGTCGACGCCCGCGTGACGCTGTTCGACCGCAAGGCGCGCAAGGTCTCCGTGTCCATCAAGGCGCTCGAAGTCGCCGAGGAGAAGGAGGCGATCGCGCAGTACGGCTCTGCCGACTCCGGCGCTTCGCTTGGCGACATTCTCGGCGCGGCCCTCAAGGCCCGCGAGGAAACGCCCAAGAAAGGAAAGAAGTCGGAGGAGTAAGATCTCCCGACCGCTCAGATTCGAGCCCGCGCCGCAAGGCGCGGGCTTTTTTCTTGAGCGCGTTCATGGGCGCGGCGTGAACCTTTCATTTACCAAAACTCGATTCATGCAAAACCGTTAACCCTAAGTTCTGAAACGACGGCGCAATCTCTGCGCGTTTCCCGCCCGCGTCTCCCGCGGGCCGCCGGAGTCGCGTCATATGAGCGTTGCCGACCTCGACCCCCACTACAGGCGTTATGCGCAGCCGCTGCGCGCCCGCCCGGCAGGCGCGCGTGCGGCGATCGGAATGGGCGTCGGCGCGACGCTGATTCTGCTCGCCGCGCTGACTCTTTCTCCGCGCGGCGCCGCGGTGACGGAGACGAAGGTCGTCGCGAATGTCGAGCGGCCGCGTGCGGCTGTCTCTGCGGCGGGCAAGATTTCCGCGAAGATCTCCGTTGAAGCCATCGAAGCTTCCGCGCTGATGGCGAAGCCGTTTGGGGCGTTCGACATCGCCGCCCCGCAGTTCGACGGGGAGAAAAAGACGATCGCCGTGCGCGACGGCGAGAACGGCTCGGGCCGCATCGACACGATCGCCATTGGGCAATTCGCAATGGGCGCGCCGTTCATCCGCGTCGACATTCATCAGGACATCGTCGCCAAGGAGAAGACGTCGGACTTCTTCCTCGACATGACCCGGCATGCCGCCCAGGCGGGCCTGAATGTCGCGAAAATCGGCCAGCCAAGCGCGCTCATCACCAAATTCGGCCCGTTCGAGACTGCTGAAATACGCCTGTCGCAACCCGCATCCGAAGGCGTCGCCGCCAGCGAACGCAGCTGTTATGCGACGCGCTTCATCGATGGGAAGCTGGCGCTCGAAATCGCCGGATTGGCGTGCGGGGAAGCGTCGCGGCCCCTCGATCGCGTTGCGCTTGGCTGCTTGCTCGACGGCGTCGATTACACGGTGAGCGCCGACAACCCTGCCCTGAAGGATTTCTTTGCGCAGGCGGCGTCGACCAGCAGCATCGGTTGCGCGAACATGTCTCGCGATGACCTGACGGCGACCATCCCGACGCAAAAGAACGCCAAACGCCCGGGCTCGGGAGCGCGCCGCGCGCATTCGAAAACATCGCGGCAAGTCCTACAGCCTGCGAATTAAGCGTTCTTCGAGCGGACGCATTCACCCTCACGAAGGATTGCGCGCCCTTCACCTCGCTTTTGCGGAACCTTGCGCTATTATAAACCCCAGTTTCAGTTCGAAAGGGATCGCGATGCGCAAGAATGAGATGCTGCCGGCGGGGCTCGCCTGCCTGATGATGTTTGCGGCGGGCGACGCGCTCGCCAAGTCCCGCTATCGCGTCGCCTCCGGCGCCCCCGTTTGCTGTGGTCGCGGCCCGATCGACATCGAGCGCCGCAGCTGGCTCGATCCCGGCACCCAGGTGCCGGTCGGCAGCACCAACCGCTATATGGTCCAGCAGACCTACCTCAATCACGATCCCGTCGAACGCAACCAGCGCAGCTGGTATATGCAGGAGACGCTGCCGCAGCGCCCGCCCTACAACGCCAGCATGATCGTGCCTTACGACGAGGGCTTCCCGTTCTGGTGGCCGTAAGCCCCGCCTATTGCATCCGTCTTGACTTGAGGAGCGTCTTCCTTTAGCTCCTCGCCAGCCTGACGCGATCCCTTCGCGCCGGGCGTGCACCCGTGGCGTTTGCTCTCAAACGCCTGTCGGCCGGATCGACGGCAGAGGAGGGCGCGTTCTTGAGACCCCGGCGCTGCCGCCGGGCGGGCGAGAGACGCGGAACTGGGCGACGCTCGAGCGCAGGGCTCCGGGCGATTTTTCGTCTTTTCCCTCTCTCGCGCCAAACGCGACGATGAGAGGACGATAGTTAAGTGACGAAGCGCGCAGAAGCAAAATACAAGCTCGACCGCCGCCTGGGCCAGAATATCTGGGGCCGTCCGAAGAGCCCCGTGAACCGCCGCGAATACGGGCCGGGACAGCACGGCCAACGGCGCAAGGGCAAGCTCTCGGACTATGGCACGCAGCTGAAAGCCAAGCAGAAGCTGAAGGGCTACTACGGAAACATCTCGGAAAAGCAGTTCCGCAAATACTATGCGGAAGCGATCCGCATGAAAGGCGACTCGGGCGACAATCTGATCGGCCTGCTGGAGCGCCGCCTCGACGCCATCGTGTATCGCGCGAAGTTTGTTCCGACGGTTTTCGCCGCCCGGCAGTTCGTCAACCACGGCCACATCCGGGTCAACGGCAAGCGCGTCAACATTCCGTCCTATCAAGTGAAGGTCGGCGACGTGATCGAGGTGAAGGAAGCCTCCAAACAGGCGGTGACCGTTCTCGAATCCGTTCAGCTCGCCGAGCGCGACACGCCGGAATATTATGACGTCGACCACTCCAAGATGGTCGCGAAGCTCAGCCGCGTGCCGCACGCGACGGAAGTGCCCTACCCGGTGCAGATGGAGCCGAATCTCGTCATCGAATTCTATTCGCGCTAAGGTCCAACGAGCAAAACACGCGAAAACAGCCGCATTGAGCGGCTGTTTTTTTATGCCCAATTCTTGACTGTACCCGCCCGATCGGAAAGTCTAAGCGCAACAGCGCCGTCACTGAACGCAAGCTCGAAAGACGGTCGGAACGGCGCACGAAACGAAACGCAAGGGAGCGCAGCTTGTCCGGGCTATCGAAGAAGCGGCCGGAGGAAAGAGAACGCAGTCAGCGTCCGCTCTGGATAGCGATCGGCGGATTGCTGGTCAGCGTCATCAGCTACACGATGAAGGACCTGATGCTCGGCGACGTCGTTTTCTGGTTCGGCGTCGTTCTCGCGTTTATCGGCGTGCTCTACTGGTTCATCAAACCGAGGCACGGCATGTAGCCTCCCGTTGGTCAGCGTCGCCTCGGGCCAGATTTGAATTGCCACAATTGCCGAAGACGGTATGGTCTTCCGCGTCGCAACAATACGGACTGCACATGCGCTTCGCTCTCCTGCCCCGTCGTCGTTTCCTTGTCGCCGCCGCCTGCGCGCTCTTCGCCGCAGCGCCCGCCTACGCTGACAAGTCGCCCTCGGGCAAAGTCTCGACCGAGGAGCTGATGGCGCCGAACGCCCTGCCGGACATTGTTGAAGGCTCTGCGAACGCGCCCGTGACGATCGTCGAATACGCCTCGATGACCTGCAGCCACTGCGCTGCGTTTCATAAGGACGTCTATCCCGAGCTGAAGAAGAACTACATCGACACAGGCAAGGCGAAATTCATCCTGCGCGAATTTCCGCTCGATCCGCTGGCGACGGCCGCCTTCATGCTCGCGCGCGAACTTGGCGAGAAGCGCGACGCGGTGGTCGACCTTCTGTTCTCCCAGCAGAAGAACTGGGCGTTTTCGGATAAGCCGCTCGACGGTCTGGCGAACGTCCTGAAACAGGCCGGCCTCGGCCAGGAGAAGTTCGAGGCGGTTCTCAAGGATCAGACCCTCTACGAGAATGTGAACAAGGTCCGCAATCACGCAGCCGAGAAATTCGGCGTGAACTCCACGCCGACCTTCTTCATCAACGGCGATAAATACACGGGCGAGATGAGCATCGCCGACCTGGACCAGATCATCGCGGCGAAGTCAGCGGCCAAGCCAAGCAACTGACGCAGGCGCGTTGCCGAATCCGTCATTTGAAACGACGCGACTGCGCTAGAACGCGGTCCGCCGCTCCAACGCCGCTGCAAGCGTTCCCTCATCGAGATAGTCGAGTTCGCCGCCAACCGGCACGCCATGAGCGAGCCGCGTCACTTTCACGCCTGACGGCGACAGCAAGTCGGCGATGTAATGCGCGGTCGTCTGTCCGTCTACGGTGGCGTTGACGGCAAGCACGACTTCGCGCGTCTCCTCAGCGCGCGCGCGCGCAACGAGGCTTGCGATGGCGAGATCGTCGGGCCCGACGCCGTCGAGCGGCGACAGCACGCCGCCGAGCACGTGATAACGCGCATTGAGCAGCCCTGCGCGCTCCAGCGCCCACAGGTCGGCGACTGTCTCGACGACAACAATGATCGAAGCGTCGCGGCGCGCGTCGCGACAGATCGTGCATGGATCGCTCGTATCGATGTTGCCGCAGACCGAGCAAAGAACGATGCGCTCCTGCGCGACGCGCATCGCTTCGGCGAGAGGCGCCAGCAGTTCTTCGCGTTTACGGATGAGATGCAGCACCGCGCGCCGCGCCGATCGCGGACCGAGCCCTGGCAACTTGGCCAGGAGCTGCACCAGCTTTTCGATTTCGGGGCCGGCGACCTTTTCAGCCATAGCCGGATCAAGAGCCTCATGAGGGTCGCGTCAGGCCCGCGCTTTTCGCGAGAACCCACGCCAGAATGCTGCGTGTAAGTGGAAGCCTTGGGCGGCGTCATCGCGTGGGAATGGCCGGCCGAAGCCGACCACGACGCGGGAAACGCAGCGATGCGCCAGATCAGAACGGCAGCTTGAGACCCGGCGGCAGCGGCAGCCCGCCAGTCAGCGCCTTCATTTTCTCGGCCATCGCCTCCTCGGCCTTCGCGCGCGCCTGCATATGCGCCGTCAGGATCAGATCCTGGAGAATCTCTTTCTCGTCGGGCTTCAACAGGCTCGCGTCGATGGAGACGCTTTTCATGGCGCCCTTTGCCGTGAGCACGACCTTCACCATGCCGCCGCCCGCTTCGCCTTCGACAATGGTCTGTTCGAGCTCCAACTGCGCTTCGGCCATCTTGGCCTGCATCTGCTGCGCCTGCTTCATCAGGCCCATGAAGTCCATCATTTAAGCTTCTCCGTCGTCTTCTTCGATTGGCGACGCGTCATCATAGAGCGTTTCGGCGGACGCTGCGCCCTCGTCCCTGCCCCGCACGGCGATGATCTGCGCGCCGGGAAAACGCGCCAGCACGCTCGCCACCAGAGGATCAGACTCGAGCGACGAGCGGCGCTCGCGTTGTTCAGCTTCGCGCTGCTCCTGCAGCGTCGGCGCGCCGCCCGAAGCGACGATCGACACCATCCAGCGCTCGCCGGTCCAAGCCTGCAACTTCTGCATCAAGGTCGAAGCGAAATCGCGCGCGCCGCCGGGCGCAAGCTCGAATTCGATCCGCCCAGGCTCAAAACGCACCAGCCGCACTTCGGATTCGAGCCCGATCTTGAGGCGCATGTCACGCTTCTGCGCGGCCAGCGCCACAAGCGCGTCGAAGCTTTCAATCACAGTTGTTGAAGCCGGCGCGGGCGACGGCCGAGGAACGGCGTTGCGCGCGGCTGCGAGTTGCGCGCCGCCGCGCGTCGGCGTCGATGCGCCAGCGCCGGACGGCGACGCCCCGCCTCGCGTCGATGGCGGCTGAGACTCGGTCGCGGGCGCGCTCTCGCCGAAGCCCAGGCGCCGGAGCGCCTCCTGTGGCGTTGGCATGTCGGCGGCGTAAGCGAGCCGCACCAGCACCATATCCGCCGCCGCGAGCGGGCGCTGCGCGCCGCGCAATTCCTCCACGCCTTTCATCAGGATCTGCCAGGCGCGGGTGAGCGCCGGAACCGAAAGGCGCGTCGCCACCTCTTCGCCACGGCGCTGCTCTTCAGGCGTGAGCGCCGCGGAGTGAGCAGTCTCCGGCGCGAGCTTCAGGCGCGTCGCAAGATGTGTGAACTCTGCGAGTTCGAGCAACACCTGCGCCGGATCGGCGCCGCCATTGTATTGATCCTCGAGAATGGCGATCGCCTTCGCGACGTCGCCCGACATCGCCGCTTCAAACAGGTCTATGACGCGCGCCTTGTCGGCGACGCCGAGCATCAGCCGCAGATCCTCCGCTGCGATCGCGCCGCCCGCCGAATGCGCCGCCCCGTAAGCGATCGCCTGATCGAGCAAGGACAGCGCATCGCGCGCCGAGCCCTCGGCGGCGCGAGCGATCATGGCGAGCGCTTCGGGCTCGATGGCGACCGCCTCGGCCTTGCAGACGCCCAGCAGATGATTGGCGAGCAGACCGGCGTCGATACGGCGCAGATCGAAACGCTGGCAACGCGATCGAACCGTCACCGGCACCTTATCGATTTCCGTCGTCGCGAAGATGAACTTCACATGCTCCGGCGGCTCTTCGAGCGTCTTCAAGAGGCCGTTGAAGGCGGCCTTCGAGAGCATATGCACTTCGTCGATGATGTAGACCTTGGTGCGCGCCATCACCGGTCGGTAGCGCGCATTGTCGATGATCTCGCGGATGTCGTCGATGCCCGTGTGCGAGGCGGCGTCCATCTCGAGCACGTCGACATGGCGCGAATCGATGATCGCCTGGCAGTGAACGCCAAGCTCCTCCATGTGGATCGTCGGCTGATTGATCGCGGGCCGGCCATCCCGCGCCGGCAATTCATAGTTGAACGCGCGCGCGAGAATGCGCGCCGTCGTCGTCTTGCCGACGCCGCGCACGCCGGTCAGCAGATAGGCCTGATGAATGCGGTTGAGATCGAAGGCGTTTTCGAGCGTGCGCACCATCGGCTCCTGGCCGATGAGGTCCGCAAAGGTCGTCGGTCGATATTTGCGCGCCAGCACGCGATAGGCGGACGTCGGCGCCTGGTCCGCGCCAAAAAGCGAATGTCCCTCGTCGGGCGCCGGCGATGGCCTCGCCGGATCGTGCTCGTGGTCCATCTGCATCCATCCGGCGACAGACGAGCGGCGAAAAGCGCCATGATTGCGCCACGCCATCCGCTGCTCGCCGAAAGAAGGTGGGAGGCTGAACGAAGACCCGCCCAAGCTCGTTAGGGCTGCTTCCTTCCGGACCTGACCCGGTTGGCGAGTGAAGCGTCCACCGCCAACCTCCCAGCCCTTATGTGGCAGACGAGGACGGGGGATGCAAGGCTTTACATGAGGAGATCCAGCGCCAGCCAGCCACGCTACTCAAGCATGCTTTCCAACCGGATGCGGACGCTATCATCAACTGAAACCTGGGAATTCCCTCCCTCACCTCTCGGAACAGAGCCGAGTCCCCCGGCGTTTGAGGATCATCACAGGCCCGGAGAACGGCAATGGCCAAGCAAGCCCGTAGAACGTCGCGAGCGCGAAGCGGCGGCAACGAACAAAGAAGCGGCGCCTCCAACGAACAGAGCAGACGTGAGGGCGCCGATCAGGCGACAGGCGAACGTGAAAAGACGGCTGACGCCATCGAGATGCTAAGCGCCGACCATCGCAAGGTCGAGCAACTTTTCGAGCAGTACAAGAATGCGAGACGGCGCGCCGAAAAGTCGAAGCTTTCGCGCGAGATCTGCAAAGAACTCATCATTCACGCCGAACTCGAGGAAGAAATCTTCTATCCGGCCTGCCGCGAACACGTCGAAGACTCGAAAATCGATGAGGCGATGGTCGAGCACGACGGCGCGAAGATACTGATCAGCGAAATCGCCGTCGGTTCGCCGTCTGACGAATTTTTCGACGCCAAGGTCGCTGTCCTCACCGAATACATCCGCCACCACGTGCAGGAAGAAGAGAAAAGCTCCGAAAGCATCTTCGCCGAAGCCAAGGCCGGCGGCCTCGATATGGCGGCCCTCGGCGCCAGAATGCAGGCCCGCAAGGCGGAGCTGATGAAGGAAATGGGGCAGGAACTTTACCTGCCGCAGCCGATCACGATGGACGTCACGATCGGCGAAGAGGAGGAAATGCAAGAGGAGATGTCCGGTCGTGGCGAGGCCGGCCGAGGCCGATGGGAAGACGAGGACCGTTGGGGACGCGGGGCCGATCGCGGCGGGCGCATGCCCGAGCGCGACGAATACGGCCGCTTCATGAGCGAAGAGGAAGACGAGCGCTCCTCCCGAGGCGGTCGGGGCGAAACCCATGGGCGTGACGACGAACGGCGCGGCGGCGGCCACGGCGGCTGGTTTGGCGACGCCAAGGGCCATTCGGAGGCCTCGCGCCGCGGATGGGAAGAACGTGAGGGCCATCGCGGGCGCGCCAGCGACGAGGGCGACCGGCGCGGTTCAGCCGGACGCGGCGAGGGCGGCCGCTCCGCAGCTTCGCACCGCGGCCGGGAACATCGGCGCTAACCGTTTCGCGTTGTTCACAGCCAGGGCGGCCTTTCGCATGCCATTCACCCTTCCGCGCCAGCGGGGGTGCGCGCCAGCGGCGCACTTGCTAAAGAGAGCGCGAATTTCGAGAGGATTTGCGCTTGAACGCCGTCACCGCCACTTCAGCAGAACGCGAAGCCACCAGCCTTGCGGCAGTTCTGGCGCATTTCGAGCGCCAGGGATTCGCCCGCTGCGAGCCGCGCCTCCTGCAGCCGGCGCATGTCTTTCTCGATCGCTCCGGAGAGGACTTCCGCGGCCGACTCTATCTGACGAGCGACGGCTCGGGCGCCGAATTCTGCCTGCGCCCGGAATATACGATTCCGGTGTGTCTCGGTTACCTCGCCTCCGCTCAGGCGGGCGCGCCCGCAGCCTTTGCTTACGGCGGCTCGATCTTTCGCGCGCCCGAACATAGCGCGAGCGGCGAGGGAGAGTTCCTCCAGGCGGGACTCGAGAGCTTCGGCCGGCAGGACCGCGAAGCCGCGGACGCTGAAATTCTCGCCGCTGCGCTCGACGCGGCGGCGGCGGCCGGCGCGAGCGCGCTCAATGTTCACATCGGCGACGCGGGCCTCGTCGCCGCCTTTCTCGAGAGCCTCGAGCTGCCGCCCGTCTGGCGTCGGCGCCTTGCCGCCGGCCATGCGCGCGGCCAAAGGATCGCGGAGATTTTCACGGCGCCTGGGCGCAATGGCGGTCCGGAACAGTCAGGCGTGTTGGCGGCGCTGACGAAAGTCGATCCGGCGGACGCGCGTCGTCTCGTCGAGGATCTGCTGTCCATCGCCGGCATCACCGCCGTCGGCGGGCGCAGCGCGGCGGAAATCGCCGAGCGCTTCCTCGATCAGGCGACGCTCGCCGAAGGCGCAGGGGTTTCGACAGAGACGCGCGCGCTGGCGGAAGCTTTTTTTGCGATTGAAGGGCCGCCCCAATCTGCTTCTGCCGCCATGCGCCGGCTGGCTGGCGAAGCGCAGCTCGATCTCACCGCCGCGCTGGACGCTTTCGACGCGCGCGGGCGCGCCATCGCCGCACGCGGCCTTGCTCTTGAAGAGATGCGCTTTTCCGCGAGCTTTGCGCGTCATCTCGATTATTACACCGGCTTCGTGTTCGAAGCCGGCCATGGCGCCGGCGGGGAGCCGGTGATCGGCGGCGGACGCTACGACCGGCTGCTCAAGACGCTCGGCGCGGCCTCCGACATACCGGCTGTCGGCGCCGCCATTTGGATCGATCGTCTTTCGCCGAGCCCCGGAGAGGCATGATGTCGCCCGTCCAAAAACTCATCGTCGCGTCGCCTTCGAAGGGCCGGCTGCAGGAAAACGCCGCCGCGTTCTTCGCGCGCGCTGGCCTGGAGCTTACGCAGGGTCGCGGCGCGCGGGACTATCGCGGCGCGGTCGCAGGAGTCGAAGGCGCCGAAGTCGCCTATCTGTCCGCGTCCGAGATTACGCGTCGACTTGCCTTGGGCGAAGCGCATCTCGGTGTGACCGGCGAAGATCTGGTGCGCGAGGAGATCGCCGACGCCGAGAAGACGGTGGAGCTTCTCGCGCCGCTTGGCTTTGGCGCCGCCAATGTCGTCGTCGCCGTCCCGCAAGCCTGGATCGACGTGCGCTGCATGAGCGATCTCGCCGATGTCGCCGATGGTTTTCGCGCACGTCATGGCCGAGGCCTGCGCGTCGCGACGAAATACGTCAACACGACGCGGCGCTTCTTCGCCGCCCATGGCGTATCCGACTATCGCATCGTCGAAAGCTCCGGCGCCACCGAGGGCGCGCCCGCCGCAGGTTCAGCCGATCTCATCGTCGACATCACGACGACGGGCGCGACGCTCGCGGCGAATGCGCTGAAGGTGATCGAGGACGGCGTGATTCTGCGCTCGCAGGCGAATCTCGTCGCCTCCCTGACGGCGCCATGGAGCGACACGGCGCGCGAAGCGGCGCGCGTGATTCTTTCCCGCATCGCCGCAGAGGAGGAAGCGCGCATGACCCGCGACGTGCGCGCCAATCTCGCCGCGCCCAGCCAGAAGATCCTGCAAGAAGCGGCGGCCCATTTCGGCGCCGCATTGCGCGACAAGGCGGACGACTCGCTGACCTTCGCGTGCCCCGCCAAAAAGGTCGCGGCGCTTGCGGATTGGCTGATCGCCCAAGGCGCCAAGAGCGTCACCAGCTCCCGGCTCGACTATGTGTTTCAGGCGGAGAACGCGCTCTGGAGCAGGCTGGCCGCGCGGCTCGGCTGAGGCCGCCATTGTCATTCCCGACGCGAAGCGATCGGGCAACTGTGTATTGCTTAGCATGCGAAGGACGCATTTTCGCGGCAGATGGCGTTGAGAATAACTAGGATTTTTCGTGCGAGGGCGATGAGAACCAGTTTTGGCGGTTTTCCGGCGGCGCGTAATTTACGGGCAAAATCGCCCAGACGGGTTTTCGAATTGGCGGCGGCCAGCGCCGCCATGTAGAGGGCTTTGCGGACACGCGCACGCCCGCCTTTGATCACGCGCTGACCACGCCGCTTTCCACTATCGTTGTTGAAGGGCGCAAGCCCTGCGAGCGCGGCAATGGCCTTTGGCGAGCGGCGCCCGAGTTCTGGCATCAACGCCAACAAGGTGGCGGCGGCGACGGGACCGACGCCGGGCACGCTGCGCAGGCGCCGCTCGGCTTCGCGCAAGGACTCATCGGCGGCGATGGCGGCGCGAACGCCGTCCTCGACCGCTTCAATCTCCTTGTCGAGCCAGGCGAGGTGGCGCGTGAGACTGTCGGCTGTGGCGGCGTCCTCGCATTCGTTACGCCGAACAACCTCCTGCTGGCGCATTGCGACGAGCTGATCGCGGCGCTTGTGGCGCATCGCGAGGTTCTCGCGGGAAAGATCGCTTGGCGGGCGCGGTTTTGGCGCAAGCGCGCGGCCAAAGTCGGCCAGCATGCGCGCGTCGACCGCATCGGTCTTGGCGCGCCGTCCCAACGCGCGCGCGAAATCGCGCGCCTGTTCGGGATTGACGCGCGCATGAGGCACGCCGGCGGCTTCAAGACCCAGACGCAATATGCGATCGTAACGGCCGGTCGCCTCAAACACCACGAAACGCCCGCGGACGAGCTGTGTGGAGAGGAAAGCGGCGACTGCGCCGCTCGTGTTTTCGATCCGGAAACTGCCCGCCA
>JBPFDX010000075.1:0-2310 GCA_051061385.1 Methylocystis sp.
TGCGGGTGACGGATATGGGCATAAGGTCCGGTCGTCGCCACGACGCCGCGTTTTTGCGCGTCATAGAGTCGCCGCCACGATTGGGCGAGAAGGATGAACCCGCCGGCGATCGCTACCAGGCTGAAAATATGGAGAAGGCTAAAATGCGGGTCGCCTTTCAGTCCAAAGATGGTGGACCATAGATGGCCGGCCTCGTGGGAATACAAGTCGAGGTTCGGGTAACGCGTTGCGAGCCATCCCGATAGGAAATAGATCGTCAGCGGAAAGCCATACATTTCCGCAAAGAGCGCCAGGATAAAAGCCGAATAGGGCCCAAGCGATCGCCAGTTCTTTTTCCATCCGCCGACGCTGAAGCTCGCGGCGAAAAAGATGAAGAATATTGTGTTGATGATGACGAGCGACCAGAGGCCGTAAGCAGGACTGTCGTGGCTCATGGCTGATTTTCTTCCGTTTCGCTTCGTGAGGACCGGTCGCCGCCGTTCGCTGGGTCACGCTCGCGAGGATGATGGCCGCCATGCCCGGAATGGCCTCCGTGCATGAACATGTGCATCAGCGGACAAGCGAGAAGGAGCGCATAGGGCAGAAAGCCGAAGAAGTGCGCTGTATGCTCCGTGACGAGATAGAACCCGCCGATCGCAAGAAAAGCGATCAGCGCCCACCCAGCTAGCGTCTTCAGAAATGGCCGGCTATCAGCGACGTAATGCTCATGGTCATGCGACATGCTTTATTCTCCTGATTTGGACCGCGCCTGCCATTTTAGCCGATCTTGGCAGCGATCACATGGAATGAAGGAACAGGCGCTGCGCCTTCGGCGTGGAGCCGACCACAATCGTCGATGACAATCACAGCCGGTTCATCAAGCCCGAATCGCACCGCTACATACGGAAGTTGACGACTCTCACCACCCCACCGCCATGCTCGCACTGGATATCGACCTCATCGCCTTCGTGGAGCGTGGCGAGACGGGCGGTGTCGGCGACCGCGAAGTTTATCGTCATCGCCGGCATGCGGATTTGCGGGATCGCCCCATGCGAAACCGTGATGCGACTCGCGGGGAGGTTGATTTTCCGAACGACGACATGCACCCAAGGAGCTTCCTGGGGGTCGGCCTGGGTCGGTCGCAGCTGTTCGATGCGTTTATACCAGTCGACGCATGAGGACGGTGGGCGCCAATGACGGATGCCGCGTGTGGCCTCCGTCGGGCTAAGCGTCACGAAACAGCCACCGTGATTTTGCGCCTGCGACGGAGCAAGGCCGTATAGAGACGTCGACGTCAGGACGGCGCCCACGAGAGCCAGAGATTTTAATCTTTTCCTCATTAGGGTAACTCCTCTTGCGCGACCAAAAATGTGGGATGACGGCCTCGTCGCATCCCTCTTCCACAGTTGTCGTTAACATTTATTGATATAAGCCTGAGTATTAAACGCCTCAAGTCGGGCAACAATAATAATTACCAAATAAGGTGTTACGTATAAACTGACAAATAAGCTTGTTCTCCTAGTGCGGATTATTGCTTAGGAGGCGGCGCTTGCAATATTTGTGATATTTCGTTGTGGGTTGCCCGCAGCTTGAATCGGCGGCGGCGCTCTCATCAGCGAGAGATGCGCTATCGAACGGCGCGTCTCGATTGCTCGACGTGGCGCAGCTAAAGCCGAATGCCGCGGATTCAGACGATTGGAGGGCGAAGGTCTGGTGGGCCGGAAAGCCCACGGCGCTCAAGGTCGTCGCGCGGCGGGAACATCGATATGAGCTGAATGACGACAGGAGAAATGAAGTTGCCTTGGGGAGGCTGAATAATGTGCGTCGGTATGCACGCGAGCGGCGGGCAACCGGGTACGGTCCCATGTTGATCGCTATCACCCATCATGCAATCGTCCACGACCATGTCCACCGTCATGTCATCACATTTGTCGATGCGGTCCGCCAACGCCCTGCTTGTCCCGCTCGCCAACACGGCCAGCACGGCAAGAACAACAATCAAGGGGCGGAACCAACGCAGCATGGTTGCTTCTTTCGGATAGGCATAAACATAATCGGCGTTGTATTTCGAATCAAGCGACGCAATCTTTGCCCCAAGCGCGCATTGTGAAGCATTTGTTCGCGCATCTTGTCTGGTGGTGAGGAACGATGAGACGCCCCTGTCAGCCGATCTTGACTCGGGTGGCGCTGGTGAAAGCGTATTCGGGCACTTCGAGATTGGTAGGCGCGGGGCCGGCGCGAACTCGTCCAGACGTGTCAAAAACCGAGCCATGGCAGGGGCAGAACCATCCCCCGTAATCGCCCTCGTGACCGATAGGTATGCAACCGAGA
>JBPFDX010000076.1:0-18356 GCA_051061385.1 Methylocystis sp.
CAGCCGGAGGCGAACCGGCGAACTCCGTCTCTGCGGAGGATCGCGACTTAAAGCAACGACGGACCGGGCTTTTTCGTCTCTGTCGACCCTCCAAAGGTCGGCGTACCGAAGAGGCTTGTCTTTCTTGCCGGGCGTGCGGATCGGGATTCTCCCTTTCCAATCGATGGCTGTCCAAGCGGAAGCGTGCGCGCTCAGTCGCGCATAATTGCGCATCGGTCAGTCAACGGCGCATCAACCGGCCGTTTGAGCGCTCCGCGCTCACGCGGCTCTGGACCGCTGAAAACGACGTTCGTCGCGTCTCCATCGCGCGCGGGCGAACGAAGCGGCGCGTCCGTTGACGCTCAACGATCTGGGCGCGGTTCGCCGCGCAAGGGGGCCAAAATGACTGACCGCATCCTCGAATTTCTTGCCGAGCGCCGACGCAACGGCCGCGACAACGGGCCTTGCCTCGTCGTCGATCTCGACGTGGTGCGCGACAACTATCTCGGATTCGCCAAGGCGCTGCCCGATACGCGCGTCTTCTATGCGGTGAAGGCCAATCCGGCGCCTGAAGTGCTCTCGCTGCTGGCGGCGCTCGGCTCGTGCTTCGACACCGCTTCGGTCGTCGAGATTGAGCAAGTTCTCGCCGCCGGCGCGACGCCTGACCGGATCAGCTTTGGCAACACGATCAAGAAGGAGCGCGACGTGGCGCGCGCCTATGCGCTCGGCGTGCGGCTCTTCGCCGTCGATTGCGAGGCGGAAGTCGAGAAGATCGCGCGCGTCGCGCCGGGCTCCAAAGTGTTCTGCCGCATTCTGTGCGACGGGTCCGGCGCGGAATGGCCGCTCTCTCGCAAATTCGGCTGCGTCCCCGAGATGGCGACCGGCGTTCTGGAGCATGCGCATCGACTGGGCCTGAACGCTTACGGCGTTTCGTTCCACGTTGGCTCGCAGCAGACGAATCCGCGCATGTGGGACGGCGCCCTGAAGTCGGCGTCCGACATCTTCCGCGAACTCGCGGAGCGCGGAATCAATCTGCAGATGGTCAATCTCGGCGGCGGCTTCCCGACGAAATATCTGAAGAACGTGCCGGCGGTGAAGCAATATGGCGCCGCGATCTTCCGCGCGCTGTCGAAGCATTTCGGCAACCGCATCCCGGAGACGATCATCGAGCCGGGGCGGGGCATGGTCGGCAACGCCGGGCTGATCGAAGCGGAAGTCGTGCTGATCTCGAAGAAGTCGGAAGACGACGGCGAGATCCGCTGGGTCTATCTCGACATCGGCAAGTTCAACGGCCTCGCCGAGACGACCGACGAGATGATCCGCTATCCGATCCGCACGCCTTCGGACGGCGCGCCGACGAGTCCCTGCGTCGTCGCAGGGCCGAGCTGCGACAGCGTCGACGTGCTCTACGAGAAGCAGCCCTATCACTTGCCGGTCTCGCTAGAGATCGGCGCGAAGGTGCTGATCGAGGGAACCGGAGCCTACACGACGACCTATTCGGCCGTGGGCTTCAACGGTTTCCCGCCGCTCGAGACGCATGTGATCTGAGCCGGCTCTGCGCGCCTCGCGCAGCAATTGCGTCATGGCCGGGCTTGCCCCGGCCATCACGCCGAAAGGCTGCGCCAACGCTGAAAGATTGGCCTAGCGGCGCCGCGTGGATGCCCGCGCCAAGCGCGGGCATGACGGCGAGAACCGAGAAGCGCGTTCCAATAACCCAGTCCCGTTCGGCGGGCGCGTCAGCGCCAGGCGCGAGGGTCGCTTGTCCTTCCAGAGGGAGGAAAAGATGGCCTTTGAACATGCATGCCCAAATCACGTCGTCTCGCGCGTCACGCCGAATGGGCCCGTCGCTCCGGTGCTTTTCGCGATGCGAGACGAAAAGCCGGCGGATGTGGAAGCGCGCGAAGCCTTGCTCGACGCCGCCCTGAGCCCCGCGCGGCTCCTGAAGACCTGCCAGCGTCTGCGCGACGGATCCGTCCCCGCGCCCGGCCTCTCGCTTGTCGCGACGGACAATGACGGCGCGCTGATCGGCACGCTGCGTCTTTGGCCTGTCCTGGCCGGCGGACGCGCGGCGCTGCTGCTTGGCCCGCTTGCTGTCTCCGCCGAGAAGCGCTCGCTTGGCGTCGGCGGCGCGCTGATCCGCGAATCGCTGGCGCGCGCGGCCGGTTTCGGCCATCGCGCCGTGCTGCTCGTCGGCGACGCGCCGTATTATGCGCGCTTTGGATTCGAGCGGCGCTTTACCGAGCGGCTGACGATGCCGGGACCGGTGGAGCGCGCACGCTTTCTCGGATTGGAGCTTGTCGAAGGGGCGCTGCGCGGCGTCGGCGGGCGAGTCATCGCCGCTTCCACGCCCGCGATCGACCTGCCGCAGGCGGCGTAAGGATCACCAATAGGCGAGGACGCCGCTCGCGAGCGGGTAGGAGAGGCCGGCGCCGAGCGCAATGCCGGCGGCGACGTCGCTTGGATAATGATGCGCCGTCGCGATGCGCGACCAGGCCATCGACAGGACGAGCAGCGCCGCCGAGAGCGTCGTCGCCGGCCAGGCGATGACGATGGGCGCGAGCACGCCGGTCAGCGTCATCGCATGGCCGCTCGGAAAGGAATGATCGTCGAGCGTCTTGAGCAGCGAGGGCAGCCGCGCGTCGACATGGAACGGACGCCTGCGGCCGAAGCGCCGCTTGATGAGCGGATAGAGGATGTGCAGCAGCGCGGCGTTCAGCCCCGCGAGCGCCGCGACATGCAATCCCTGCCAGCCGAGCCCGATGAGGACGATCGGCGCAAGGATCAGATAGATCCAGCCATTGCCGAGCTTGCTGATGGCGACGGCGAGAAATCTGCCCAACGCCGGGCGCGCCATTCGTGAGAAGAGATGACCCGCCGCCATGTCGAGTTCGACGAGACGTTGTCCCCACGTGGCGACGACGGCGACGTCTGTTTGCGGCTCGACTGACGCGTCTCGCGTCAGCTTCGCCAGCTGGTCCGATGTGAACGCCATGACGTCACGCTACGCGACGCACGCTGCGGTTTCGCGACGGGGAGGCTGCGGTTTGGTGACGTTCGGATAGAGGATGTGTGACGGTCGCGTGATGGTTTGATGACGCCGCTATTCCGGCGCGTGTTTGGCGAAGGCGTTGCGGAACACCGCGTCAAACGCGTCGGCGTTGACGTTGACCGTTTCGTTCTCGACGCCGTCTTCGGCGACGCCGGAAAAGCGATATTGCGGGTCCGAGAACTCGAAGCCTTCATCGTCTTCGGCGCTCTCATAGGGAAGCGCGATCTCGACCATCAACTGCCGCTTCAGCGACAGCGCACGCCCCACCAAAGCGTCAATGCGGCCATCCTCGCCCCTCAGATAGCCGTCGAGAATGATCATGCAGATGTCGGCGTTTGGCGCTTCGTCTTCCAGCCATTGCAGCGCCGCTTCGACGCTCTCGGCGACGTCGATTTCGCCGGCCTCGCTGACGACGAACTGCTGCGGGCGGTCGACGCCCGACTCGGACCGCGCGACGCCAAAGGGCGTCAGCATGTGACCGCGCGCCAATGTCGTCACCGCCTTGGCGAAAGCCTCGCCGGCCAATGCGGCGACGGGGTCGTTCGGAGTCGATTCAGCGTCAAGGCTCATGACATACTTCTCCGAGCGACCGGCGCTTTAGAGCGCAACAAAATCAAAAGTTCGCTGCGACGACATCTTCAAATTGACCGCGTCGCCTCGCGCAGCCACTTGCGCGTCTTGGCGTCCACGCGCGGCGAGAGCGTCTTGCGCACCTGCGCGTGATAGGCGTTAAGCCAGTTGATTTCTTCCGGCGCCAGCAATTTCGGCTCGATGCAGTTCAAATCGAAAGGCGCAAGCGTGATGGTCTCGAAGCCATACATCTCGCGCTCGGCGCCCTTGATCTCGCGCTTTTCGACGATGACGAGATTTTCGAGCCTGATCCCATATTCGCCTGCGCGATAATAGCCGGGCTCGTTCGACAGGATCATGCCCGGCTGCAACGGCGCGGCTCCGAGCTTCGAAATGCGCTGCGGCCCCTCGTGCACGGAGAGGTAGGAGCCGACGCCATGCCCCGTGCCATGATCGAAGTCGAGGCCCGCCTCCCACAGCGCGCGGCGCGCGAAGGCGTCGAGCTGCGCGCCCGACACTCCCTTCGGGAACACGGCGCGGGCGATCGCGATATGGCCCTTGAGCACGCGCGTGAAATGTTCGCGCAATTGTTTCGACGCCGGGCCGACGACGACGGTGCGCGTCACGTCCGTCGTGCCGTCGAGATATTGCGCGCCGGAATCGACGAGATAGACGCCGCGTTCGATCTCGAGGTTGCTCTTTTCCGTCACGCGATAATGCGGAATCGCCGCATGTTCGCCGAAGGCGGAGATCGTCGGAAAGGAAATGTCGCGCAGATCGCCATTCTCGCGGCGAAAAGTTTCCAGCGCCTCGGCCGCGGAGATCTCGGTGAGGCCGCCCTTCGGCGCGGCATCCGAGAACCAGGCTAGGAAGCGCGTCAGCGCGGCCCCGTCGCGAATATGCGCGTCGCGCGCGCCTTGCAGCTCTCTCTCGTTCTTGATCGCCTTTGGCAGGGTCGCCGGATCGTCGGCGAGACGCGGCTTGCCGCCCGCCGCGCGCAAAGTCTCGACGAGCTTCGCCGGCGCGGTCGCCGAATCGAAGAGGATGCTGGCGCCGCGCTTCCCGGCCTCGACGAGATCGTCGATGAGGCTTTCGGGAGACTTCAGCGTCAGGAATTTTTCCAACGCCGCGCGCACCTTGGGCGTGAGCTTCTCCGCGTCGATATAGAGCGCCGGCGCGCCTTCCCCGGACAGCAGGGCGAAACCAAGCGCGATCGGCGTATGCGCGACGTCGGCGCCGCGAATGTTGAACGCCCAGCAGATCGCATGCGGATCGGACATCAACGCGGCGTCGGCGTCTTTGAGCGCCGCGCGCAGCTTCTTGATCTTCGCGCTCGCGCTCTCGCCGGCGTAGCGCGCTGGATGAATCGTCACCGCGCCCTTCGGCTCGGCCGGGCGGTCGGTCCACAGCGCGTCGATCGGGTTGGCGTCGAGCGGAACGAGTTCGATCTTCTTGTCCGCGAGCGTCTTGGCGAAGCGTTCGATCTGTCCGCTGGTGTGCACCCAGGGGTCGTAGCCGATGCGCGCGCCTTCGCGCGCATGTTCGCTGAGCCAGGCGGCGGGCGTCGTCTCGGCGATGTCGAGCGGCTTGAAGAGCCTCGCGTCGATCTCGCCGCGCACCTGAATGACGTAGCGGCCGTCGACGAAGATCGCCGCCTGCTTCTCCAGCACGATTGCGAATCCGGCCGAGCCGGTGAAGCCCGTGAGCCAGGCGAGCCGCTCAGCGCATTTCGGCACATATTCGTTCTGATGCGCGTCGGCGCGCGGCACGAGAAAGCCGTCGAGCCCCTGGCGTTTCAGTTCAGTGCGCAGCGCCTTGAGGCGCGCGGGGCTGTCGCCGCGCGCGGCGTCGTCGATGAATGTCTGGAATTTCGCTTCGAACATGCGCACAACCTATGCACGTTGCGCGGCACGGGCAATGCCTCGAACTTCGACTTGCCCTCTCCTTCGCAAAGCGCGGGATCGAGGCGGCGCTAGCTGCGCCCGCCGCGCCTGAGCAGCAGAGTCGCCCAGCCGTCGATGTCGCCCCGCTCGGCAAGGAAGAACCCCTGGGCGCGATAGGCGTCGAGCACGCCGGGCACGTCGCGCGCCAGCAGTCCCGAGAGCACCAGCTGCGCGTCAGGCGCGGCGGCGCTGGCGATCTGCGGCGCAAGCAGGCGCAAGGGCTTCGCGAGAATATTGGCGAAGATCAGATCATACTCGCCGCACAGCGACGGGTGGCGCAGCCCGGCGGCGACCACGGGGCGCACATAGGGGCCGGCGCCATTGGCGATCGCGTTGGCCCTCGCCGTCTCGACCGCGACGGGATCGATGTCGCCGCAGGCGACGCGCTGATGAAAGATCAGCGCGGCGGCGATCGCCAGAACACCGGTGCCGGTTCCGACATCGAGAATGCGCCTCGGGCGCCGGCGCTTGGCGATCCTGTCGAGCGCCTTGAGGCAGCCGAGCGTCGTGCCGTGATGGCCGGTGCCGAAGGCGAGCGCCGCCTCGATCTCCACGCCGATGTCATTCGGACGCCGTCGGCTCCGATCATGCGCGCCATGCACGAGGACCCGACCCGCCCGCACCGGCGCCAGCCCCGCCAGGGCGCTCTCGACCCAGTCCTCCTCGGCGACGGTCGAGAACCGCGCCGCCTGAGCGGTTTCGGCGTCTGTAGCGGCTTCGATGAGCTCTAGAATCTGCGCTTCGTCGGGAGCATCGGCGAAATAGACCTCTACCGACCAGCGCGGTCCGCCGTCCAGCTCGAAGGCCGCGGCGGCGGTTTCCGTCGGATCGAAGGTCTCGACGATGAGATCGGCGATGGCGCGGGCGCGTTTTTCGTCGCAATCGAGGCGCAGCATGTGGCTGGCGTTATTGGGCGGAAGACCTTCAAGCATGCGCGCGCTTACCACGGCCACGGCGCGCGCGTCACCTTCCGCCGGGCGCCTGCGGCCTGTATTGTCGCGCTAAAGGCCGGTTCCAACGAGTTGAAGGCGTGAATGACCGAAAGACTTTCGATTTGTCTGATCGGCCCCAAGAAGGGCGGCAAGTCGTCCCTGCTCGCCTCGCTCGTCGATTGCGTCGCGCAAAGCGCCTTCGGCTATTCGCCGCGGCTGCGCCCCGGACTGCAGCCCATCACCGAAGCCGAATTCTTCGCCGAGAGCGCTGAGCCAAAGAAAGCCGACCTGCTACGGGTCGAACAGGGCGACTATGAGCGGCTGCGGCGCGACTTCGCCGATGGCGGCGTCGCGACCGACACGCTCGACACCTATGAATACCGCTTCCGCCTGACGGTGAACGGCGAAGCCCCGCCGGCCACGCTGCTGCGCGGACCCTGGCTTCTCGAAATCATCGATTCGGCGGGCGAGATCGCCGTGCCGCCGGACGGGGCCGAAGTCGCCATTCTCAACGACGTGAAAGCCAAGCTCGCCAGGCAGATGCTCGACGCCGACGCCATCGTGATCGTGCTGCCGCTGGTGCGGCTTGAGGATTCCGGCTGGTCTGGCAATCTCGCGCGCCTCATCGACCGGCTCGCACTGGCGCCCGAAAAAAAACTCCGGCGGCTGGTCGTGGTTTTCTCGCAGTACGAGCGGCTGTTCGCGCGCCTGGGGCCGAGCGCCTTCACCTACGCCTGCGATCCGGCGGTGGCGCTGCACGCCTTGCGGAAATCATTGCGCGCGGCGCCCGGGCTGGATCGGCTGCGCGCGCTGGAGACGCCGGGCGGCGGCGGCGTTTCGGTGCGCTTCACGGTTTCCTCGGCCTATGGCTTCGTCAAGCGCTTCCAGAACCTCAACATCGATCCGCATCAGCCGGGCGAACGCCGGTTTCGTCGCGCCGGCCTCGAAGGCGCCCGCGCCTATAATGAATATTGGCGTCCGTTCCTCACCGCCGAGCCGTTTCTCTACGCCGCGCTTGGCCTCGACAGCGCCTTCACCTTCTCCTATGCGCAGCTCGACGCGCGCCTGGAGGAGATCGCCTGAGGCGAATCCGTCAATCCTTGCTTAAGGCTCTTCAGCATAATGTGTCGCCTGGACTTTCAGCGCGAAAGGACGGGCGATGCGCAGCGCCGACCAGGCGGCCGAAATTTCTGTTGAGCGGCTGCATTATGGAAAGCTCGCCTCGGGCGAAACGCTGAGCGTTCCCGCGTCCGAAGGCTATGGCGTGACGTTGCGCAGCCGCAATCTGCGGCCCGCCGACGATCGGCTGTTTTCGCCGCCGCGCTTAATGGCGCTGCGCCGCGTCGAGCCCGACCTCATTGATCCCGCCGCGCGTTCGCGCGGCTCGCTTGTCGCGCGCGTCTCGCCGGAGCCGAATGCGGGCCGGGCCGTCTTCCTGCGCTCAAGGTTTCGCCCCGAAGACGGGGAGGGTGGCACTGGACGCTTGTATCAGCAGAGCGCGGTGTGGAGCGTGGCCGCCGCCGAGTGGCGACGGCATCCCGCGGCGCTGCTGGCGATGGCCGGCGCCGAGCTCGAGGCGCGCCCGGACCTGGTGAGCGAGGATGAGCAGGCGCGATACAGCGCTGAGCCCGCGCGCTACATCGTCCGCCGCCTCGACCCGCAGGATATCTGGAACGCGCTCGAGGATGCGCTGGACAAGTCGCGCTGGGCGGCGCCGACCCTCGAATTTCTGGCGCGGGGCGCCGAAACCGGCGCTGACGCCACGCTGACCTTCGGGGCCGACGATTTCGCGAGCGAGGCGGCGTTTCTCAGGGCCATCGGTCTGGCGCTGCAATTTCTGCCGGCAAGCTATCCAAGATGGCGCGAGATCAGCGTCGTTTCCGGTCTGCGTCACGCGCCGCAGGGCCTCTGCCTGCGATACCTTCCGTCGCAGCGGCTCGCCGCGGCTTCCGCCGCCGCCGCCTAACCGGGCGAACGCCTGTCAGCCGACGCTGGTTCGGCGATCAGATAGCGCTCGAGCGCGCCGGAGCGCCGCCGCGGCAGATTGGCCGCGCCGACGTCCGAATAATAGGCGCGCGGACCGCTGGCCGCGCCTTCGGCGGCGTAGTGCAGGGCGCGGGCGGCGCGCGGCTTCAGAGCCGCGAAAAGCCGGGATTCGATCTGCGCCACGGTGACATTGTCGACGAGATAGGCGCCTTTGCGGTCGACATGCGCGATTTCGTCGCGAACCAGGCGATTGAGGATCGCGACGATATTGTCGTGGACGTTCGGCGGCAGCGACGAAATTGCTTCAGCCTCGGGCGCGATCTCGCTCATGTCGCCGTGAACCGGACGCGCCGCGCGCAGGATCGCCTTCATCGCGCGGACATCGACCGGCTGGTCCTCATCGTCGGAAAGATCGATTGGCGCGGCGAACTGACGCCGCTCGCGCGCCTCATAGCCGCGTTTAAAAATTTCCGACAGGAATTTCATGATGAACAGAAAGGCGTCCTGCGCCATGGCCACGCCGATCGCCATCGTCGAATCCGGGGTGAAGCTCCAAAAGGCTTCGCGCGCCAGTTCGAATTTGTTGCGCTCGGAGCTGTGCGTGCGCAGATAGGCGTCGCTTTTTTTTAAGAGCTCGCGCACCTCCTCGTCCGAGAGTCCCGCCGGCTTGCCGGAGACGACGCAGGCGTCGACGAGAGTCTTCGCCGCGTTGAAGCCATTGGCGGCGGCCGCTCTGTCGGACGCCGGCGCCGCGCGAATCTTGGCGACGATCGCCGAGAGTTCGTCGCGCAGCTCGCCTTCGAGCCCGCATTTCTTGTCGAAGGCGGCGCGCGCGGCGATCGTTTCGTCGCGCGCCGAGAGCAGATCGCGCGCCTCGCCCTGCGGCTCGCAAGCGAAGTCGCGCGGAACGCTCCCCGGCAGCGCATTCGATTGCCGCGCCGCCGCGAGAATCGGCTCGCAAAGGGGCTTCGCGTCGCGCACCGCGCGCCACGTCGGGTCCATGCGCAACTGGTCGCGCAGCGCGGCGAGGTCGCGCAATGTCGCGTCGAGATCGAGCGCGGCTTCGCCCTTCGGCATCGGACGCGCCGAGGCGGCCCTCGCGGCCTCGGCTCTTTGTTTCAGCGTGATCGTCTGCGCGTTGAGCGCGTCGCGTCGCTTCGCAGCGTTCGCCCGTTCGCTCGTCGGACCCGCGAGAGTTTGTCTGAGCGCCGACATCCGCCGCGTCGCTTCCGCCGCTTTCTCTCGATGACCGCGGCAATTCGGGCCGCAAGCCGCGCCCAGGCCGTCGAGTCCATGCGCGGCGTCGACGGCAAGCTGCTCTTCCTGACGCACTGTGGCGGCCGCCGACGCCATCTCGTCCTGCTTGGCTTTGATGACGACGTCGAGTTCGCCGATGCTGCGCTCGAGCGCCTCGATCTCGCGCCGCGCGTCCTCCAGCTGACGCACCGCCGCCTGCGCGCTTTCCAACTCCGCTGCGGCCTGGCTCGCGGCCTGCGCGATGACCGCCTGCTGCGCCTCCTGCCGTTTCCGAATGGCGTCGCGCAGCGCCGGTCCGGCCTGCCGCGCGGTGTCGATGAGACCGTCGATCGCGTCGAGATAGGCTTTGTAGCTCGCCGTCTGAGCGATGCGCGCCGAGGTCGCTTCGTAGGCGGCGGCGATCGCTTTCGTCGCCGGCAGGATGACTTCCGTCGCAAGCTCCATCGGCTGCAGCTCGGCGACGATCTTGCGCGAAGAGAGCTTGAAGATGTTGTTGTAGTAATAGGTGAACGAAAAAAACGCGGAAATGGAAAAGACGAACAGGAAGACCACGGCGGTGACGCCAGTTTTGATGATCATTCGTTCGCGGGCCATCCGCCGCCGGGCGATGAGGGCGGCAAGATCGACGCCGAGCGACCAGGATGTCGCGGCGAGCATGGTGAGGACCGCGGTCGTCGCGATCAGCGTGCCCGCGATGCCGATCACGTCGCCGGGCTCCTTCTGCATGATGTCGATCATGCCCGACGAGGTCGTGTAGAAGACCCAGGCGAGGACGGGCAGGGCGGCCGCCATGCCGAGCCGGCCGAGATTGAGATCGCCGCTCCACAGACGAACGAGCGGGGAGGTCAGCGCGTCCAAGAGACCGAGGCGCCTTCGCGGCGTGGAGGAATCGGGAACGCGCGCCTGTTGCGCGGGGGCGGCCATTAAGCAGACGCTCTCGACGCTGGAACCGGCCGGCTGCGCATGTCCGCTCCTCAATGATGGATATTGGGTGGTGAAGTTGCCGGCGAATTGAGACGGATTTGCGCTTCAAGCGCAAGCGCGCCCGCCGCTGCGGCGCAGCGCGCGCGTCGCAGCCGCGCCCGGGCGCTTCCGGATCGGCGTCTTGATGCGGCGCAACGCCCCGCTTTCCCTCCCAAAAGGATTCGTGCTAGACGGCGGAATTATTGTCTGCGGCTGGGCCGTTCGGCCGCGACTCGCGCTGACGGGCCTTGAACCCGTCGAGTCATCAAGGGGTCAGCCGTGGCCATTCCGTTCCGCTACGTCGCCAAAATCGGCGCATACTTGATCAAGCAGCACCTCATGGGCGTGCGGCGCTATCCGCTCGTGCTCATGATGGAGCCGCTGTTCCGCTGCAATCTCGCCTGCGCCGGCTGCGGCAAGATCGATTACCCCGATCATATCCTCAACAAACGGCTGTCGGTCGAAGACGCGCTGAACTCTGTGGATGAATGCGGGGCGCCGGTGGTGGTGGTCGCCGGCGGCGAGCCGCTTCTGCACAAGGATCTGCCGCAGATCGTCGAAGGAATCGTCGCGCGCCGCAAATTCGCGATCGTCTGCACCAACGCGCTGCTGCTCGCCAAGAAGATCGACCTCTTCAAGCCGAGCCCCTATTTCACCTGGTCGATCCACCTCGACGGCGACAAGGAGATGCACGACCGCGCCGTCTGCCAGGACGGCGTTTACGAGCGCGCCGTCGAGGCGATCAAGCTCGCGAAGTCGAAGGGCTTTCGCGTCACCACCAACAGCACCTTCTTTTCGGACGCCGATCCCGAGCGCGTCGCCAAGTTCCTCGACGCAACGACTGAGCTCGGCGTCGACGGCATGACGCTTTCGCCGGGTTACGCCTATGAGCGCGCGCCGGACCAGACGCACTTCCTCAACCGCACCCGCACCAAGGAATTGTTCCGCGCCATCCTGCGCCGCGGCCGGGGCGGAAAGGCCTGGGACTTCACCCAGTCGACGCTGTTCATGGATTTCCTCGCCGGCAACGTCAGCTATCGCTGCACGCCCTGGGGCATGCCGCTGCGCACGGTGTTCGGTTGGCAGCGTCCCTGCTACCTCCTCGGCGAGGGCTATGTGCCGACCTTCAAGCAGCTGATGGAGGAGACCAACTGGGACTGCTACGGCGTCGGCAATTACGAGAAATGCGCCGACTGTATGGTGCATTGCGGCTTCGAGGCGACCGCCGTCGCCGATTCGGTGCGGCGTCCCTGGCGGCCCACCGCCGTCGCGCTCTTCGGGGTGCGCACGGAAGGCCCGATGGCGCCCGATATTTCGCTCGAGAATCAGCGCCCGGCGGAATACGTCTTCGACGAAAACGTCGCCAAGCTCTCAGAGATCCGCGAGCATGAGGCGCAGCAGCGGGCCGAGCAACGGTCCACAGCGGCCTAGCGAGACAAAGGCGGCGCGGGAATCGAGGCCCGCGCGAATCATGCCGCCAAGTTGATGCGGTCCGCGCATCAGTTCGCGGGCGACGCCCAGCGCGCGAATGTCGCCCTCCGGCGTCAGCGCGTTGGCGACAAGCGGCGGCAGCGCGCGCGCTGCGGGATCGCTGATCGCGCGCAGCGCGACGAAAGGAAGCTCCCGCCGACGCGCAAATTCTTCCGCGACATGCGACTCCATGTCGACCGCGACCGCCTGCGCGCCCTCACGCAGCGCCGCTTTGGCGGCAGGGTGCATCGCCGGCGCGTCGACGCCGACGATGGCGCCGGGCGAAACCTTGCAGCCCGCGGCGGCGGCGCCTTTCATCAGCACTGACGAGAGCCGCGAATGGGTGTCGCGCCGCGCCTCTCCTGTCACGACGGCGTCAGCCACGACGACATGGCCGGGCCGCAGCGCATAATCGAGGCCGCCCGCGAGCCCGAAGCTGACGACCGCGGAGAAATCATTCTCGCCGAGCGTATCGAGCTGATGCCAGAGGCGCGCGACATTCGCGCCGCTGCAGAGGGTCGTGACGCCCTCGCCGGCGGCGCAGGCGGCTTCCCGCTTCATGCCGACGATGACGAGAACGGGCGCGACGGCGCTCAGGTCAGCGGTCCTTCTGCGGATTGCGCCGCGCGCCATGGTTCCTCCGGGCTACAAAGCTTCTAGAGCCCAACCTGCACGCGTTTGCTGTTGGCGCGCCGCAAATTGCGATAGCGCGCGAGCGCCCAGAGCGGGAAAAACTTTCCATAGCCATGATAGCGCAAATAAAACACGCGCGGGAAACCTGTGGCGGTGAATCGCGCCTCGCTCCATAGTCCGCCTTCGTTCTGCGTCGATTGCAGATAGGCGATTCCACGGGCGACGGCGGGATGGTCGACCTCGCCTGCGGCCATCAGCGCGAGCAGCGCCCAGGCCGTTTGTGAGGCCGTCGAGGGCGCGTTCTCATAGCCCTTGTAATCGAGCTTGTAGCTCGAGAGGTCCTCGCCCCAGCCGCCGTCATCATTCTGAATCGCCGTCAGCCATGCGACGGCCCGACGGTAGGCGTCATGGTCGTGCGGCAGGCCGATGGCGTTGAGCGCGCAAAGCGTCGACCATGTTCCGTAGATGTAGTTTGCGCCCCAGCGGCCGAACCAGCTGCCGTCCTTTTCCTGCTCTTTCAGCAGATAGTCGACGCCGCGCTTGAGGCATTCGCTCGATTCGATCGTTTCGCCGAGCTGCGCGAGCATGGAGACGCAGCGCGCGGAAACGTCCGCCGTCGGCGGGTCGAGCAGCGCGCCGTGATCGGCGAAGGGAATGTGGTTGAGATAGTGATACGTGTTGTCTGCGTCGAAAGCGCCCCAGCCGCCATTCTTCGACTGCATGCCGACGACCCATTCCTTGGCGCGGGCGATGCGCTCGTCGTAGGGACGGGAGGCATCGTTCGCCATCCGGCGATCCATCGCGGTCACGACGACGGCCGTGTCGTCGACGTCCGGATAATAGGCGTTGCCATATTGGAAGGCCCAGCCTCCCGGGCGCACGTTTGGCCGCGTCGCCGCCCAGTCGCCCTTGACGTCGAGCACCTGCAGCGGCGCGAGCCATTCGCAGGCTTGGCGGGCGGCCTCGCGCGCGTCCTCGTCGCCCGTTTCGAGCAAGGTGTGCGCCGTCAGGCAGGTGTCCCAGACAGGCGAGACGCAGGGCTGGCAATAGGCTTCCGTGTCGTTGACGACGAGCAGGCGCTCAATCGCCTCGCGGGCCTGCCGCTTGCGCGCGTCGCCCTCCGGCACGCCGAGGACGTCATACATCAGCAGGCTGTTGACCATCGATGGAAAGATGGCGCCGAGCCCGTCGAATCCATTGAGCCGCTCGGTCGTCCATTCTACGGCGAGTTCGATCGAACGCTCGCGCGGGCCCTTCGGCATGTAGGGCTCGATAAGGCGCAGCAGCTTGTCGACTTCGCCGAAGACATGCGCCCAGGGCCAGGTCTGATGTTCGCCCTTCGGCCAAACCTTCACCTGTTCCGGCGGCGTCGAGAAGAGTTCGGGAATGTGGACATTCTTCGGGTTCTTCGCGCGCGGCTTTTTCGTCATCAGCACGAGCATCGGAACGAGAACGGTGCGGCCCCAATAGGAGATCTTGTCGAGGTGGAAAGGGAACCACTTCGGCAGCAGCATGATTTCGACAGGCATCACCGGCACGCCGCGCCAGGGAATTTCGCCGTAGAGCGCCAGCAGCGAACGGGTGAACACGTTGCTCTTCGCGGCGCCGCCATAGGCGAGGATCGCCTCGCGCGCGCGCGCCATATGCGGCGCGTCGACGTCGTCGCCGATCATCTTGAGCGCGAAATAGGCCTTCACGCTGGAGCTGATGTGGAAAGGCCCGTCTTGATAGAGCGGCCAGCCGCTGTGATCGCCCTGGCAGCGGCGCAGATAGACGGCGATCTTGCGTTCGAGTTCGGCGTCGACCGGCTCGGCGCGAAAGTGGCGCATCAGCACATATTCGGCCGGGATCGTCGTGTCGGCTTCGAGTTCGAAGCAGAAATGTCCGTCGCCCTTACCGAGCGCCAGCAAGGCGCGCTTGGCGTTCTGGATGCTCGCCTCGAGCGTCTCGGTCGAAAGGGCGGTGTAATTATCGTCAATGCGCGCGGCGGCGTTCATTGCAAATCCTTCTTGAGTTCTTCCGGTCAGGCGACGCTCAGCGTCGCGGCCTTGGCCGCTTCGCGATGCGGCTTGACGACAATCTCGACATCCTGTCCGAGCGCGACGAGAAACCGCAGCAGCCGTTCAAGCGAAAACTGTCGCAGATCGCCATGCAGCAGCTTCGACACGTCGGGCTGCTTCACGCCGAAAAGTTCGGCGGCTTGCACCTGCTTTAACCCGCGCTCCTTCATCAGCGCTTCGATTTTGCGGACGAGCTGCGCCTTGAGGAGATGGTCGTCGGCTGGCGCCGCTTTCGGAGCGGTCGTGTCTTCAGTCATTGCGGCTTGAGGTTTGCGAGGCGCAGGTGCGCCGACGGGCATTGGCTATAGTGAATTGGCTATATCGTCAAGTCGTCTGGCTCGCCGATTGCTTCGGGGCAGGGGATGGCGCCTCTTCGCGCTCCGGCGCGCGACTTTGTCCGAAAGGTGAGCCGATGGACGAACTCTATGTGATTTGTCGGACAGACGAGATCGAGGACGCCGAGGCCACGGGATTCGTGCTGATGCGGGCCGAGGCGAGCGGCGACGCCGCGCCCTATCCGATCCTGATCACGCGCAAGGGCAATAATTTTTACGGCTTCGAAAACGCCTGCCCGCATGAAGGAACGCGGCTCGACGTGCAGCCCGGCCAGTTCATGGACGAGGAAGGCAATTTCCTCGAATGCGGCAGGCATCATTCGCAATTCGACATCGACACCGGCCACTGCTTCATCGGCCCCTGTCAGGGTCAACGGCTGACGCCGATCAAACTCGTCATCGATGACGGCGATGTCTGCCTCACCGGCGTGCTGCTCGCCGAAGAATGAAAGGCGCTCCATGACCGACATGGCGGAACTGCAAAAGCGCAAGCAACCGCTCAACCTCGCGATCGTGCGCGTCGATCCCGACGCCTTCATCGCCAATTACACGCCGTGGCTCGAGATCACGAGTTTCATCACGGCGCTGCGGGCCGGAGACGCCGAGATCCCCCCGGACGGAGTCACGCCCAAACTGACTGCGCAACAGATGAAGGGCGCGGCGGCGGCGAATTATGGCGGAGACGCGCTCTTCGCCTTCTGCATGACGGCGGCGCTGAAAGGCGACAAGGAGGCGGTGTCGAAGGTCGACGCCGCGCTCGCCGAGCAGCTCGGCGATGAGTTTCCGGGGTCGACCGCGCTGTGGAGCTTTCGTTCGCCCATCGCTTCGCCAATGAGTCTCGAAGATCATGTCGGGCAGGCCGCGCAAAAGATGCTCGCCGGCGAAATCCCGCCGCCGCCGATGCGCGCGCGTGAGAACTGGAACGCCGGCCTGCGCTTTTTCGAGAAGGCGCGCAAATCGAACTTCGTGCACGAGATCGTCTATCCGCTGGCTTTGTGGACGCGGGCAAAATGGACTGAGACGCTGGAAAAGGGCGTCGCCTTCCTGGCGCATATCGAAGACAGCGTCCCGCAACTGCAGGAATGCCTCGCGGAGACGCGTAACGATCAGGCTTTCGTCGCCAATATGCTGCTGAAGATGGCGCCGGCGATCGAGACGGATCTCACTGATGAAATGCAGGGCTTCCTGCGTTCGCTGTCGCGGCGGGTGTGAGTTCGGCTCCAGGGCTCCGCGATTTGCGCGCCGGCGCCCGACGTCGAACCGCGTCATTGCTGCGCCTAAGCGAACGCGCCGACCAGATGGCGGAAAAACAGCGGGTTTTGCCGCGATGGAAACGAAGTGTTAACCGTCCCCCGCTGATGGTCCTCGCAGGGGTTTTTAAGGAGAGAACATGGCTACCAAAACGGAAGGCGAACGCGCATTGGCCGACCTCGCGGCCGGCAAGTTTTCGTTCGAGATGGTCGACGCCATCAAGGATCACGTCAGCGCGCTCGATAGCGAGCTGCAGCGCGTCAACACGGAGTTGCAGCGCGTCAGCGCGTTGCATGAGCGCGCCGTCAATGAGGCCAGGCAGCAGGAGTATACGATCTCGCGGCTCGAAGCCGATCTCCGCAAGCTGAACGCGCGACTCTATGCATTGCTGAAGGCCAATGCGCTGACGGAAATCGCGCTGCGCCAGGCGAATGCGTTCATGGCAATCGCCCTGCGCGAGGCGAAGCGCGGCTCCGCGACGTTCATCGAATATCTCCCGGTCGCCCGAGATCATGCCGAGGCGGGTTTGAAGCACGCGCTGGCCTATCTCTCGACGGTCGACGTCAAGGGCCAATTCGAGAAGGCGAGGGCGCATCCGGCGACGCAGAAGGCGCTCGCCTGGCTTGCCGATCTCGATCTGCGCGCCGAGTGGACGAAGCTGAAGACGCATCCGCTGACGCAAAAGGCGTCGAGCGAGCTGCAGCCGGCGCTGCTCAAGGCGAAAGACTATCTGCCGGTCGCAAAGAAGCAGGTCGTCGCCGCGGCGGAAAAGACGGCGGCCTATATCGCCGATCTGCACAAGAAGATTGCGTAGCGGGGGCTCGAACGAGAGGGGCTGGTAGCACACCGCAAGCCGGCCCTTCACCTACACTTAAGCCGACGGATTTCGGACGTTAGGTCATCCTCGCATTATGTCGCCATATGATGCGAGCACGGTGAAGTTGGAAATCATTATAAAGTAATCGAAATTTGCATTCGCTATGCGAAGTAAGAGCCATTTTACGCGGGTTACGAAAACGCGCTGGAGTTTATCCCCAACGGACAGGCTCTCCTGCACAAGCGCCGTGAGCTTCTCCTCGCCGATCCGCTAACGCAGCGCGTCAGCGGGCGGCTTGTGCTGGGAAAACTCCGCCGTAAAAGAGCTGCAGATAGGGGGTTCTCGACCCAGCATTCGCATAAAGCTTCCTCGGAGAGATCGTGCGTGTGCTTCAGGATCCTGAGCTCGGCTGCCGGCAGGACCAAAGAAGATGAGCGCTGGAGAACCGGGCCGTGCTACGATCACTGGCGGTGACGCTGCGAGCGGCTCGGCATCAGGGCGGACGGGATCGCGCGCCCCGGCGGCGTCCCGCCACGCACGCCGATCAGGAACGTCTCAAGCACAAAGTGTTCGCCACCAGGTCGTGTGGACAGTTATCGCATCGACGGGACGATTACAGCGATTGTTACGACTGCCCAATAATTTTGGGCAGTCTTCTCGAAACGGGTTGCGACGCGGCGGAACTGCTTGAGTTTTGAGAAGCAACATTCGACGAGCTGTCGCAGGGCGTAGAGATGCTTGTCGAGCGGATATTTGATCGCACGCGCCGGGCAAATCGGGAATGCCTTCGGCGCGATAGGGAGAGGCGCAACCTGACACAAGCAAGAGAAACGCCGTAAGCGAAGTTTGTCGCATGGGGACCTCGCACACTTGGCCACTCCCATACAATATGCGAGCGGCATTCGCCAAATCTGCGAACGACAACCATCTGGCCGTGCCCCGCATATTGCGGACAAGGGGACGAGGCGTTAGAGTCCGTTTGAGACTGTTGTTTCATGAGCGATCCTTCGCAAGATGAGGCCGCCCATTGCGACGTGGATCATGGCTTTGAGACGTCGATGCGCTTTTCGTAATCTCGCACGAGGCGCCGCCAGCGGGTCATCCAGCCGAA
>JBPFDX010000077.1:0-20072 GCA_051061385.1 Methylocystis sp.
TTATGCTCTCTTGACTATGCTGTATCGCTCGACGCACCGCCTCTGTCGTGCGGGCGCTCCCGTGAAGTATCTCACCCATAATCCATCCCGATCGACGGCATCCGAATCTGCGCCATCATACTGCGGGACCAAACACCTAACGGCGCCCTTGCGTTGTCCGACGGCGCCCATTCATGCCGGAAGATCAACTTGAAGTTACAGTCGATCCCATGCGGAGCGCGAAGCATTCCATCGCCTCCTTCGTCAAGTGGCGGACTGAAGCTATCTGGCTTGCGCGATCCCCAATTTTAAGAACTGATGATCCTGTAACCGCATGCGCCGGCAAAATGGCTCAGAGATGCGGCTCTAGACGCCTTGGCCGTCGCTGACGGAGCGGCCAGTGACGGGCGCCGCCCCGAAACAAATGGGGCGACGCCACGCCGTATCAGAACTTGAGTTTTATGCCTCCGGTGAATGCGCGCGGCTGGCCGGCGATAATGCCGGCGCCCTGCGCCGTCACCAGGCCGCCGGTCGGCCAGACAAATGGCGTTTGTATCGCGGTGCCGGCGAGGAGCGAGTTGGCGACAACGAAGGCGCCGGCGACATAGGTTCGATTGAAAATGTTCGAGACCTCGAAAAAGAGTTCGATATTCTTGAAATAGAAGTTGTCCAAGTCGTGATTATAATGCGCGTTGAGATTGAACAGGCTGTAGCTCGGCAAAGTGGTGAAATTGGCGTTGTCGATCGTATAGTTGCTCTTGAAAATATATTCGGCGTAAGCGCCGAGACCCGAGAGGTCGCCGTAGGGTTGATCATATCCAAGGCGCATCGTCACCGTATGCGGCGGCACATTGGGAATGCGGTTGCCCGAGCGGCCGTAGAGAATCGGAACGCCCCCGATGGTTCCCAGGTCGTCCGTATAGTTGGTGAAGAACTGATTGTTGAACGTATAGGCCGCGATCAGCCGCCATCCTTCGAAGGGCCGCCAATCGGCGTTAAGCTCCACGCCGCGGTGAATAGAGGAGGGAATATTCTGCGAATAGCTGACGAGCGCATTGTTCAACGTCAGAATTTCGTTGCGATGCCATTCGTTGAACCCGGTGACGCTGACGATGAGATCGGGGCGCGGCGTCCAGTCGATCCCAAGATCGACGCCCATATTGGTCTGAGCCTTTAGCGGATTAGCTCCGACTCCGGTTCGCGTGCTGGTGAGAAACACGAATGTCGGCGTGCTGTAGCCGGTCGAGTAGCGTGCGCGGACCTGCCATTCGGGATTATAGCGATAGGTGAGCGAGGCTTCCGGCGCCGTGTTCCAATAATCATTGTCGACCGCGACCTGAGTCGGAAATCTGGGAGCCAGATTGGCTGGGTAGTTATAGGCGGTATTGACGCCCCAAACGCGATTCCAGTTGGCGCTGAACCCGATGACGCCAGTCAGACCCGGAGCAAGAGCAATCTCTTCGCGCGCGCGCAACCCGATATTCGACGTGTAGGAATCGATCTTGCCGACCTGCGCGCCGGTTCTGCCGCTGTACCAGGTGTTGGCGATCTGATTGAAGAGCGGATTAGTGGTTTTGGCGTTGCTGTAGAAGAACTGCAGGAAATGCGTCGCCGGAAATCCAAAGATCGGCGCGTGACTGGTAATGTCGGTCTGCGCGGTGATGCCCACCGTCGGACCCCTCAAGGCCACCGGGCCGCCCTGGCCGCCAGGGCCAACTATCGGCGGCGGCCAGGCGCCGCTAATGTTATCGAGATAGTCGTAAGTGAATTGCGATCGCCAGGTGGTTGCGTTGTCGAAGTCATGCTCGAACTGAACGCCGCCGATCTGTCTGAGAGTGTTCGTATGAGTGCCAAGCTGCCAGACGCTTTGGCGCGTGAGCGCGCCGGATATGCCGTTCACCGGCACGTTCAGATTGTTGCACAAGTTAAGGTTCAGAGAAGTCGGGATGGCGCAGCCTTGTTGAAAGGGATTGAGGTAGAACACATTGATATTTTCACGGTTGATGAACTCCGATCGCAAATTGTTGGCGATATATTTCACGATGACACGATCGTTGGGGGTCGCCTCCCATCTGCCGATAAATTTGGCTTGCTTGCCTGAGAAAGAATTGCGGGTCCAGCCGCTGCTATTGGCGTCGGACGCGAAAAACGCCAGATCGAAGGCGCCGAGCGTGCTGTCGACCACCGCCTTGCCGACCCGAACGTAATTGTTGACATAGCCGAAGCTGCCAAATTCCGAACCTGTGTGGACGCCGTCGATTTCGGCGCCTGAGAAGGTGCGGAAGTTGATCGCGCCGCCATAGGCGTAATTGCCGAAGAGCGCCGACGACGGACCGCGATAGACGTCGACGGCGGCGAAGGAATGCGGATCGAGAATGTCCGTGCGGCCATTGCCGTCGGCGGTCGTGATCGGGAATCCGTCTTCGTACATCATGATATTGCGGACGCCGGTCGGAAACCCGACGCCGAGCCGATTGCCGGAGCCGCGGATCGAAATAAACAGATCCCGCGCATTATTGCCCTGCTGTATGGAGACGCCGGGGCTGTATTCCAGCACCCTTCGGACATCGACGAGCGGCGTTGGCCGGAGGAATTTGGTGTTGACGGTCGTCACCGTCTCGCCCGGCGGATCCCGGTAGATCGGCAGCTTCGCGCGGATGGGATTGAACCCCGGCGCATATCCGGGGTCGCCCGTGCTCGCCTCGCTTACGGCCGGGGTTGCGACCGCCGGAACGCGCGCGGGCCGGACAGGTCCCACGCGGCGCTGGCCGCCGATATCGATTGTGGGAAGCGACTGCTGCGCCTGCGCGAGGGACGTTGCGGACAGGACCGCGAGGGCGCCGAGCGCGACTCCGTGCATCAATTTCGACCGGGAGTTCATTTTCTTGTCTTTCCTAAGCGGGGTTGAAACTCATGGGGAGGACGCACGCGATGGTCCGCTCGCGGTCGACGCGGGTTTCCACGGGTCGGCGAAGCGCGGCGATGTCAGCAAGGACTCGTCGGTCAGCGTTTTGAGAAAGGCGATCAGATCGCTTTTCTCCTGAGGCGATAGATCGATGGGCACGATCAACGCGCTCTTGTTCGGGTTGTAGCGGCCGTCGCCCTTGAGCGGCCCGCTCGTGACGTTGCGGCCGCCGGCCGCGTAGATGTCGATGACGTCCTCGAGCGTCGCGACGCTGCCGTCGTGCATATAAGGCGCGGTGACAGCGATATTGCGCAGACTCGGCGCGCGGAACGCGCCCATTTCAGTTGGATTATGCGTGTTCTCGAAAACGCCGCGATTGGGCTCGGGATAAGCGCCTTTGCCGTCGAGATCGTAGAGGCCGGTGTTGTGGAACGGCGTCTCGATCTCGCGCGTCTTGGCGTGATAGAATTGATCGTCGAAATTCACGCTGCCATGGCAGTGATGACACTCGGCCTTCTCGCCGAAGAAGAGATCCTTGCCGCGCATCTCTTCGGGAGTGAGCGTCGCCTTGCCGAGCAGATAGAGATCATATTTCGAGGACGCCGACACGACGCCGCGTTCGAAAGCCGAAATCGCCTTGATGGCGTTGCCGAAGTTGATCGGATCCGCCTCGCCGGGAAAGGCGGCGGCGAAGTCGCGGCGATAGTCGGCGTCGCTGCTGAAGCGGGCGAGGATCTCTTTACGGTTATTGTCATTGACGCCCATCTCGATCGGCTCTTCGCCGAATAGCGGACCCTCCATCTGCTTTTCGAGGGTGACCATCGCCGGGTTCGCCCAGGTCAGCGTCGCGCGCCAGGCGGCGTTGGCGATGCTGGGAGAATTGCGCGGCGTGTGCTGGCCGGTCGCTCCCACCGCGACCGGGCGGCCGTCGGTGAACGCCAGACGTTGCTCGTGGCACGAGGCGCAGCTCTCCTTGCCGTTTCCCGACAGGCGCGGGTCATAGAAGAGCTTGCGCCCGAGCTGAAAGCGCGCCTCCGTCATCGCATTGTCCGCGGGAACCCGCGGCGGCGGCATGAACTCCGGCAATGTCCAGCGCCACGATTCGGTGCTCGGTTCCGAATTCGCGTTCGTTTCGGCTCGCGCGCTGCTGGCGGTCAAAATCGCGGCGAAGAGGAAGATGAGAGCATCGCGCCTCATTTCATGGCCTCCGCGCGGAAGATCTTCGTTTGCGCGCCGTTCGCCTGACCGGCGTCATTGGCGTCGGGCGCGGTTTCCTTGAGCCGAAGCCCGAGGTTTTCGAACATCGGCGCGCATTCGGGATCGGCCGGGCCGCTCATGCAGCCGGTCGAGAAGCCCTGATCGCGCCCCAGATCGATGCCCGCGAAGAGCGGCTTCAGATCGAGCACGACGCGCTGTCGCGCCGGATCGAAAGACGCAAGTTTCACCGGCACGCGGTTCGGATTGGTGCAGGAGGTGATTTCGCCTTTGACGGCGTCGCCGCGACAGCCGGTCGAACCCAGATGCAGCATCCAGGTCGAAACCGTGATCGTGCCGTCCGCGTTGACGCGCAGCGGCGCTGTCTTCGGCGCGTCCGCCATCATCGGCGGGCTGTCGGATTTGTCGCCGGCCGGCGCGCCGGCGGCGGCGGCGTTTTTCGGCGGCGGCGGCGGCCGGGTCACGCCGCCCTCCGGATCGACTTCGATCTTGATGAATTTGCGGCCCGCCTGCCAGTTCCACGTCATCGACTGCAGATCGAGCGGAGCGGGAGCGGTGGCGAAATTCGAATGATTGAGGACGACGTCCTTTCCGTCCTTGTCCTGGATGACGCTGGGGACGCCGACGACGAAGCTCATTCCCTTGTAGCGGCCGCGCGGAACCGATCCTTTGATCGTGTCGTTGACGTCGGCGCTGCCGATGCACTTGCCTGTCTTGTTTTCGAAATCGATCAGCGCCAGGTTGGCGTATTGCCAGTCGTTCTGCTCCAGCTCGATCGGAATTTCGTGACCGGCGGCGTCGATCAGCGCGGGCGACGCAATGTAAAATCGCGCGTCATGGAGTTGGGCCGGCTGACCGCCGGTTCCGAGTCCAGCGATCTCACGTCCGCATTCAACCGGCTGGTCCCCCGCGGAAAGAGCGAATCGTATCGCGACCTGTTGTCTTTCGCCGCCGTCGACCTTGGCTGCTTGCGCGACGCCGACGGCCGCGAGCCCGGCGACGGCGGTCGCAAGTTGATTCAGTACGCGCATGATTCCTCTCCTATTTGCGACAGTTTTTTGGGGATGCTTCTTGGCCGCGCGCGGCCCTCAGCCGCGCGTGCGCAACGCGTGTCAGCGCCGCGTCACGAGACGCGCGCGAAAAAATTAAACGCGAGGGAGAGGGTGAGCGGGGTCGAAGACCCCAAGCCGACCGTTAACGCGCTTCCTTAGGAAAGGAGCGACGGCGGCGCGCGAGAGAGCCTGTTACTGGGCCGCTGCGTGGCGGGCGGCGCAAGATTCTGCCGCTCGATCCAGATCGGCGGGTCGTCCGATAGCGGAGCCAGCACGAGAATGACGGCGGACAACAGAATCTTGGCGCCGAGGTCGTCGTGGCGATCCGTCAGAAAACAGGCCGTGCAATGCATGTGCTGGACATGCTGCGTCTTGCCGCCGCCGCCGTTCTGGTCGGCGCAAAGCTCGTAGGACATCGCTACGGGCGAACTGAAGAAGTCTCCGCCGTGGTGAGCTTGCGGAAATACGAGATTCAAAGCTTGTTGGAAAAGCAGGCAAGCGACGGCGACCGCCAAAACAGGGCGCACGAACCGCCGTATTTTTCGTCTATCTTGCCGCATGATTTAATTCTGAGTGCACTACGTTTAACTTGTCAACGACGCTTAGCGTCCATTCGTGCAATATTTTCTAATGTGGCGCAGCCGCCACACTTGGTCTTTGCAATTAAGCGTTCGTTGAAAGCTGCACGCTCGCGTAAGCCATTCGTCGATTGCTTCTTGATCTTCGTCACCGATCACATCGGCTTCAAGCGCGTCGACAGTTCGATTGTCGACGCTGCCCGCGCCACGGCGTATCGGCGCTTCAGTCTCGCCTCGCTCTTCTCGACGCTCTCCGCCATACACGCGTCGTATATAGAGTTTTCGTGTTGCCGCCCGCGTCTTTCATGCCTATGATCCGCGCACCGTAAGCAATGGTTGGCGGCAATCCATGCTCGTTCGGCTCATTCTTTTGATCTCTATATTGCTGCAGGCTGCGGGCGTTTCGACGTTCGCCGCGCACGCTCAAACGCAATACCAAACGTTCAACGCTGTCGGCTGCAAAGGGGACGTCGCGCCTTCCGCGCCCTATGCGCCGATCGATCACGGCGGCAGCTCTTGCTCGGACTGTATCGCGTGCTGCAACGCTCAGCCGACCGTCCTTTGCGTCTCTGAGCAGGTCGCGCGCGTATCATTTCCAAACCGGCAAACCGTCCTTCCGGCCTTGCCAATCTTTCCCGTCTCCCGAACGCGGCCGTTGACGCCGCCAGCGCGCGCGCCTCCCGCCTAAAGACGCAGCCATTTCCGCAAAGTCAGCGAATCCGTCGCGGATTCGCGAATGCACGCATCGCTGGAGCCTATGGCGCCGGCGCCAATGCGTATGGCGACCGGGCGCATGCTTGGCAAAGGAGCGGGGAGGCTCTGATGCACAAATCTCACAAAACCATCGACGGCCTGTATAGACGCCATCATCGCGATCTGATTACGCACGCGCGACGTCTGATCGGCTCGGCCGAGGCCGAAGATATGGTTCAAGAAGCCTACCTCAAGATGCTCGAAGGCGACCGCATCGAACTTGTTTCGAACGCGCGAGGTTACGTGTCGAAGATGACATCCACCCTCGCCATCGACAGCCTTCGGCGGCAAAGAACGCATGCGAGGGCGCTCGCCGAGAATGGCGCATGGTTTCATTCGCCCGCCGGAGACGCCCGGATCCCTGCGGGCCTGGACCCGTTCGGGCTGGCGTCCGACGTGCAGGCGGCGCTCATGCAGCTGCCGCGATGTTGTCGTCAGATATTCTTCATGAGCCGGATACTGGGCTTCAGCCACGCGGAGATCGCGCAGGAAATCGGCGTTTCCTTGAGAACGGTCAATCGCAACCTCATTCGGGCGCTCGACCACTTCCATCGAACCTTCGAGATTTCGCCCTTGCCGCTTTCGCTTGAGCCGGGCCTTAAGCCTGAGGCTTCGTCCGCGCGTCACAACGCTGAAAAGATCGAAATCCGCTCGGCGCAAAAAAATACTCGCCCCCGCCTGTCCGATTTCTGCGGCCTCGCTCGTCATACCATTCGGGTCCCGCGTTCTGCGGAGCCCGTCTGGTCTCTCCAGACGAACTCAAAACAGGAGGCCGCTATGACCATCCGCGTCGCGAAGCGCATTACCCTCAACGTTATCGGCCGCGCCAGCGCCCGCTGCGCTTCGACCTGCGCCGCCACCAACGGCTAAGGACGATCTGCTTGCGCCGCTCGCCCCCCGCGGGCGGCGCAAGCGACGTTCGGCGCGTCAAGACGAAGGCGACAGATAGATGCGGCTTGGCTTCAATTTCACGCTCGGCGATACCTATGACATGGTCCAGCGGCTCATCGCCGAAGGACACATCGATTACTGCGAATTCCTTATCGACAATTTTTTCTGCGTCGAGCCGGACGAATTGGCGAGAGCGTTCGACTGTCCCATCGGCTTGCACATTATGTACTCGAAATTTCTCGAAGCCGACCGGCCGACGCTCGTCGACTTCGCCGCTCGGCTTCGAGATTACATTGACGCGCTGAACCCGATTTACGTCTCGGACCACATTCTGCGCTTTTCTCACGAAGGGCGCGCATTCCTTCACCTCGGGGAGATCGACTATTCGTCGGAATATGAATCCGTGCGCGACAAGGTCGTGGAGTGGCAGGACATCGTCGGTCACCGGATCCATTTCGAGAACTATCCGTCCATCATGGACGGTGGGGTGGAAGCGCCGGCTTTTTTCGAGCGCCTCGTAAAGGAAACCGGCGCTGGCGTGCTGTTCGACGCCTCCAATGCGGTCTGCTCCCATCGCAATTGCGGGACGCCGCTCGAAGCCTGGCGCAACGTCATCGCCGCCGCCAAGCATTTCCACGTCGCCGGCTACAGGAACTCCTTGATCGAGCCGTTCATCTCGCTCGACACCCACGCCGAGGCGCTGGCGCCCGACACGCTCGCCTTTCTTGAGAAGTTCCGATCGGTCTTCGACAAGCCTGGCGCAACCATGACCTACGAGCGCGACGACCAGATCGAATATGACGACATCGTCGCCGACCTGAAGCTGTTGCGAGATCTGTTCGGCCAACCGGAAGAAAGGCGTCACGACCTTGCTGTCTCTGCCTAGTCGAACTGATCGCGACCTCTATCCAGCGCTCATGTCCCCGGCGCTGTGCGCAGACTATCCAGCGGATCACAAAGCCTTCGTGCGCATCGACGTGAGCCTGCGCATCTATTGGCACACGCTTTTCGATATCTGCCCTGAGCTGCTGGAGCTCTCAGGTCCCGACGGCATGTCGATCTTCCGGCCTTTCATGGCCTGGGCCGGCGAGAAGAAACTCGCCTTCGACTGGTCTTATTACCTTTGGGTTTACGTCTGGCTGCGCCAGTCCGAGTTCAAGGAACGGCTTTTGTCGGACGGCAAATATCTGAGGTCGATCATGGCGGCGTCGGCCGCGCGCTGGGCGATTCTCGATCGCGGCAGTGCTCGGGGAATCGTCATCGGATGCGCAGACACGACGGATCTCGTGATCGGCTGGAAATGCCGCAGCGTGCGCCTCGGACGAGAGATCGAGCTTATCGAGCCAGAGGTCCCGTTACCGCCGCCGGCGGATCTATTCGGCTACTTTACGTTGCCGACCTTTGAACTCGACGTGTTTTCAGGGTGGCAGAGCCTCGAGCGATGACCGGCGCGCCGCTGTGGCGGGGATACTGCTTCCTGTTCGCCAGCACGTCCGCAGCCGCCTTCATCATGCAGATCGATCTTGCGATGGTCGCGCGACTGGGCGGCCGGGCGTCGGGCGCCTATGCGATATTGATGCGCGTCACGCTGCTCGACGTGGCGGTCACGATCGCTTCCGCCGCCGTCGCCGCCATCGCGCTCGGCCATGCGCGAATGAACGGCGAGGAAGCCGAAGCGATCGAGAAGATTTGCGCGCTTGCCCTCGCGCTCGGAGCGGCGACGGGGATTTTCGGTTTCTTCGCCTATCCGGTCTTCCTCAGGGCGCTCATGGGCGACGCCGCAGCGGCGCCTTTCGTCGGCGCGCCGATCGTTTGGCTCGTCGCCGGCGCGCCCTTCCGGGTGCTGGCGAACACGCAGGGGTTTCTGCTGCATGCGCTCGGACGCGGAAGCTCGGTTCTCACATGGAAACTCGCCGAGATTCCGGCGAAAGCCGGCGCCAATGTGCTGTTCATGAACGTGCTCGGCTTTGGTTTCGCCGGATGTTTTCTTGCCGGCTACGTCGTCGCCGCGGTCTCGTCGATTTGGCTGTGGAGCCGGATGGAGCCGCATGGGGCGCGCAGCATGCGCTTCCCCGAAGCCGCATTCACGCGCGCCTATCTGCGCGGCACGTTCTGGGAAGCGCTACGGGTGCTGTCGCCACAGGCGGCGATGCTCTTTTCGCTGACGCTCTTTTCGCTGCCGTGGGGAAGCGGCGCGAGCGGCCAGCGGCTCGACTCATTTGCAGCCGGCCAGACCTTCCTGCTCTTCATTGTTGGTCCGCTGATCACGCTGACGCGCTTTCTCGCCATTCACCTCCCGACAAGATCTCCGCAGGACTGGCCCCCGGCGCTTGCGCCGGTGATACGCGTCGGCGCATCGATCGCGGTGACGGCTGCGGTCCTTCTGCTGTTCGGCCGTGATTGGATCGGCGCGACTGTCTACCGGCAGCACGGACCTTGGTGGTCGTATTTCGTCGCCGCCTTGGCGCTGTCGCTGCCCATCCGATTCGCCGGCGGCGTGCTGAGAGGCTTGGCGCTTGCCCGTCGCTCCTTCGCGAGACTGACCTTTGTGGACGTGCTTGCGCAATGGCTCATCGCGCCCCTGTTCATTGTGTTTGGCCTCTCCCTCGATCGTCCGGAGGTCGCGTATCAATCTCTGATCTGGCCCGAAGTCGCCGTCGTGCTGCTGATCGGGCGAAGCCTTCGATCCGCGATCGAACACCCCGTCGGCTTCCCGTGGCCCGCTAAAGGACATGTCCGATGAGCGTAGCGCGCGTTCCCGTTCTCATTGTCGGCGCCGGCTATGCCGGTCTGTCGGCGGCGACACTGCTCGCATGGCGTGGCGTTCCCTGCGTTCTCGTCGAGCGGCGCGAGTCGACGTCGCGGCTGCCGAAGGCGCATGGCTTGAACAGGCGCAGCATGGAGCTGTTGCGTGTGGTTGACGGCTTGGAGGACGCCCTGTTTGCAGCGAGCCGCACGGGCGCGAATGATTCGACGCTCATCATCGCGGAGTCGGTCACAAGTCCGCCGATCGAGACGCTCGTGACCAAGAGAACGCTCGACGCGACGCGCGTGTCGCCCAGCAAGATATGCACTGCGGGCCAGGACCGGGTCGAACCCGTGCTGTTGCGCTTCGCCCGCGAGAACGGCGCGGATATTCGCTTTTCGACGGCGCTGACGCGCTTCTCGCAGCGGCAAGACGGAGTCGAAGCGATTCTGCGCGATGAAGCGTCGGGACAGGAGACGATTGTCCTTGCGGACTACATGATCGCCGCCGACGGCGCCGGGGGCGTGATCCGCGACGCCGGCGGCGTGAAGATGGAGGGCCCGGGATTTCTCGCCGACACCATCTCCGTGCTGTTCGAGGCTGATCTCAGCGCGGTCCTGCCAAGCGATGGGTTCGCGCTCTACTATTTGCGCAACGCGGCGTTCAGCGGCGCCTTCGTCACCTGCGACGAACCCAATCATGGCCAGATCAACATCGAATATGATTCTTCGCGCGATCAGGAGTCCGATTTCGACGAAGAACGATGCAGGGCGCTCGTTCGACAATCGCTTGGCGTCCCCGGCCTCGCGGTGAAGATTCTCGACATCCGTCCCTGGCGAATGGCCGCTCTCCTCGCCGATCGGATGTCGTTCGGTCGCGTGTTTCTTGCCGGCGATTGCGCCCATATCACCCCGCCGGTCGGCGGACTGGGCGGACAGACCGCGATACAGGACGCCGCAGACCTGGCGTGGAAACTGGCGCTTGTCGTCAAGGGCCAGGCCTCCCCATCGCTGCTCGACAGCTATGGCCTCGAGCGCAGGCCGGCGGCGCGCGTCGCGATCGCGCGCTCGATCGCCAACTATGTCGAGCGCCTTCTGCCGGATCGCCAGGAGCTGCGCATCCGGAAAGACGAATATGGACTGCTCGAAACCGCGATGGGCTACCGTTATCGATCCGACGCGATCATCGCCGATCAGCCCGACGATGGCGCAGCGGTCGAAGATCCGCTTTGCCCCACCGGCCTGCCTGGAACGCGCCTCGCGCATGTCTGGCTGCGGCGGGGAGAGGAGACGGTCTCCTCCCATGATCTGATCGGACGCGACTTCACGCTGTTCGTCGGCGAAGAGGGCGGCGACTGGATCGAGGCGGCGCGGCGCGTTGCCCTTCTTTCGCAAGCGCCGCTCGGCGTCTGCCGCCTCGGACATGACGTCGCCGACCCCGACGGTCTGTTTCTGCCGCGCCTCGGCGTTTCGCCCGAAGGCGCGCTCCTCGTGCGCCCGGACGGTTACATCGCCTGGCGCTCGCCGAGTGGAAGCGCCGATCCGCTCGCGACGCTCGAAGCGGTTTTTGCGCGCGCCAGAGGTTGGCCGATCGGTCAGGGCTTGGCGCGCGAGGCGGCGGCCCTCGCCGGCGCGTCGGCATGATGTCGCGAGCTTCGTCCCCGCTCGATTCTGAGGAAGCGCACCGCGACGCGCGGCACGCGCCTTTCCTGCGCGACCCGAATCGGCGTCGAAACGCCGTGACGAAGAGCGAGCGGTCCGTGATCAAGGGTCAGCGCCCGGGAGTCATCTGGATGACCGGATTGTCCGGCGCGGGCAAATCCACGATCGCTGCGCTCTTAGAGCGAAAGCTGCTGATGCGAGGCGCGCACACGATCCTGCTCGATGGCGACGCGCTGCGCGCCGGGTTGAACGAAGACCTGGGCTTCACGAGCGATGACCGGAGAGAAAACATCCGGCGCGTCGGCCATGTCGCGAAGCTGATGACGGAAGCCGGGCTTATCGTCATCTGCGCGCTGATTTCGCCATTCCGGGCGGAAAGACAGGCGGTTCGCCAGCTTTTCGCGCCCGGCGATTTCATCGAGGCGTTCGTCGATACGCCGCTCGAAGCTTGCGTCGAGCGTGATCCGAAGGGGCTCTATAAGCGCGCGCTCGCGAGCGAGATTCAGAATTTCACGGGGCTCCATCAAGCTTATGAACCCCCGGAACGGCCCGAGCTGATCTTACGGACCCTGGAGGGTTCGCCGGAGGGGATGGCCGACCGGCTCCTCGATATCGCTCAATCGTTCCTGTCACCCGCTGATGCCGGCGTCCCTTCGATCGGAGAATGATCCATGACCGCCTTCGCTCCCGATATGTCCATGGATCAGGTCCCTGAACTGCGTTTGTCGGTCGATTCCGAAAGACTCAAGACGCTTCACCAACCTTATCGGGACTTCAGGCGGCGATCCGAGGCGGGCGGCGTATGGCGCAGCCTGCCTTTGGAAATCGCGCACCAGCTCAGACCCTATTATTTCTTCAACCCGCCGAAGTGGCGCGTCTGGGCGCGCGCGCTCAGCCGCAGCGAACGCATGGAGCCTGCTTTCGCATCGATCGGCGCGGTGCGCTCCGGCACGTCTTTCCTGTCCTCTTACATCTTCCAGCATCCGCAGGTCGTGCTGCCGCTCTCGAAGGAGATCTCCTTCACGGAGACGATGCGCGAGCTCATGGCCCATTTCCCGACGCGCGCGGCGCAAAGGGCGGCGGAGCGGCGAAACGGCGGCGCGATCACCGGCTATTGCACGCCAGTGATGCCCAACCCGCTGTGGATTTTCCTCGCAAAGTCGATGTTTCCAGATATGCGGATCATCTGCGTTCTGCGCGATCCGGTTGAACGGACCTTTTCACATTGGCGATGGGATCAGAAGCGGTTCATCAGCCGTAAGTCGCAGGACCCGCACTGGAAAGGCTTTCCGGATTTCGCGACCTTGATCGAAGCCGAGAAGGCGAGCATCCGCGCCGGCGCCATGGAGCCGCACGCGTTTTCCGGCGCGCGCGCCGGCTATCTGCGGCATGGCGTCTACGCGCCCTTTCTGCGCCTGCTGTTCGAGAAGTTCGGTCGAGACCGCGTCTTCATCGTCGATGCGGCGGCGTTTTTTCGCGACCCGCGCACAACGGCGAAGGAGATTTACGGATTTCTCGGCCTGCCTGAAGTCGAGCCGCGGGTGATCGAGGAGCGCAATTCCGGCCCGGAAGGAACGCTCGACGATCGCCTCCACGAGAATCTGGCCGAGTTTTTCCGGCCCTATAACGAAGAACTTTACGCGCTGCTCGATAGGGATTTCGGCTGGGGCGCCCGTTAGCGGGAGCGCTCTTTAGCGAACCTCTCCTCGACCCTGACCCCGGGGTTCCGCTCAGGTGGGCTTCACGCGCTCGCCTTCCGGCAATATATGGATGACGCTGAAATCCCGCCGGTTCGAGGAAAAGGATGAACGCCCACGCCAGAGGGCCCGCAATTGCGACGCCCGCGAAAGCCGCGCCGGCGCCGCTCGTCGACCCCTACGGGCGGACGATCTCCTATCTCCGCGTCTCGGTCACCGACCGATGCGATTTCCGCTGCGTCTACTGCATGTCGGAACATATGCAGTTCCTGCCCCGGCGCGACCTGCTGACGCTCGAGGAACTCGATAGGCTCTGCTCCGCCTTTGTCGCGCGTGGCACGAAAAGGCTGCGCATCACCGGCGGCGAGCCGCTGGGGCGCCACGATGTGATGAAGCTGTTTCGCGCCCTGTCGCGCCATCTTGAGACCGGGGCGCTGGAGGAGCTGACGCTCACCACCAACGGCTCGCAGCTTTCGCGCTTTGCGGCCGAACTCGCCGATTGCGGCGTCCGGCGGGTCAACGTCTCGCTCGACACGCTCGACCCGGACCGTTTCAAGGCGCTGACCCGAACCGGCGCGCATGCGCAGGTGCTTGCCGGGATCGCCGCCGCCCGCGCCGCCGGCCTCAAGGTGAAGCTCAACGCGGTAGCTCTGAAAGGCGTCAACGAAGACGAGTTCGTCCCGCTCGTGCGTTTCGCGCACGACAACGGGATGGACATGACCTTCATCGAAGTGATGCCGCTTGGCGAGCTCGACGGGCCCGAACGCGCCGACCAGTATCTGCCGATGCAGGCGGTGCGCGATCGGCTGAGCGAAGCCTTCACGCTCGACGAGATCGATTATCGCACCGGCGGACCGGCGCGATACATGCGGGCGCGCGAAACCAGCGGGCGCATCGGCTTCATCACCCCGCTCACACATAATTTCTGCGAGAGCTGCAACCGCGTGCGCGTCACCTGCACGGGGACGCTTTATATGTGCCTTGGCCAGGAGGACGCGGCGGACCTGCGCGCCCCGCTGCGCGAAAGCGCGGACGACGCGCTGCTGCACCAGGCGATCGAGACCGCGATCCTGCGCAAGCCCAAGGGCCACGACTTCGTCATCGACCGAACCGCGCCGGCGCCCGCCGTCTCCCGCCACATGAGCATGACAGGCGGCTGATAGATGGAGCCAACTACCGTCGCCTTTATCGGCCTTGGCGTCATGGGCTATCCCATGGCCGGCCATCTTCATCGCGCCGGCCACGGGGTGCGGGTCTATAACCGCACCCTCGCCAAGGCGGAAAAATTCGCCGCCGCCCATCCCGGCGCGGAATGGTTTACGACGCCGGCCGAAGCGGCCAACGGCGCCGAATTCGTCTTTTCCTGCGTCGGCAATGACGACGATCTGCGCGCGGTGACGATCGGCGAAGGCGGCGCCTTCGCCGGCATGTCGGCCGGCGCGGTCTTCGTCGACCACACGACGGCCTCGGCGCAAGTCGCGCGCGAACTCCATGCCGCCGCGGCCGGGCGCGGGATCGGCTTCATCGACGCGCCGATCTCCGGCGGCCAGGCCGGCGCCGAAAAAGGCGCGCTCACCGTCATGTGCGGCGGCGATCCGGCGATCTTCGCCAAGGCGGAGCCGGTGATGGCGTGCTACGCCCGCGCCTGCCGGCTGATGGGGCCTCCCGGCGCCGGGCAGCTCACCAAGATGGTCAACCAGATCGCCATCGCCGGTCTGATCCAGAGCCTGGCGGAGGCGCTGCATTTCGCCACCACGGCGGGGCTCGACGGCGAGAACGTCATCGATCTTTTGAAGAACGGCGCGGCGCAGTCGTGGCAGATGGAAAATCGCACGAAAACAATGCTTGCCGGCGAGTTCGACTTTGGTTTCGCGGTGGAGTGGATGCGCAAGGATCTGTCGATCTGCCTTGCCGAAGCCCGCCGCAACGGCGCGCGCCTGCCGATCGCGGCGCTCGTCGACCAGTTCTACGCCGAGGTGGAGAAGATGGGCGGGCGGCGCTGGGATACGTCGAGCCTCATCGCCCGGTTGGAGCGATGAGGCGGTTTTAAGGCAAAATCTTAAAAATTTATGACCGCAGCGGAACCATTAGCGGGGCCGCTGCGTTTCTCCCCCGCAAAAAAGAGGAAGCGTCGAGGTTCGCATCGTTCGAGTAGCGAGCCTGGGCAGAATTCCCGATCACCCTGTGGGGAGCCCTAAATGGCCGTTTCGCGCGAAAGCCCTTTCGCAAGTCGTATGTCGCGGATCGTTCTCGGATTAACCGTCGCCATCGGCGCCGCCGCTGCTGTCGCGGCTGCGCCGTCGACGTCTGATCTGAAAAGCCGATCCACCGCCACTGGCGTCCAAGCCGCCGTGAGCCTCAACGACATCGGCATGCGTCCGCTTGCGCGCGGACCGGCAATCCGAGTGGGGCGCGCCTATGGCGCGGAGGATGAAGATTGCACGCTCGTCATCACGCCGAAAGATGATGAGCGGGGTCGCGTCCGTTACATGCGTAGCGTCTCCTGCGCGAATTGACGCCTTGAGTCGCGCACCCGGATAGGCCAAAAGGGCTGGCCTTTAGGCGAGGATCGTTCGGAAACGAACATCTTCGCCTTTTTATTTTCAGGCTGTGGCTCCTTCTAGAACTTCGTCTGCAGACGCAGGCCCAGATAGCTCGCCCGCGTGCGTACCGGATTCCACGGATCGATGATCTGGACGTCTCCCGATATTCGAAACCATCTCGTCACCGCGAAATTGTAGAAGGCCTCGACGCCGCCTTCGCTGCGACGAAAAATCCGCCGCGCCTGAAGTCCCGAGATGAGCGGCTGGGTCAGCCCGTAATGATAGAAGCCGACGCCCCAGAGATCGTCTTCGCGTCCCGCCATCAGATTGTTGCCGGCGAGGCCGACGAGCATGCTCCACCTGACCGGATTGGGATTGCCGTCCGAGAGCGTCGCCAGGGTGAAGAGACCCCAGCCGACTTTCGGGTTGGTCTCGCTCTGCATCAAATATTGCTGGACCGCGTAGGAGACGAACCAGAACCCCTTCTTCGTCAAGCCGCGCAGCCGCGCGATCGCCTGACGCCGCTCCCCGATATCGTCGAGATCGAACCCGCGCGCATTGCTGTAGGCGAAGCGCACTGTATGGAATCCGCGCAGGCCGCCGATCTCGACGGGGACGGTCGCCATCAGTCCAGCGCCGACGCCCCGCTCGAACGGCCGTTCGATGACGCGCGGCTGCTGGGCGTTGCGCGGGTCCGCGACCATCACCTTGAGGTCGACATATTTGGTCTTGAGCGCCGCGACGCCGCCCAAGAGATAAGGCGGCGCGACGATCAGGCGGTCGGCGACGCTTTCCGGCGAACTGACGCCGATGCCGGTCGACGGCAGCGCGAAAGCGCGGTTCATGAAGGTCTCGAGGCCGCCGCCGCCGACGAGAGGCGTCTGCGAGGCGAGCGTCAGCATGTTGAATTTGCCGATCGTCACCGAGAGTTCTTCGCTGAGCTCCTGGGTGAGCGTCATGGACAGGGCGGAGTGATAGCCGTCGCGCTCGATGAAGGCCTGGGCGACGTTGACCGGCAGCAGCGCGAGGTCCTGCCGATTTACGTTGCGGCCGAAGTAATGTTCATATTGCGCGTTGAATTTCAGCCCCTTCCAGAAGCCGAGCTTCTCGCCGTCGACGCGCAGAAAAGTGTCCATCTTGCCGCCGTATTGCGCCGTCCGGTCGATCGCGCCCGCGGTGATGCCCTGGTAGAACTGGGTGACCCAGACGTCGACGTCGATCCCGAACTTGCGCAGCTGGTCCTTGGGGCCGCCCGGCGTGTCGGTCAGCGATTTCTGCTTGGCGAGGGAGACGAGCGCGTCGTCGGCAAAGGCTGGTCCGCCGAATGCTGCGGCAATGACGCAGAGGAGGGCCGCGATACGACAAGGCGCGCGCATGGTCCCTCCGGCGGTGAGAATCATTTGGTGAGGGAGATTAGCTGTCGGTTCGGCGATGTCCATATTGCGCGAGGCCCCGAGCGGCTTCGCCAGTCCCTCCCAAACCGCTCCTGCCTCGCCTATGCTGCCGGTCTCAAACTGATTCCTCTCGACCACGAAGCTTCGAATGCGCCTTTCCTGGAATGAAATTCGCGCCCCCGCCGCCCGCTTCGCAGACGAATGGGCCGGCGCAAGCTATGAAAAGGGCGAGGCACAGAGCTTCTACAACGACTTTTTCGACGTGTTCGGCGTCCAGCGGCGCAAGGTTGCGAGCTTCGAGGAACCGGTCAAGAAACTCTGCGGCCAGCACGGCTTTATCGACCTGTTCTGGAAGGGCGTGCTGCTCGTCGAGCACAAAAGCGCCGGTCGTAACCTGATGCGCGCGAAGGCGCAGGCGCTAGATTATTTCCCCGGCCTCAAGGATGCGGAGCTTCCGCGCTACATTCTGGTCTCCGACTTCCAAAACTTCGAGCTATTCGACCTCGACGAAGCGGATCAGAAGCCGCAACGCTTCAAATTGGCGGAGTTGCCGAAGAAGGTAGAGTATTTCGGCTTCATTCTCGGCGTTCAAAAGCGGACGTTCCGGGACCAGGACCCAGTGAACATCGAGGCGTCCGAGCTTATGGGGCGCCTCCATGATGCACTCAAAGATTCAGGTTACGTCGGCCATGACCCGGAGCGGCTGCTCGTTCGTCTTGTCTTCTGCCTTTTTGCCGATGACACGGGCATTTTCGAACGCGAAATTTTCCTTGATCTGATTGCAGATCGCAGTCTGGTGGACGGTGCCGATGTGGGCCGCCTGCTGAACGAGCTTTTCGATGTGCTCAACACGCCGGAGGCAAAGCGTCAGAAGAAGCTCGACGAGGATTTGGCGCGCTTTCCCTATGTCAACGGCGACCTCTTCGCGGAACGCCTGCCCGTCGCCGCCTTCGACGCCGACATGCGGGCGCTGCTGATCGAAGCCTGCCAGTTCAAATGGGACGCCATATCGCCGGCGATCTTTGGTTCGCTCTTCCAGTCGGTCATGAACGCGAAGGAGCGGCGCGCATTACACGACCGAAAAGAACATCATGAAGGTCGTCCAGCCTCTGTTTCTGGATGATCTGCGTGCGGAGTTCCAGAAACTTGCGGCCCGCCGTGACATCGGCAGGGACCACGTGATCCGAGCCTTTCATGACAAGCTCGCCGCATTGACGTTCTTTGATCCGGCTTGCGGTTGCGGCAACTTTCTCATCATTGCCTCTCGCGAACTACGCACGCTCGAAATCGAGCTGCTGCGCATTCTGTATCCCAAGGGCCAACGCGTCCTCGACGTGGCAGCGCTGTCCAAAATTGACGTTAGCCAGTTCTACGGAATCGAGATTGGGGAGTTAGCCGCACGCATCGCCGAAGTCGCGTTGTGGATGATGGATCACATCATGAACTACAGGCTGAGCCTCGAATTTGGCGAAGTCTATGCGCGTATCCCGTTGAAGACCTCGCCGCATATCCATCAACGCGATGCGCTCGAATTGGATTGGACCGACGTTTTGGCTTCAGAAAAGTGCGCTTACGTGTTTGGCAAATCCGCCCTTCAGCGGCTTCGACATGGGGGACAAGGCTAAGCAGGTGCAAGCCAAGGCAGTGATGCGCAGACTCGGAGCGACCGGCAGTCGTTTGGATTACGTCGCTGCGTGGTTTTTGAGGGCGGGTGAATACGTTCAAAAAAGCCGCGCACATATCGGCTTTTTCGCCACTAACTCAATTGCGCAGGGCGAGCAGGTTGCGCAGTTGTGGCCCGCACTATTCGACAGATGGAAGCTTGAAATTGCATTTGCGCATCGCACTTTCGCTTGGGCTTCGGATGCGCGCGGAGTGGCGCATGTTCATGTCGTCGTGATTGGCCTAACGAAGCGCGATGCTGAGCCAAAGGACAAGCGGCTTTTTTCATACGACGATCTCACTGGCGAACCGGTCGAAAGCCGTCACTCGGCGTTGTCTCCGTATCTTTTCGATGCTTCAGCTCTTGCGAATCGGCATTTGGTCGTCGGACGAAGACGCTCAGCGCCAGCCAATCTTCCAACGATCCAAGTCGGCTCGAAGCCGGTAGATGGCGGCTATTTCATTTTTGATGGGGATGAGCGATCTGATTTCCTGGCTTTAGAACCGAACGCGAAGCATTTGCTGCGTCCGTTTGTGGGCTCCGATGAACTCATCAACGGAGGGGATCGCTGGATTTTGGCGCTGCATGAGGCGCAGCCCCAAGCGGTGCGAGCCTGTCCGAAGGTTATGGAGCTTGTCGAAAAAGTTCGCCGTTACCGTCTCGGAGAATTGCCGCCTCGCCTCAAGCCAGACAAGGAGTTGAAGGAAGCCAGTAAAATGTCCCTCGCATTCGCGAAAACGCCAACAGAATTTCATGTTACCGTAATTCCCGCGTCGAGCTTTCTTGCGATACCAGAAGTAAGCTCGGAGCGACGCGAATATATTCCGATTGCGTGGCTGACACCACCTACGGTTCCTAGGTGTTTGGTCCCGCAGTATGATGGCGCAGATTCGGATGCCGTCGATCGGGATGGATTATGGGTGAGATACTTCACGGGAGCGCCCGCACGACAGAGGCGGTGCGTCGAGCGATACAGCATAGTCAAGAGAGCATAA
>JBPFDX010000078.1:0-145527 GCA_051061385.1 Methylocystis sp.
ATCGAATCCGCGATGCAGCATGTCGGCGTGCCGCTCGAGAAATGCTGGATCAACATCGACCGTTACGGCAACACGTCGAGCGCCTCGATGCCGATCACGCTCGATGAGGCGAATCGCGCCGGAAAGCTGAAAAAGGGCGACGTCATCGCGATGATGGCGATTGGCGCGGGAATGACCTGGGGCGGCGCAGTTCTGCGCTGGTAGGCGTTACCTTTCGCGGCCGTCCACACTCCAAGCTCCGCTGACGTCACGCAGGCTTAACCCGCGCTTTTTTCTCCTTGCCCAATCAGTCTACTCATGCTAGTGATTTTATAGACTATTGGAGAGACGTCACCATGAGCGAGAAATTGCAGAAAAGTCTGGGCCTTGGAATTTTAGGGGGATTGGTTGGGCTCACGATGCTGGCGAGCGCGCATTCTCAAGCGGGCCAGACGTTACTGAACGTCTCCTATGACCCCACGCGCGAACTCTACAAGGCGATTAATCCGGCCTTCGCGGCGGACTGGAAAGCCAGGACCGGCGAAACGATCGAACTTCTGGCGTCGCATGGCGGCTCAGGCGCGCAGGCGCGCGCGGTGATCGAGGGGCTGAACGCCGACGTCGTGACGCTGGCGCTCGCCGCCGACATTGACGCGATTGCCGGCAAGAGCGGCAAAATCCCCGCCGATTGGCAAAAGCGCCGACCGAATAACTCGTCGCCCTATACGTCGACGATCGTGTTTCTCGTCCGCAAGGGCAATCCGAAAGCGGTCAAGGATTGGGACGATCTGGCGAAGCCCGGCGTCGCGGTGATCACGCCCAACCCGAAGACGTCCGGCGGCGCGCGCTGGAATTATCTTGCGGCCTGGGGCTACGGGCTGAAGAAATTCGGCGGCGACGAAGCCAAGACCAAGGATTTTGTCAAGGCGATCTACAAGAACGCCCCGGTCATGGACACGGGCGCGAGAGGCTCGACGATCACCTTCGCCCAGCGCGGCATCGGCGACGTGCTCCTCGCATGGGAGAACGAAGCCTTCCTTGCGCTGAAGGAATTCGGCGCTGACAAGTTCGAGATCGTGACGCCGCCGCAGTCCATTCTGGCGGAGCCGCCGGTCGCCGTCGTTGACGCCAACGCCGACGCCAAAGGCAACAGGCAGCTCGCGGAAGCCTATCTCGACTTTCTCTATTCGCCGCCAGCGCAGGCGATCATCGCGCGCAACTTCTATCGACCCGTGCATCCTGAATATGCGTCGAAAGAAGACGTCAAGAAATTTGCCAAAATTGATTTCATCACCGTCGACAAGACCTTCGGCGGCTGGGCGGGCGCGCAAAAGAAGCACTTCGCCGACGGCGGCATTTTCGACGAAATCCAGAAACAAGAGCTGACAAGGTGACCTCCCCGAGTCTTGTCGGCAAAAACGCTCGGCGCTTCACGGCGCCGAGCGTCATTCCTGGCTTCGGCCTGACATTCGGCTACACGCTGATCTATCTCGGCTTGATCGTCCTGTTTCCGCTCGCCACGCTCATCTGGTGGTCGTCGGAGCTGGGACTTTCCGGTCTCTATGCGATCGCCTCCGAGCCACGCGTCGCGGCGGCGTTGCGCACCACGTTCTTCATTTCATTCGCCGCGGCGGTCGTCGATCTCCTCTTCGGCCTCATCGTGGCATGGGTTCTCACGCGATATGATTTTCTGGGCCGCCGGCTGCTCGACGCGTTCGTTGATCTGCCGTTTGCGCTGCCGACCGCGGTCGCGGGCATTTCGCTTGCGGCGCTCTATTCGCCCAATGGTTGGTTCGGCGAGCCGCTTGCCGACTTTGACATCAAGATCGCCTTCACCCGCTGGGGCATTCTGGTTGCGCTCATCTTCATCGGTTTGCCCTTCGTCGTGCGCACCGTGCAGCCGATTATTTCCGAGCTCGAAGTCGAACTGGAGGAGGCCTCCGCGACTCTGGGCGCGAGCCGGCTGCAAACCGTGATCCGCGTCATGCTCCCGCCGTTGGCGCCGGCCTTGTTGACCGGTTTTGCGCTCGCCTTCGCCAGAGCGATCGGCGAATACGGTTCGGTGATCTTCATCGCGGGGAATATCGCTTACGTCTCAGAGATCGCGCCGCTGCTCATCGTCGTGAAACTTGAGCAGTATGACGTCGCGGGCGCCACCGGCATCGCGACGATCATGCTGGCGATCTCCTTCACCGCGCTGCTCCTCATCAACCTCGTCCAGGCGTGGAGTCGCAGGAGGTTCGGCCATGTCTGAGATTGCGTTGACTCCCGTTGCCCGTGGTCGCGCCAGATACCGGCCGGTGACGCAAGACTCGCTGCTTGCGCGCTATGCGCTCATTGCGACGGCGGTGCTGTTTTTAGCTCTCTTCCTTCTAGCGCCGCTCGCGGTCGTTTTCGTCGAAGCCCTTAACAAGGGTGTTGAACCCTTTTTTGCGGCGTTTCGTGATCCAGATGCGCTTGCCGCCATTCGACTGACGCTTCTTGTCGCGGCGCTCGCCGTGCCGGCCAATCTCGTGTTTGGTCTGGCGGCGTCCTGGTCGATCGCCAAGTTTTCCTTTCCCGGCAAGAGCGTCCTCATCACCCTGATTGATCTTCCCTTCTCGGTGTCGCCTGTCGTCGCTGGCCTCGTCTATGTGCTCGTGTTCGGCGGTCAGGGCCTCTTCGGTCCCTGGCTCGCAGCACATGACGTGCGGATTATTTTTGCTGTGCCGGGCATCGTTCTGGCGACGATTTTCGTGACTTTTCCCTTCGTCGTCCGCGAGCTGATTCCGTTGATGCAGGAGCAGGGCAAGGTCGAGGAGGAGGCGGCGCTCACGCTGGGCGCGTCTGGCTTCAAGACGTTTCTCACCGTCACCTTGCCGAACATTAAGTGGGGCTTGCTCTACGGCGTGCTGCTCTGCAACGCCCGCGCCATGGGCGAATTCGGGGCCGTTTCCGTCGTATCCGGCCATATTCGCGGCCTAACCAACACCATTCCGCTTCAGGTGGAGATACTCTACAATGAGTACAACAATGTCGCCGCTTTCGCTCTCGCGGTACTTCTTGCAGGCTTGGCGCTCGTCACGCTTGGACTCAAGACCTTCCTCGAATGGCGTCATGCTGACGCGCTCTCCGGACGCGCGCGCCGACACTGAGGCGAATAAGCGCGGCGCCGCGATCCGCATCGAGGGAGTCGAGCAGGACTTCGGCGCATTTCCAGCGTTGCGGGACGTCAGTCTCGACATCCAATCCGGCGAGCTCGTCGCGCTGCTTGGTCCCTCCGGATCCGGCAAGACAACCCTGCTGCGCGTGATCGCTGGACTCAATTCTCCCGATCGCGGGCGGGTTCTGTTCGACGGCGAGAACGCCACGAATCTGCCGGTGCAGGACCGCCACGTCGGCATGGTTTTTCAGAACTATGCGCTCTTCAAACATATGACCGTCGCGGACAATATCGCCTATGGTCTGAGAGTGCGTCCCAGACGCAGGCGTCCGTCTCGCGCGTCGATCAAGGCGCGCGTCGACGAACTTCTGCAGTTCGTACAGCTCGATGGGCTCGGCCGCCGTTATCCGGCGCAGCTGTCCGGAGGCCAGCGGCAGCGCGTTGCGCTTGCGCGGGCGCTCGCCATCGAGCCGCGCGTATTGCTGCTTGACGAACCTTTCGGCGCGCTGGACGCGCGCGTGCGAAAAGATCTCCGCCGCTGGCTGCGCGACATTCACAAGCAGACAGGGTTGACGACGGTTTTCGTCACGCATGATCAGGACGAGGCGATGGAGCTCGCCGATCGCGTCGTCGTTCTCAACGAAGGCCGTATCGAGCAGATCGGCACGCCCGAAGAGCTTTACGATCGCCCCGCTTCGCCTTTCGTGATTTCCTTCGTCGGCGAAGCGGTCGCCTTGCCCGTCACCATCGCTGATGGCCATGTGAAGTTTGGCGGGCGCGAATTGCACATCGACACGCACGGATTGCGCAGCGGACCCGCGAGGGTCTTCTTCCGCCCGGCGGACATCGCCGTCGCCTCTGAAGGCGACGGCGATCTGGAAGGCCGCGTCGAAAGCCTGCGACGTACGCCTGCCGGCGTTCGCGCCACCATCGCTATTGACGGCTATGACCAGACCCTCGAGATCGATTCGCCGCTCGAACGTTCGGCGGCTCTCGGCGGTCGCGTGCCGCTTTCATTTACGAAAGCGCGGATCTTTCCGGCGGACGAGAACGGCGATTATGTCAACGCCGGAGACGGGATTTGAGTTCTGCGCTTGTCGAGAGGATAGACGAAAGCGGCGCGACGAACGATTGGAACTCGGCGCTCTATCTGAAATTTGAAGCCGAGCGCACGCGCGCCGCTCGCGATTTGCTTGCGCGCGTGCCCTATTGCGACACGCGGCTCGTTTTTGATCTGGGTTGCGGACCTGGCAACAGCACGCAGCTCCTCGCGATGAGCTTTCCGGGCGCCGATATCGTCGGGCTCGATAAGTCCGACAACATGCTGGCGGTCGCTCGTGCACGCACGCCGACGGCGACCTTCATCAAAGATGATATCGCGCATTGGCGTCCCTTTGAGCCCGCCGATCTCATCTTCGCCAATGCGGCGCTGCATTTTCTGCCTGACCATCGCAGTCTGATGACAAGGCTGCTGAGTTATCTTCGGCCCGGCGGGCGTCTCGCCGTCCAGATGCCGAACAATACGCATGAGCTTTCGCACGCGGCGATGCGCATGGTCGCGGCGGACGGGCCGTGGGCGCCTCGGCTGTTGCCGGTCGCCAAGTCGATCATGGTGCTCGGTCCGCTCGAGGAATATTACAATCTGCTGGCGCCGCTCTGCAGCACGATCGACATTTGGCAGACGGTCTATGTTCACCCCCTCGACGGTCCTGACGGGGTCGTCGAATGGTTCGAAGGCTCTGGCCTTCGCCCATTTCTCGAATTGCTCGACGCCAACGAGCGCGTCGAATTTCTTGGGCGATATCGCGAGAGGCTCGCGCAGGCCTATCCACGACAGCCGGACGGCAAAGTCCTTTTGCGATACCCGCGCCTGTTCTTCGCTCTGCAGAATAGATGATGATGCGCTTGGTTGTGCGCATCAGGCCGGCGGGCAATCCTGACAGACTGTGACATTACAGCAACGGTTTCGCTCGATTGATGATATTGTCTATAAACTCTATAGACAATAAAAAGCATTTTCGATTGACTGGCTTTGGACGGCAATAGTTCGCAGGGGCGCAGACCTCCGCGACCAGAGTTCGAGAACAGCGATGTCAAAGCGAAAATTGAAAATCGGGGCCGCGGTTGCGGCGATGGTTGTCGCCTTCATGCCCGATCTGTCGCTTGCTGAGGAAGGCGCTGAAAAGCCGGCTGAGGAAAAGTCCGCTGGAAAATCAGTCGGAGCAGCAAAAGGGGCGGTGAAGACGAAGGGCGCTGGCAAGGCGGCGGCTGTTGGTCCAGGGACGCCACCGCCTCCGCCGCCGAAGAAGAGCTATTACGTGCCGACGCGCGGCTATCGTCTGGAGCCGCAGCCGGACATTCCGCCCTATGTTCGCAATCTCGGCAGGACCTACAAGGAATTCGAGGGCATTGACTGGCTGAACGTGGGCCTCGATTCGCGCGTGCGCTTCGAATACCGCAAGGACGACTATCGGCCGTGGACGAACACGACGACGAATCCGCCAACTTCGCAGCGCAAGTTTTTTCCCAATTCGCTGTGGCTCAGTCGCACGCGCGCCTATGTCGGCGTCCAGAATATCCTTGATCCGCTGCGCTTCGTCGTCGAGTTCCAGGATTCGCGCGCCTACAACAGCCTCTATCAATATCAGGGACAGGAGATCAATCAGACCGAGCTCATTCAGGCGTTCGCGGAGCTCTATTTCAAGGACGCGCTTGGCAAGGACGATCTCGGCAATGATCGGCCGCTCAGCATTCGCGCCGGCCGGTTCCATTTGGAATTGCTCGACAGGCGTCTGATCGCAAACAACGAGTTCCGCAACACGACAAATAACTTCGAAGGCTTCCGCCTCAGGCTGGGCAAGAAGGACAACGACTGGGATATCGACAGCTTCCTGATGCGGCCGGTGGTGCGCTATCCCTATGAGTTCGATCGACCCGAATGGGGAAACTGGATATATGGCACGGTGTTGAGCATCCGCCGGTGGTCGGAATATGCAACGATCCAGCCGTATTTCCTCGGCCGCAAGCAATATGCGGATCTCCTCAACACATCGAATGCGTTGCGTGTCCACAGAGACACCTATGCGCCGGGCTTGCGCGTCTACGGCGTGCTCGGCGACTTTGACTACGACGCCGACGTCAATAAGCAGATGGGCGAGACCGGCGAATTCCGAGACCTCGGCGCGCGCCGCAACGCGATTCAGACGACGGTACAGCATGACGCAATCGCCTATTCGGTCGAACTCGGCTACACATTCTCAGATCTTGCATGGAAGCCGCGCCTCAGCGCCGATTACTTCTATGGGACCGGAAACAAGAGCCCCTTCGACAGCGTCAATCAGACCTTTGACATTTTCTACGGCTTCAATCAGCCGTTCTCCCGCAATGACTACATTGCGTGGAACAACATCAAGGCTGTGAAGGGGCGTCTCGAATTCTCGCCCTTCAAGAATCTACAGGTCGACACCACCTTCAGCGCCTATTGGCTGGCGAGCGCCGCCGCCGCCTGGGATCGCGCCAATCTGTTCGCGCCGCTCGGCAACAGAGGCACATTCATCGGCACCGAATATGATCTGCGCATCCGCTACAAGCTGAATGCGTTCATTAATCTGACGGCAAGCTATTCAAGGTTCTGGCCGGGCTCATTCACCTCCAGCTTCGCGTCGCCGGTCGCATGGCAGCCTTACTTCCCGCAATCCTTTCCGGGACAGACGACGACGACGACCAATGGTCTGACAGCGCGCCCAACGGATTTCTTCTATCTCGAGGTCTCGGCTAACGCCTTTGGCGACGGCAACCCGATCACCAAGCCGCCGGGCTCGGATTTTCTCGCGCTCTTTACGCCGAATGCGCCGCCTCCCCCGCCCGCGCCGCCGCCGAGCTGGTCGGATGTTTACGTCGGGCTGAACGGGGGCGGGGCCTGGTCGAATCCGCGCTCGATCGTTCAACCGTGGCCCTTCGGCCCGGCGGCGGCAAGTCCGGCGATCGCCGCGAGCGCGACGCCGATCAACCAGACGAACCATCTCGCCGGCTTCATCGGCGGCCTGCAGATCGGCGCCAATTGGAAGTTCGCGGACAATTTCCTCGTCGGGGCGGAGGCGGATCTTCACGGCGTTTCAGGCAATACCGACACCAAATGGCAGGCCGCGTTGACAGCCGCGGGCGGCGACAGCTTCGCCACCTATGCGCAACGCACCGCGACGCTGAACTATCTCGGCACGATCCGCGGCCGGCTGGGCTATCTCGTCACGCCGACGCTCGCCGTCTATGGCACGGGCGGCATGGCCTATGGCGGCGTCACCTCCAACGCCGCGCTGTTCACAAGGCGCATCGGCGGAACCAACCAGACCCTGGTCAATCCGGTCTATCAGGACAGTCTCATCGGCTGGACGGCCGGCGGCGGCGCCGAGTGGATGTTTACGCCGGACTGGAGCGTCAAGGTCGACTATCTGCGCTACGATCTCGGAACCGCTCAGGCCGCCACTTTCGCCGTGCAGCCGAACGGCTTCTACGCCTATGGCGCGACGAGCTCGACGCGCTTCAACGGCAATCTGATCCATGCCGGCGTCAACCGTCATTTCGATCTGCTGGGTCTCGCCGAAGCGAAATAGCGAGGAACGACAGGGCGAGCACAAGCGAAACTTGCCTCGCCCTGATGTTCGGCGTGACGGATGGTTTATGTCTCGCTCTCGCCGGACCTGCTCGCGCAGTCACGCCAGATAGCGGCGGCGTCAACTGTTGCGCTCAAGAAAGAAAACACACGCCCTAGCTGGTGCATGAGCAGCGCATTTCGTCTCGTCTCTTAGGAACATTTCTCAACTTCCAGAGTTTGCCTTTCGCCTGCGACGGGCTTGTACGCCGCCGGTTGGTGTCGCCGAGGGCGCTCTCGTGACCGACTTAGCCGCCTTCTTCAACCAGAGAAGCAGTCCTTGAGCTGGGCGCTTGCACGGCTCGAGCGGAACTTTAGTCACGCCTCACCAACTCTCTGGTGAAAGGATGGACCGCGATGGCTACAGACTCCAATCCAATCTCCCAACAGCCGTCGAACAAGATTGAAGATCTGCATGTGCTCTGGCTGACGGCAGGCCTGAGTTGCGACGGCGATTCGGTGTCGATCACCGCAGCGAGCGAGCCGAGCATCGAAGATGTCGTTCTCGGCGCGATACCGGGACTGCCGAAAGTCCATCTGCACAACGCGGTGTTGTCCTATGAGGTCGGCGACGATTTCATGAAAGCGTTCCATCAGGGCGCTCGGGGCGAACTTGAGCACTTCGTCCTCGTCGTCGAGGGGTCCATCCCGAACGAAAAGCTGAGCGGCGAGGGCTACTGGGCGGCAGTTGGAACTGATCCATCGACGGGTCAGCCAATCAGAACCACAGAATGGATCGACCGGCTGGCGCCGAAGGCGCTCGCCGTGATCGGCGCCGGCACCTGCGCCACCTTCGGCGGCGTGCATGCGATGAAGGGCAATCCCACCGGCTGCATGGGCCTTCAAGACTATCTCGGAGTCGAATGGAAATCGAAGGCCGGATTGCCGATCGTCAACGTGCCGGGCTGTCCCGTTCAGCCGGACAATTTCATGGAGACGTTTCTTTACCTGCTGCGGCAGCTTGCCGGCCTCGCGCCGATGATACCTGTCGATGGACACGGCCGCCCGCGCTGGCTCTTCGGTCCTACCGTTCACGAAGGGTGCGATCGCGCCGCCTATTACGAGGAAGCCGACTTCGCGGAAGAGTATGGTTCGCGCAAGTGCCTTGTGAAGATCGGCTGTTGGGGGCCAGTCGTTCAGTGCAATGTGCCGAAGCGTGGCTGGATCGCCGGGCTAGGCGGTTGTCCGAACGTCGGCGGCATTTGCATCGGCTGCACGATGCCGGGCTTTCCCGACAAGTTCATGCCGTTCATGGACGAGCCGCCCGGCGCGCGAATCTCATCGACGCTGATCAAGCCTTACGGCGTTTTGATCCGAAATCTCCGCAAGATCACCAATCACACGCTCAACAGGGAGCCGAAGTGGCGCAACACCAAGCCGACGTACACCACCGGCTACGAACCTGATCGGCCAAACAAGACTCATCCACTCTAGTTAAGGGATCGCGAATATGGTCGACCTTGCCACCCGTCCTTCGGCCCCTCCGAGCCCCGGTAAAGCTTCTCCCAACCTCGTAGAGATGAATTGGGATCCGATCACCCGCATCGTCGGCAGTCTCGGAATATTCACTAAGATCGATTTCGAGAACCGGCATGTCGCCGAATGTCACAGCACTTCGTCGATTTTTCGCGGCTACAGCATCTTCATGAAGGGCAAGGATCCACGCGACTCGCACTTCATCACCAGCCGAATCTGCGGCATTTGCGGCGACAATCACGCGACCTGCTCGGTCTATGCGCAGAACATGGCGTATGGGATCAAGCCGCCGCCGCTCGCCGACTGGATCATCAATCTCGGCGAAGCCGCCGAATACATGTTCGACCACAACATCTTCCAGGACAATCTGGTGGGCGTCGACTTTTGCGAACAGATGGTCAAGGAGACCAATCCAAGCGTCTGGGCGAAGGCGCAGCGAACGCCGGCGCGGAACGCAGAAGCGCATGGATATCGCACGATCGCCGACATCATGACGGCGCTCAACCCATTCTCAGGCGAGTTCTACCGAGAGACATTGATTGTAAGCCGGTACACGCGCGAGATGTTCAGCCTGATGGAGGGACGCCATGTGCATCCCTCCACCCTTTATCCTGGCGGCGTCGGCACGGTGCCGTCCAATCAGCTTTTCACCGAATATCTGACGCGACTCGTGCGTTACGCAGAATTCATGAAGAAATGCGTGCCGTTGCACGATGATCTGTTCGACTTCTTCTACGAGGCCTTGCCGGGCTATGAGGAGGTTGGACGCCGTCGAATTCTGCTCGGATGCTGGGGCGCGTTCCAGGATCCGAACCACTGCGACTATAACTACAAGAACATGACCGACTGGGGTCGGAAGATGTTCGTCACTCCCGGCGTCGTCGTCGACGGCAAGCTTGTCACGACCGATCTCGTCGACATCAATCTGCAGATCCGGATTCTGCGTGGACAGTCCTATTACGAAGACTGGGACGACTGCGAAACCTTCGTCAAGACCGATCCGCTGGGCAATCCCGTCGATCAAAAGCATCCCTGGAACCAGACGACCATTCCTCGGCCGCAGAAACGGGATTTCGACAAGAACTACTCATGGGTGATGTGCCCGCGCTGGCTCGACAAGAGCAGCGGCGATCATCTGCCGCTCGACACCGGCGGCGGCGCGTTCGCGCGACTGTTCTCCACCGCGCTGGCGGGGCTGGTCGACATGAACGGCTATGTCAAAGCCACCGGCGACAGCGTCAAAATCCATCTGCCCAAGACGGCGCTCAAGCCGGCAGTCGAGTTCGAATGGAAGGTTCCGCAGTGGAGCAATGCGATTGAGCGCGATCGCGCGCGCACCTACTTCCAGGCCTATTGCGCCGCCGCGGCATATTTCTTCCTCGAGCAGGCTTTCACAGAAATACAGGCGGGTCGCACGAAGACCTTTACGCCGTTCGAAGTTCCCGACGAGGCCATCGGTTGCGGTTTCCATGAGGCGGTGCGCGGCGTGCTGTCACATCATCTCGTCATAAAGGACAAGAAGATCGCCAACTATCATCCCTATCCGCCGACGCCCTGGAATGCGACGCCGAGGGACGACTTCGGGACGCCGGGGCCCTACGAGGACGCCGTTCAGAACACGCCAATCTTCGAAGAGAACGGGCCTGACAAATTCAAGGGCATCGACATCATGCGAGCGGTGCGCAGCTTCGATCCGTGCCTCCCATGCGGCGTGCACATGTATGTCGGCGGCGGCAGAACAGTTCAAACCCGGCACTCGCCGATGTTTGGCGCGTCCCGAAAGCAGTCCCCATGAATGGGGAGGCGCAAAGGGAGCCGCTTGAGCAGTCGCTGGCCCGACTCGAAGAGCTGACAGCGGCAATCGAAGGCATCGCGGACGAAAAAGGACGTGAAGCGGCGCGGGAGATGCTGGCGCTTCTGCTGGATCTGCATGGCCGGGCGTTTGAGCGGTTCGGCGCGATCGTCGAAGCGTCGCCCGTCCGCGCCGCACTGTTGGAACAGATCGTCGAGGATCGCGACATTGCGGCGATGTTGCTGCTCCATGGGTTGCATCCGCAGAGCGTCGAGGAGCGTCTGCGTGGAATCATCGCGCACATGGGCGCAGTGTGGAGTGGACGCGGCCTGCATGTAAAGCTGCTCAGCGTCGGCGCAGGCTTCGCGATGGTTCAACTCAGAAGAAATGGCCGCGCTGAGCCCACAGAGCAATTACGGCTCGAGATCGAGTCAGCCCTTACCGATGCCGCCCCTGACCTCGATGATATTTTGATCGAAATGGACATGACCGAAATTTACGCCGAAACCGCCGCCTAGGGAGAGGCGCGAGGGCATGGAAAGAGTACAGTCCGGCAACTGGGCCTCTCGACTGAGGCGGTCGCTGACCGTGACCGAGGAGGAGCATTGCGACTTCTGCTCGACGCCGATCGACCCGCGGCATGCGCATCTGGTCGAGCGCGCGACGGGGAGGTTTTATTGCGCGTGCCCGCAGTGCGCGCTCCTCTTGGGCGCGGGGGAGCGCTACGCCGCCCTGCGGACGCGCGCTCATGTTCTGCGCGGTTTTGACGTGAGCGACTCGGAATGGCAGGCCTTTGGCATCCCGATCGATCTTGCCTTTATCTTTTACAGCACGCCCGCGCAGGGGCCTGTGACGATCTATCCCGGACCCGCCGGCGCGACTGAATCGCAGTTTTCCGCGGACGCATGGTCGCGGTTGATCGCAACCAAAGCTGTGCTCGCGGACATGGCTCCGGACGTGGAAGCTTTGCTCGTAAATCGGGTGGAAGGCGCGCGCGAGTATTATCTCGTTTCGATTGATCGCTGCTATGCGCTGATCGGGCTGATTCGCAAGCACTGGCGAGGATTATCGGGCGGCGCCGAGGCCTGGGAGGCCGTTCGGACCTATTTCCAGGAGCTGCGCGATGGAGTTGAGATGAAGGACGGGATCCATGATTGATCTCGACTTCCGCATCGACGACGTCAGAGTCGAGAAATTTTCGGCGTCGCCGCTGCTGCTGTTCGGGCTGACTGTCGTGAACAGGACGCCTGAACTGCCTGTCCTGAACGTAGCGCTCAACTGTCAGGTTCGGATCGATCCAGTAAGGCGGCGCTACGACGGCGACGAACAAGAGCGTCTGTCAGATCTCTTCGGCGAGCCTTTGCGTTGGGGCGAGACCCTGCGCAGTCTCCTTTGGACGCATGCAGGCGTGTCCATTCCAGCGTTCAGTCCCGAGCGTAAGATCGAGCTGCCCGTGCCGTGCAGTTATGATTTCAACATTGCGGCGACCAAATACTTTCATGGTCTGCGAGAAGGCGACGTTCCGCTCAAGTTTCTGTTCAGCGGCTCGATCTTCTACCGAGACGTCGAAGGGAGATTGCAGATCGAGCAAATCTCATGGAGCAAGGAGTGCGCGTATCGCCTGCCCGTAGCGGTATGGCGCGCAATGATGGAGCATTACTATCCGCAGAGCGTGTGGCTCTGCCTGCAGCGTGACGCTTTTGAGGAGCTGGATCTTTATCGGCGGCGACTCGGTCTACCGACATTCGAACGCGCCTTGCAGTCGCTGCTCGAATCGCACGCGGCGGAGGCGACATGAAACTCGACTCGATCAAGGCGATCGCCAACGCCGTTCTATACGAGGGCTATATTCTCTACCCGTATCGACCGTCGTCGATCAAGAATCAGCAGCGCTGGACATTCGGCGGCGTGTTCCCGGAAGCGTTCGACCAGCAGGGCGACGCGTCGATGATGGAGACGCAGGTTCTGCTGCGCGGCGGGGAGCAGGCCGCCTTCGACGCGCACTTCCGATTCTTGCAGGTCGTGCGTCGGGATGTCGGCCGACTGGCGACGCCCGACCAGGAACTTCCGAAAGCGGGCGAACCGGCGCTGACGCTCGTCCCAAGCCTTAGCGTCGACGATCGGGAGCTGCTGGCCTGGGAGGAGGCGGTCGAACGCGAAGTGGCGCTGGGTCCACTGCAGCCATGCGACCTCAAGGACGCCGCCATCACGACGCCGTTCCGCTTCGAGGGCGCGCGGGAATTCGAGGCTGTGCGCACGCAAGATGGAAGCATCGTCGCCGCGCTCATTCGCACCTCTCAGACGATCGAAGGGGTGATTGAAGCGAAGGCGCAGAGGCTCGCGGCCGATCTGTGGAAGCTAACCCTTCGGATCAAAAACGAGACGCCGCTTTCCGACTCCGATCGGAAAGAGCGCGCCTCGGCGCAGCTTCGCGCTTTCGCTTCGACCCATGCGATCCTCACCGTCGAAGACGGCTCGTTCGTCTCCCTGCTCGATCCGCCTGAAGAATTGCGCGAGGCTGCTGCGCAGTGTCGAAATGTCGGCGCCTTTCCGGTGCTGGTCGGCGGTCCAGACGACAGCGCCATGCTCGCTTCGCCGATCATCCTTTACGATCACCCCGGGATTGCGCCGGAAAGTCCTGGCGACCTGTTCGACGGCACCGAGATCGACGAGATCCTGACGCTGCGCATTCTCGCCATGACCGACGCAGAGAAACGCGAGATGGCGTCGGTGGACGCGCGGGCGCGGGCGCTACTGGAGCGCACTCATGCATTGACCGCGCAGGACATGGCTCAGCTGCATGGCGTCATGCGCAATGGCTCGTCGCAGTCCAGTCCGGCCAAACCGCTGTTGAGAGGCGCAGACGCCGCCCCCCGGCTGGTCTCGCTGCTCGACGGGGGCGGCAAGCTGTGTGTGGGAGCCCATGTCCGGCTTCGCCCCAAGCCCGGCGGCGACGTCATCGATATTGCGCTTAAAGGCAAGATCGCCGTGGTCGAGGCCATCGAGCGCGACTTCGAGGACCGCGTGCATGTCGCGGTGACCCTGCTTGACGACCCGGGGCGTGATCTCGGCGCGGCCGGTTTTCCCGGACATCGTTTCTTTTTCAGCCAGGACGAGATCGAACCGATCGCTGCAGGAGAAGGGTCATGACATCGGTGCTGGTCGCTTGCGTCGGCAATATCTTCAACGGCGATGACGGCTTCGGCGTGGAGGTCGCGCGCGGTCTTGCACAGGCGAAGCTGCCGGACGGCGCGCGCGTGATCGATTTCGGCATTCGTGGGATCGATCTCACTTATGCGCTGATGGACGGCTATGACGCCGTCATTCTCGTAGATGCGGCGCAACGCGGAGAGGCCCCTGGAGTCGTGTCGGTCGTGGAGCCGGAATTCGTCGAAGACGGAGATCTCTCTCCTGAGGATCTGGCGATTTCGCCGCATGATCTCGATCCCGCGAAGGTTTTGCGTCTGGTTTCGGCCCTTGGCGGAAGCTGTCGCCGCGTCCTTCTGGTCGCCTGCGAGCCACTGACGTTCGGCAGCGACGAAGGAACCATGGGCCTCAGCGCGCCTGTCGCGACTGCGGTCGGCGTGGCCGTGGATACGATCGGAGAGCTGATCGACGAAATGATGGTCGCCTAAGTTGGCTGGGTTCGGTAGCGGGAAGGCTAGCGGAACGGGAGAAGTGTCATGAGCGGATGGGAGATTACAGGAATCGTCCTCGCAGTTATCATCGTAGGGCTGCTGATCATGAACGCAAAAGACATCTACCGATATATCAAGATCAGCAACATGTGAGGCTGACGGCATTATGAGCTTCGGGGCAGAGCAGTCGGAGACGGCCGAATTTCGGATCCGCGGACGTGTGCAAGGCGTCGGGTTTCGGCCCACGGTCTGGCGCATGGCGCGCGAACTTCGACTCGCCGGCGAAGTTTTAAATGACGCCGAGGGCGTATTGATCCGCGTCAGCGGCGAGCCGTCCCGGATTGCGACTTTGCTTCGACGGATCGAACAAGACCCGCCGCCGCTCGCCCGTATCGATGGCATCGAGAGGCAAGGATACAGCGGTCAGCTGTCAGAGGAGTTCCGCATCGCCGAAAGCGTGGGCGGACCCGTCCGCACCCAGATCGCGCCGGACGCGGCGCTCTGCGCAGCCTGCGCTGCGGAGCTGGGCGATCCGGTCGAACGCCGTTATCGCTACCCTTTCACTAATTGCACGCATTGCGGACCGCGTCTTAGCATCGTGACGGCGGTTCCCTACGATCGCGCCAGGACCACGATGGCGCCCTTTACCCTATGCGCATCGTGCGACGCGGAATATGGCGACCCAACGGACCGCCGCTTCCATGCCGAAGCCGTGGCCTGCCCAGCATGCGGGCCGACCGCATCCCTAATCGCATTTGGCCAAACGCAAGTTCCTCGCGCCGCCGCCGCCGACGTTGTGACGATCGCCGCCTGCCTCATCGCGCACGGCGAGATCATCGCCGTCAAAGGGCTCGGCGGCTATCATCTGGCCTGCGACGCGACCAGTCCGGAGACGGTAGCGCGGCTGCGTCGGCTGAAACGTCGCGACGCAAAGCCGTTCGCGCTGATGGCGCGCGATCTCGATGTCATAAGACGCTACTGCGCGGTCGACGCCGTCGAGGAGCGTGCGCTCAAGAGCGTCGAAGCGCCCATCGTGCTCCTGCGCGCGAGAGGTCAAGAGCGTCTCCCCGACAGCGTGGCGCCGGGACTCGGCACGCTTGGGTTCATGCTGCCGACAACGCCGCTGCATCTCTTATTGATGGTGCAGTTCGAGCATCCGCTCATCATGACGAGCGGGAATATCTCGGATGAGCCCGCCGTCATCGACGATGCGGAAGCGCGTCGACAGCTCGCGGGCATTGCTTCCTTCGCGCTGGTGCACGATCGCGCTATCGCCAACCGCGTTGACGATTCTGTCGTGCGGATCATGGACGGGCGACCGAGAGTCCTGCGACGCGCCCGCGGCTATGCGCCCGCGCCGCTGCGGTTGCCGAATGGCTTGGAGAACGCGCCCGATCTGCTGGCCATGGGCGGCGAACTGAAGGCCACGTTCTGCCTCGTCAAGGATGGCCAGGCGATCCTGTCGCAGCATCAGGGCGATCTGGAAAACGCGGCCACCTTCGACGACTATCGCAAGAACTTAGCCTTGTATCGGAGTCTGTTTGATCATACGCCGGCCGCGATCGTCGTCGACCGCCATCCGGAATATCTTTCGTCGAAACTCGGCCAAGCAGAGGCGGAAAGACGGGGCGTCCCGCTGATCGACGTCCAGCACCATCACGCCCATGTCGCCGCCTGTCTTGCCGAGAACGGCTGGTCGCTCGGAGCGCCTGCCGTGCTCGGGATCGTGCTCGACGGCCTCGGCTTTGGCGAGGACGGCGCAATATGGGGCGGCGAATTCCTGCTCGCCGACTATCATGGCTATGAACGGCTGGCCCGTTTGAAGCCGGTCGCCATGCCCGGCGGCGCTCAGGCCGCGCGCGAACCTTGGCGCAATCTCTATGCGCAGTTGAGAGCGGCGAGCGAGATCGATGCGGCGCTGTCTGCGACTGAGGATTGGAGAGCCCTCGAGGGCAAACCGCTTGCGACGATCGACAGAATGATCGCACAAGCCGTCAATTCGCCGTCAGCCTCCTCGTGCGGCCGCCTGTTCGATGCGGTCGCCGCCGCGCTGGGCGTCTGTGCCGACCGTCAGGCTTATGAGGGCGAGGCCGCTGCGCGGCTCGAGGCGCTTGCCGTCGAAGCGCCGGTTGAAGAGAGCGGCTATGAGTTTGAGATTTCCGGCTCTGCGCTGATCGACATCGACCCAGCGCCCCTCTGGCGCGCGATCGGCGGCGATCTGAGAAGGGGCGTCGCCGCATCCATTATCGCGCGCCGCTTCCACAATGGACTCGCGGGTTCGATTGCCGAACTCGCTATGCGGCTTGCCGCTGTGCGACGATTCGAAACAGTGGCGCTATCGGGAGGATGCTTCCAAAATCGCGTGCTCTTTGAAGGGGTGCACGACAGATTACGCGAAGTCGGACTCACGGTGCTGGCCCATGCTGACGCGCCCGCTAATGACGGCGGGCTGTCCTTGGGACAGGCGGCGATCGGCGCGGCGCGTCTGATAAAAGTCAATGTGACAAGAGATAGAGAGGACGACACATGTGTCTCGGCATTCCCGGCTGCATCGTCAGCATAGACAATGCCGACGACCTCGTCGCGACGGTCGATGTGAGTGGCGTGCGCCGGCAGATCAACATCAGCTGCATCGTTGATGAGGCGCATCCGGTGGAGTCATGCGTCGGCGATTGGGTTCTGGTCCATGTCGGCTTTGCAATGAGTCGGATCAATGAAGCCGAGGCCGCGGAGACGCTCAGATTGCTGCGAGAACTCGGCGAGCTTCAAGCCGAGCTTGAGAATATGCAATCGGCAGCCGACGCAATCGCGGCGGAGGAATAGAGACTATGACGGGTAAGAGCGCATTGGAAATTCTCTATCCGTTTCTCCACGGCGGAGAGCAGGATCCCGCCGCCGTCGACGCGGCTCTGCTGCAGTCGATCGACGAAAAGGCGCGTGAGTCGCGCGACGCCAGTTCGAAGTTTTTTGCCGGGCAGGCTGCAGCGCTGCTCGAAGCGGCCAGGGCGCTCGCCGCCGTCTACCGCGGCGGGGGCAGGCTGTTCACCATGGGCAATGGCGGCTCGAGTTGCGACGCCTCCCATGTCGCCGTGGAATTTCTTCATCCGATCACCGCCGGCCGGCCGGCGCTCACGGCGATCAATCTCACCGCGGATGTCGCCATGACTTCCGCGGTCGCCAATGACGTCGGCTTCGAGCATATCTTTGTGCGTCAGCTGATTGCCTACGCTCGCAAGGGAGACGGTCTCGTCGGTCTTTCAACGAGCGGCAATTCGGCAAATCTCATCGCCGCCTTCGCCAAGGCGAAGGAGATGGGCCTGACGACCATCGGCTTCTCTGGCGGCGACGGCGGCAAGATGGCGACGGTCTGTGATCACTGCCTGGTCGTGCCGACGACGTCGGTGCATCGAATCCAGGAATGTCACGTCGCCGCCTATCACATCCTCTGGGACCTGGTTCACACGCTGCTCGCCGACCATCGCGGTTCCGCGCTTGGCAAGGATGTTGCGGCATGAAATTCGTCGACGAATTTCGCGATCGGGCGAAGGCCGACATTCTGGTAAAGGAGATCGAGCGACTGCTCGCTCGAATTAGACGCGACGAAAGTCGACCGCTGCAGATTATGGAAGTCTGCGGCGGTCATACGCATTCGATCTTCCGCTATGGCGTCGAAGGCATGTTGCCGAAGTCCATCGAGCTTGTGCACGGACCGGGCTGTCCCGTTTGCGTGCTTCCGATGGGACGCGTCGACGACTGCGTCGCCATCGCCGAACGTCCGGACGTGATTTTTACCACCTTCGGCGACGCCATGCGTGTGCCGGGCTCCCGCAAGAGCCTGTTGCAGGCCAAAGCCGACGGCTGCGACGTGCGCATGGTCTATTCGCCGATGGACGCGCTGGCTATCGCGCGCAAAAATCCCGCGCGCGAGGTGGTGTTCTTTGGCATCGGCTTCGAGACCACCATGCCGTCGACGGCGTTGACCGTGCTGCAGGCGGAGCGCGAAGGCGTCGAGAACTTTTCGGTCTTCTGCAATCACATCACCATCGTTCCAACGATCAAGGCGATTCTCGACAGTCCCGATCTGCGCCTCGACGGATTTCTGGGGCCAGGCCATGTCTCCATGGTGATCGGCGACGCGCCCTATGAATTCATTGCGCGCTATTACAAGAAGCCGATGGTGATCGCGGGATTCGAGCCTCTCGACATTCTGCAGTCGATCTGGATGCTGCTGAAGCAGATCGAGGAAGGTCGCTGCGAGATCGAAAATCAATATGCGCGCGTTGCGCCGCAGGGCGGCAACGCTGTCGCACTGAGGGCGGTCGCGCAGGTGTATGAGCTGCGCGAGTTTTTCGAATGGCGCGGGCTTGGGTCCATCGATCACTCCGGCGTAAAGATCCGCGACGCCTATGCGAGTTTCGACGCGGAGCGCAAATACGCGGTGCCGAACGCGCGGATTGCCGATCCAAAGGCATGTCAGTGCGGGGAGGTTCTCAAGGGCGTCATCAAGCCGTGGCAATGCAAGGTCTTCGGTCGCGCCTGCACGCCGGAGACGCCTCTTGGCGCGCTGATGGTGTCTTCCGAGGGCGCATGCGCAGCATACTACCAGTATGGCGGCGTGAAGCACGGAGGCGACGAGGCGGAGGCGAGCGCGGCATGAATATGATCCCCTTCACGTCGCGGCGTTCGCGCGGCAAAGTGCATGTGCCAACCGTCACGCTGGCGCATGGCGGCGGCGGCAAGGCGATGAAGGACTTGATCGATGACGTATTCGTCGAAGCCTTCGACAATCCGCTGCTCGCGCCGCTCGACGATCAGGCGCGGATCGATCTTTTGGACCTCACGCAATATGGCGACCGCTTGGCCTTCACCACTGATTCTTTTGTCATCGACCCTCTGGTGTTCCCCGGCGGCGACATCGGTAAGCTCGCCGTCTGCGGCACCGTCAATGACCTCGCCGTTGGCGGCGCGCTTCCACTCTATCTCTCTTGCGCGGTGATCGTCGAAGAGGGCGTCTCGATTGATCTCCTGCGGCGGATTGCCCGCTCCATGGCCGCGACGGCGCTGGAGGCCGGCGTGATGATCGTCACCGGCGACACCAAGGTGGTAAACAAGGGCGCCTGCGATCGGATGTTCATCACGACCACGGGCGTTGGCGTCGTCGCGGCAGGCGTCGAGCTTGGCGCACATCGCGCGCGATTGGGCGATGTGGTGCTGGTCAACGGACTCCTCGGCGATCATGGCGCCGCGATTCTTGGCGCCCGCGGCGACATGGCGCTGCAATCGGCCATCGAAAGCGATTGTGCGCCGCTGCAGGGTCTTGTCGCCAGCCTGCTTGAGGCGGCGCCGAATACGCGGTTCATTCGCGATCCGACTCGGGGCGGAATCGCGACCGTGCTGAATGAAATCGCCGAAGCGGCTCAGGTCGCCATCGAGATCGATGAGACGGCCACGCCGCTGCGAGACGAGGTGCGCGGTTTCTGTGAAATTCTCGGCCTCGATCCGCTCTATCTCGCCAATGAAGGCAAGATCGTCGCGATTACGCCGCCCGATGAGGCCGAGCAGGCCGTCGAAGCCATGCGGGCCCATCCGCTCGGACGGCAAGCGGCGACCATCGGCGCTGTCGTCGCGGGCGAACCGGGTCGCGTCACGATGCGCACGATTTTCGGGGGCCGCCGTATCGTCGACATGCTGGTCGGCGAGCAGCTGCCGCGCATCTGCTAAAGGGAGCCGACGTGCACGAATTCTCGATCGTTTGCAGCATCGTGGAATTGGCGTCAGAAGCCGCGCAAGGCCGCAGCGTGCGCCGCGTGACGATCGAGATCGGCAAATTGTCGGGCGTCGAACCGGAAGCCGTCGCTTTCTGCTTTCCAGAAGTCGCCCGCGGCACGCCGCTCGAAAACGCGAAGTTGGACATTCGGCACGTCGACGCCGAGGCGCGCTGCGATGTTTGCGGGACGGAATTTTCAACGCCCGACATGCTCTCGGCGTGCCCGTGCGGCTCTCTGCACTTCCAGCGCCTGCGTGGTGAAGAGCTGAACATCAAAAGCATCGAAGTCGAAGAGGCTGCATAATGTGCACGAGCTGCGGCTGCCAAGGGCAGGGGACCACGATGATAAATCTGCAGACCGGCGCGAGCACGGAAATCGCGGCGCGGCCTGAACATCGTCACGACCATGGCCATTCGCATAACGCGAACGAAGCCCATGGCCACGCCCATTCTCATGGCGGGCATGATCACGGGCATGATAGCCATCATCATGGACATCATCATCACGGGGATGGCCATGTGCACGGTCATGATCACGGCCACGCGCACAATCACAATCACGATCACGCTCACGAGGACTCCCACCGGCGCCTCGAACTCGAAACGCGGATTCTCGCGAAGAACGACGCGATCGCGGCCAAATGCCGAGCCTGGCTCGCCGGTCGGGAGATCGTGGCGCTCAATCTCGTCAGTTCGCCCGGCGCCGGCAAGACGACGCTGCTTGAGCGCGCCATCGCGGATCTTTCGGGCGAGCTGCCGCTGTTCGTCATCGAGGGCGACCAGGCGACAGCGAACGACGGCGAGCGCATTCGCGCGGCGGGCGCGCCGGTGGTGCAGGTTAATACCGGAACGGGTTGCCATCTCGACGCCGAGATGATCGCGCGCGGTCTTTCAGAACTCAAGCCGAGCGTGGGTTCGCTCGTCTTCATCGAGAACGTCGGCAATCTCGTCTGTCCGGCGCTCTTCGACCTCGGCGAGCACGCCAAGGCAGTGATCTTTTCGACGACCGAAGGCGAAGACAAGCCGCTCAAATATCCGCATATGTTCAGCGCCGCGAAGCTCGTCATCCTCAACAAGATCGATCTTCTGCCGCATCTCGATTTCTCGATGGCGCAGGCGCGGGAGAACGTCCTCCGCGTCAATCCGGATGTTGCGATCGTTGAAGTCTCCGCCAGGACCGGCGCCGGCATGCCGACGCTCTACGACTGGATTCGCGCGCAGCGTGTGGCGGCAGAGCAAGCGGAGCTTGTGTGAAGAAGGCGCCTAAATCGTCGCTTCCTTGACGTCGACGCTGACATCCAAATCCTGCTTGCCGGCGCCGAGAATCACGCCGTCGATCGGCGAAACATCCGCATAGTCGCGTCCGACGGCGATGGCGATGTGATCATTTCCCACCGCCATGGCGTTTGTTGGATCAAGGTCCAGGAAGCCAAATTCCGGACCGCACCAAACGGACGCCCAGGCATGGGTTGAATCGGCGCCTTCCAGCCGCGCCTGTCCCGGAGCGGCGTAGGTGCGAAGGTAGCCGCTGACATAGCAGGCCGCCAGACCGAGACCACGTAGCGCCGCGATCATGATATGCGCGAAATCCTGGCAGACTCCGCGGCGGCGTTCGAAGGCTTGCGCGATCGGAGTCGCGACATGCGTCGCATCCGGATCATAGGCGAAGTCGGCGTGGATGCGCTGCGTCAGCTCCATGGCGCCTTCGAGAATTGGCCGCCCCGGCGAGAAGCTCTCTCGCGCATAATCCGTCGCGGCGTCGACCATCGGCGCGAGACGGCTCGCATAAATATAATGCGCCGGAGAGGAGGCGCCGAGCGAACTCGAGGCATAGGCTGCGCTCCTCACGATGTCCCAAGCCGGCGTCAGCGCCGGCGCAGGAGGCGGCGCCCGCTCCACTTCGACGCGCGCCGCAAGGGCGATCTGCAGCTTTGTGTGCGGCTTGAAAATCCGCGCTTCGCAAACTCGGTTGCCGTGAAAGTCAATCCTTTCACTGAGAATTTCCGCCGGTGGCGACAGCTCGATTTGTTTGGACAGCACACTCTGGCCGCGATCATCGCGCGGGATCAGGCGCATGGCGCAGCGCGCCGAAGCGACAGGCGCGTCATACTTGTAGGTCGTGCGGTGGGCGATATCGTAGATCACGCGATCCGCGACGGCTGCGAGTCTGCTGCGCCATCGGCGCCGTGCATGAAATAGCGCTCCGCAATCTTGTCTGCGAGCAGCATCAAGCGCTGCTCAAACGCCAGAATGAGGGAAGCGTCCAGACGGCGCGCGTCCTCCGACTCGAGCTCGGCGCGCAGCCTGACGGAAAGCCGCCGCGGCGCCTCCATGACTCCATCGTTGCGTAAAGGAGGCAGCGCCGCGAGGTGTTCGTCAATGCGCATTGCCTGAAAGAGCGCGGATTTCGGATTGAACGGATCAAGCATGGCAATGTCCAGCGCGGGCGCCAGGGCGGCTCCCGCGATATAGCGGGAGCGATAGGTGATCTGCGAATCGAGGAGTTCGAGCAAGGCCTCGAGCGTTTCGACGGTCGCGTCGTCGTCAGCAAGCTGTCGGGCGAAGCGGCAGGTCCCGATGGCGCGCTCGATCCTTCGGCCGAGATCAATGAAGCTCCAGCCGGCGACGCGATTGAAATTTTCGTCGATCAGCCCGGACAGGGCGGCAAGCGTATGAAGAGACCGCTCCGTCAATTCGAGAGCTTCGGGCTCAGTGATGGCGCGCGCGCCGGCGCGCGTCAGACGCGCCTCGATGCGTCCGATAAGTTGCCAGACATCCTGTGACAGTCGTTCGCGCACGATCGACGCCGCACGTCTCGCATAGCGCACCACCGACAGCGCCGAACCGTAATTTTCGGCGCTGGCCGCCGCCGCCCACGCGATCTGCATCGCGCTCATGTCCGGCGCGTCTTCCGGCGCGGCGCCCCAGGCGATCAGCAGTCGCGCAAGCCGTTCGATCGACTGGCGCCCGTCAAGATCGATGTGCTGGAGTTCGCCCAAGCGGGCCTCCAGCGAGCGAACGACGCGCAATGTCGCTTCGGCGCGCTCGAGATAGCGGCCCATCCAGAAGAGATTGTCCGCGGCGCGGCTCGGCAGATTGCCGAGCGTTCGCACGATCGGCGGGTTTTCGTCGGAGGGCAAAAGCGTCGACCATTCGATCGGACGGCTCGTCAACACCCAGACGTCGCTCGATTGGGCATTGGCGTCCATCGACACGGCGCGCACATTGAGCCGGCTGGAGACTCTGCAGAATCCGCCAGGCATTACGGTCCATCCGTCTGCGGTCGCGGCGGCGAAAACGCGCAGCACGAAGGGTCTCGGCGCCAAGCGGCCGTCAGTCCAGGCGGGGGTCGTCGAGAGCTTGGCTGGCTCCTGAGCGACGTAGTCGACGCCTCGTTGATTGATGGCCTCGATCAGCCGTGCGCGCTCGTCCCGCGTGAGCGCCTGGCCGAGCGCCTCGCGGCGTTCGCCAAATCCGGGGAGTTTGTCGCTGAACGCTCCGCTGATCGCGCATTCGCTCAGCGTCCCGACCACCCGATCGCGTTCGCTTTCCCGTCCGCACCACCACGTGCCGACATTGGAAAGTTTGAGGCTCTGGCCGAGCACGCGCTTCGAAAGTTCCGGCATGAAGCCCATCAGTGCGCGGGACTCGATAAACCCCGCGCCAGGCATGTTGGCGACGACGACGGCGCCGCGGCGGATGGCGTCGAACATGCCGGCGACGCCAAGACGCGATGCGGCGTTCTGCTCCAGCGGGTCGCACCAGTCGGCGTCGACGCGACGCCAGATGACATCGGCGCGCTTCAGTCCCGCGATCGTGCGCACATGCAGCTTGCCGTGGCTGACGACGAGATCTTCGCCTTCGACCAGCGTGAAGCCGAGATAGCGGGCGAGGTGAACCTGTTCGGAATAGGTGTCGCTCCAGGGGCCGGGGGTCAGCAGACAGATGCGCGGATCGACGCGTTGCGCGACGCGAGAAATGCTCGCGCGGAATTCTCGAAAGAACGGCGCCAGACGCTCTACGTTCATGTCTCGATAAAGACTTGGCAGCGCGCGTGACAACACGAGCCGATTTTCCAACGCGTAGCCGGCGCCCGACGGCGCCTGCGCGCGATCGCCGAGCACCCGCCAATTGCCGTCCGGACCTCGCCCGAGGTCGGCCGCGTAAAAGCGAAGCCAACGTCCGCCGGGAGGCGAGACCCCGCACATCGCTCGAATGAAGTCTGGAGACCCGGCGACGGCTGCCGCCGGTAGCGCGCCATCAGCGACAAGGCGCGCATCGCCATAAATGTCGCGCAGGATTTGGTCGAGAAGTTCAGCGCGCTGTTCGACGCCGGCCGCGATGTCGCGCCATTCGGACTCCGGAATCAGGAGCGGCAAACGCCCCAACGGCCAACTGCGCTCCTTGGCTTCGCCATGCACCCGGTAAGAAACGCCCATGTCGTCAATACGTCGGCCGGCGGCCGCGAAGCGCTGTTCGAGACCAGCGTCGCCGAACGCCGCGAGCGATTCGAGGAATCGACGCCAGTGCGCGCGCAGACGCCCATCGGCATCGAAAAGCTCATCCGGCGCATCGCCTGTCGGCGCATAATCGGCGATCCAGGCAGCAACGCGCCGTGACGTCTCGTTCGCTTCAATCGGGCGCTCAGCGGACAATGCTCCTCCGAAGATCGAGCGTCAGCGGAAACTCGGGGCTCGGCTCCTCGCGCGGCGGATCGACAGGCCCAGGCGTATGGCCGTGATCCTGAAATCGCGCCAATCGCCGCGCTTCGGCCTCGTTACTGTTGACGGGGAAGGAGTCGTAATTGCGACCGCCGGGGTGCGTTGCGTGATAGACGCAACCGCCCAGCGAACGCCTGCTCCAGCAGTCGATAACGTCAAAGGTCAGCGGCGCATGGACCGGCAGCGTCGGATGTAGGCCGGAGGGCGGCTGCCAGGCCTTGAAGCGCACGCCCGCCACCGCCCCTCCAGGCACGCCAATGCTCGTCATAGGCACGCGGCGTCCATTGCAGGCGATGACGTGCCGGCCCGCAACGAGCCCCTTCGCCTTGACCTGTAGGCGTTCGAGCGATGAATCGACATAACGCACCGTGCCGCCGTTCGCGCCTTCTTCGCCCATCACATGCCAGGGTTCGAGCGCGCCGCGAATTTCCAGATGAACGCCGCCACGCTCGACGGTTCCGGCGAGCGGGAAGCGGAACTCGCGCTGCGCCTCGAACCATTCCGGCTCGAAGGCGTAGCCAGCCCGGCGCAAATCATCGAGAACGCCGAGGAAGTCCTGCCAGACGAAGTGCGGCAGCATGAATTTGTCGTGCAGCGCCGTTCCCCAGCGCACCAGATCGCCGTGCTGCGGCTCCCGCCAGAACCAGGCGACAAGCGCGCGAAGCAACAGCTGCTGCGCCATACTCATGCGGGCGTCGGGAGGCATTTCGAACGCGCGGAATTCGACGAGGCCGAGACGACCCGTGGGTCCGTCGGGCGAATAGAGCTTGTCGATGCAGATTTCCGCGCGATGAGTGTTGCCTGCCACATCGACCAGCAAATTGCGGAACAGCCGATCGACAAGCCATGGCGGCACATAGCCTTCGTCGGGAGAAGGCACCTGAGCCAGGGCGATCTCCAGTTCATAGAGCGAGTCGTGCCGCGCCTCGTCGACTCGTGGCGACTGGCTGGTCGGGCCGATGAACAGGCCCGAGAACAGATAGGACAGCGAAGGATGGCGCTGCCAGTAGAGCACGAGGCTCTTCAACAGGTCAGGGCGCCGCAGAAAAGGGGAGTCGGCTGGGGTTTCGCCACCCAGCACGACGTGATTGCCCCCGCCCGAACCGATCTGCCGGCCGTCGATCATGAATTTCGCGGTCGTCAACCGCGCCTGTCGCGCTTCTTCATAAAGCGCCGTCGTCGTTTCGACCGCCTGCCGCCATGTCGCCGCCGGGTGGATATTGACCTCGATGACGCCGGGATCAGGCGTCACCTTGATCACTTCAAGGCGCGGATCTTCCGGCGGGGGGTAGCCCTCGATATGGAGCGGCAGGCCCGTGGCTTTGGCGCTCTCCTCGACCGCCTCAAGCAGTTCGAGATAATCCTCGAGCGTGGTGACGGGCGGCATGAAGACGCAGAGATGGCCGTCGCGCGGCTCAATGGTGAAGGCTGTGCGCACGGCGCCTTCGACAATGGACTGTTCGTGCACGTCCTGACGCGCGTGGCCGCCTGCAGTCTGTCCGCCACCCTGGATGCGGCGAAAATGGCCGGGCTCCGGCAACGGCTCACGCGGCGCGAAGGGGTCCTGCGGATGGATGTAGGGGTATTCGTCCTCGGCCAGTTTTGGCAGAGACGCCACCGGAAGCCGCAGTCCGATGGGAGAATCGCCGGGCGCCAGGAACAGTTTTCCGCGGCGTAGCGTCCACTTCTCGGAGGTCCAGCGCGCCTGTGACTCGGCGCGGGCGTTCCAGCGCTGAATTGGCAGAACGAAGCCCGTGGGTTTGCTCAGGCCGCGCTCGAACACCCGCATCATGCGCGAGCGTTCTTCCGCATCATCGATTTTTGGATCGGCAGGGTCGACGTTGATTGGAAGGGCGCCCTCCTTGACCATCCAGTGCGCCGGATCCTCGTAGGCGGGCACCGCATGCTCGGCGCCGACCCCGAGGCGTTCTGCGAGATCCTGCACAAAGACTTCCGCGTCGGCCGTGGTGGCGCCTTTCGGCGCGTCGATATCGGCGATCAGCTGCGGCTGCGACCAGATCGGCATGCCATCCCGGCGCCAGTAAAGCCCAAAGGCCCAGCGCGGCAGGCTTTCGCCGGGGTACCACTTGCCCTGGCCGTAATGCAGGAAGCCGTTAGGCGCAAAGCGCGCGCGCAGCCTGCGAATAAGATCGTCAGCCCGCCCTCGCTTGTTGGGGCCGGTCGCCGCCGTATTCCACTCGGGCGCCTCGAAATCATCGATCGAGACGAACGTCGGCTCGCCGCCCATTGTGAGGCGCACATCCTGCGTTTCAAGATCAGCGTCGACTTTTTCGCCAAGCGCATCGAGGCGGCGCCATGCGTCATCGGAGAAGGGCGCGGTGATGCGCGGAGCTTCATTGATGCGGTCGACGCGCATTTCGAAACCGAATTCGACTTGCGCGGGCTCTACAAGCCCCGACAATGGCGCAGCGGAACGATAGTGCGGCGCCCCGCAGAGCGGCAAATGACCTTCGCCGCAGAACAATCCGGAAGTCGCATCGAGACCGACCCAACCGGCGCCGGGCAGGTAAACCTCCGTCCAGGCATGTAGATCGGTGAAGTCGTGATCGGTTCCCTTCGGGCCTTCGATCGGATCGACGTCGGCTTTTAATTGGATGAGATAGCCCGACACGAAACGCGCGGCGAGACCGAGCTTGCGCAGGATCTGCACGAGAAGCCAGGCAGAATCGCGACAGGAGCCGGACCCCAACGCGAGAGTCTCTTCAGGCGCCTGCACGCCAGGCTCCATCCGAATGACATAGCGGATATCGCGGTGTAGCCGAGCATTGAGTTGGACGAGAAAATCGACGGTCCGAGTCTTTTCTCGAGGAAGGCCCTGAACGAAACCTTCCGTTAGAGGCCCGACCTCTTCAGCCTCGAGATAGGCGGCGAGTTCAAACTTCTCTTCCTCCGGATAGGAGAAAGGGAAGTCTTCCGCGTAAGGCTCGATAAAGAAATCGAAGGGGTTATAGACGGCGAGCTCCGCGAGAAGATCGACCTCGATTTTGAATTCGTTCGCCTTCTCGGGAAACACCAGCCGCGCCAGCCAGTTGCCGTGGGGGTCCTGCTGCCAGTTTATGAAATATTCCGAGGGAGCGATCTTAAGCGAGTAGCCCGAGACTTTCGTGCGGCAGTGAGGAGCCGGACGCAGGCGAACGATCTGCGGACCGAGCGCAACCGGCCGATCATATTTGTAATGGGTGATATGGTGGAGAGCGATCTGGATCGACACGTGGATTAGCGTTTCATTTCAGCGCGATACTCTCGCGAACAGGCCCAGGGAGCTTTTGAATTTAGCGGGACCGGGCCGGCAAGTGTCAATCTGACGGGGCGGGAAACCCGCGGCTTTGTCTGAAAATGCGGCAATAAGCCTAGCGCTTGAGTGCTTCCTGCGCAAAGGCCCGGCGCCTGATCGCGTGCGCCGAGGAGCGGCGGCTTCTCAGCTCGGATCGTAGCATCAGAGCCAGGAACATTCCGACTGCCGCGCAGTTAAGGCTGCGAGCAGGTCAGGGGAAGATGTCGGATGAAAGCCTTTCGATGCCAGGCTTGTCGCCAGAGCGTGCTTTTCGAAAATACAAAATGTGAAAGCTGCGGGCACATGCTCGGCTACCTGCCCGAGCAGAGTCAGATGACCGCCGTCGAACCCGTCGGGGACGGATGGCGGGCGCTCGCTGACGGAACCCGTCAATATCGATTCTGCAAAAATTGGGAGCTGCACGGATGCAATTGGATGGTGGAGAAGAAAGGTCCTTCTGAATATTGCGTCGCCTGCCAGCACAATCGAACGGTGCCGGATTTATCGGACGAGAAGCGACACGCCGCATGGCAGAAAATTGAGACCGCCAAACGACGGCTATTTTACAGTTTGATCAGATTGAACCTGCCGGCGCCGAATGCGTCCGAGCATGACGGCGAGCCGCTCGTCTTCGATTTCCTCGCGGAAGAGCTCTCGCCAAAGCCCGTTATGACCGGCCACGACTCGGGCCTGATTACGATCGCCTTGAAGGAGGCGGACGATCCGGTGAGAGAAAAAATGCGCGATGAAATGGGCGAGCCCTATCGCACTTTGCTCGGTCATTTCAGGCATGAAATCGGTCACTATTACTGGGACAGAATCGTGCCGAACTCCGCTCATCTCGGGCCTTATCGAGAGCTCTTTGGAGACGAGCGGGCGGACTACTCAGATTCCCTGCAAAAACATTACGAAGAGGGACCGCCGGCCGATTGGCGACAGAACCACATCAGCGCATACGCCTCCTGCCACCCGTGGGAAGATTTCGCGGAGACCTTCGCTCATTATCTCCATATCGTCGATGCGCTCGAAACCGGCCGGAACGCTGGCCTCGTCGTGCGCCGGACGGACGGGACTCCGGCTCGCGTCGACTTCGATCCCTATGGCTATCCTGACATCAATGAGATGATCGACAATTGGCTCGACATTTCATTTGCGCTGAACAACATCAATCGATCGATGGGCCAACCGGACATCTATCCCTTCGTCATTTCGCCTGCCGTCAAGGAGAAACTGGGCTTTGTTCAGATGCTGCTGAAGGATCATGCACAGGCCCATGGCCCTGACGCGGCCCGCATGCTCGTCCATGAGCTCTAACGCGTCCTCAACACGCGCCGCCCGCGCCTCGCTCATCAGCGGCGCGGATCTACGGCGTTGCGGGACGCCAATCATGATCGCTCGAAGGAATTGATCAGTTCCACGTCGATCGCCTCCGCCAGCACGACCTCCTGGCAAAAGCCGGCGTCCCCCTTGACCCACGCTCCCGTGGGCGAAGGTTCGACATGCGAGCAGTCGTTCGGCCAGCCAAGAGCGCGCAGGCACAGCGTCAGACCGAAGAGATGCGACGGAATGATGCCGCTCCGTCCTTTGCGAAGCGGCACCAGGCTCATTGCTTCCCGGGCCGAAAACCAGCGGCCTTCCTCGGCTGAAGACGGCTCACCTGCGAGCGCGCATAAGAAAAGAAGACTCAGTATGTCGGATCTTCTGCTGCGAATCGGATAGATCGACGCCACATGCCGGCAGCTTTCCAGCGTGGCGCCGCCCAACTCGCGGCTCAGCACGCGGCGGATGCCGCCGATCAAGTAATCGCCGCATCGATCCACGGAACCGGTATAATGCCACATGCCATTGAACGGATCGGCGTCATCGACAGCGCGTAGAGTGAGCCAGAAAAAAGGTTCTCCGTCGACGAACTTGTGAACGATCACTTCGGGCGAGCAGGATGGGCGAAGCCGGATCAGCGCGTTGAAGATGCGCTCGGGGAACACGCCGCCGCACGAATCGCGATAGCGCGTCAGCCAGTGCAAGGCTGCTTCGCAGGCCGCGAGCGCGTGGTCCTCGTCGTCGGACGGGAAAGGCTCGCCGCCGGATTTATGCGCGCTGCTCATATTCCTCAAAGCGGTGTGCGTTTTCGACGAACCAGCGATAGGTCTTGCTTAGTCCCTCGCGAAGGTCGGTGCTGGCGGCAAATCCGAGTTTGGTCGTCTGTCGTGTCGTGTCCGCGACCCAGCGCGGCGAGTCCCAGCGCTGGCGTTCGACCGCGCCCCAATTCAGCAGGAGGGGACGCCCATGAATCTCTTCCAGAATATTTGCGACCTCGCCGATGCTGTGCTCAACACCTGTGCCGAGATTGAAGATGTTTTCGTCGACTGGGATAGGCCGTTGCAGGCAGTGTTCTACGGCCTGAACCACGTCGCCAACATAGATGAAGTCGCGGCTCACAGAGGGAGACGACAAGTTCATCGGTCTTCCTTTCAGCGCGGTCAAAATTAGTCGAGGGATCAATCGCCTTTCATGTTCCCATGGACCGTATACGGAGAAAAGGCGCAACGTGACGAGCGGCAACCCCTTGAAGCGCGCGGCATATGATCCGTAGAGCGTTTGGGTCAGCTTGGCGATGTCATGTACGCGGGTTGGATTGGGCGGCGACGATTCGCTCATCGGCTCTGTTTGGTATCCGTATTCGGACGAGCTTCCAGCATTGATGAAAAGCTCGCAGCCTGCACAAGCCGAAGCGAGATTGACGAGCGGCTGCACTGTGTGCAGCAAAATCTCGCCCTCGTCGGTTTCATGATGAAGCGCTGAATGCGCGGCGAAATGCAGCACGACGTGTGGCCGCGCCAGCGCCGCCGCCCGACGAACGGCCTCGGCATCCAGGAGATCTGCAAGATGTACGCGAATCTCCTTCAGTATCTCGGCGATGCGCCAAGCGGGCGCAGACGCATCGCGTTCAGAATTGTGCGGTCGCACGAGCGCATGAACCTCGTGTCCACACTCGACCATTCTTCGCGTAAGGCTCGCTCCCACGAACCCCGTGGCGCCGGTGATCAGGATGCGGCGCCGGTCAGACGCCGGCATATTCGTGTTCGCGGCAGAAGGCCACATAGCGCGCGAAGCCGTCGTCGAGCGTCATACGTGGTTCGTAACCGAGCATCTGGCGCGCCTTGTCGACGTCCAGCGCTCCTCGGCGGGTGCGCCTGACAGGATCTCGACTCTCGCAGTTGATCACTTGCAGGTCCGGGAAATGAATGCGGGCGATCTCGGCGAGTTCGCGCAGAGTGCGCGCTGTGCCGCTCGTGATATTGAATGTCTCATTGGCCGCCGCGGGATGGGTTGCGGCGAGGTAAAATCCTTCGACCGTGTCCTCCACCCAGGTAAAGTCGAGTAGCTGTGCGCCGCCGTCGAAAAGCCTGATCTCCCGCCCCTCCATGCCACACTCAATGAAGCGTTGAACAATGCGCTGATTTGTGTCGCTCGGTCCGTAGACGGAGCAGGGGCGAACGATCGCATACTCCAGTCCGAACATTTCGTGGTAAGTGCGCACGTAGATCTCGCCGCACAGTTTGGATGCTCCGTACACTTCCAGCGGCACAGTTGGATGGTCTTCCGCCGCGGGAAAATGGACGAAATCGCCGTAGGTCATGCTTGAGGACGCATACACGAAACGCTGGACGCCGCAGTGACGGGCGGCGTTCAGGACGTTGGTGGTCCCGGTCTGATTGATGGCGAGCGCATCCTCGAGATACCGCTGTGAGGCGTCGGCGATCGAGATCGCCGCGAGGTGAATCACAATGTCGGGTTCGGCCTCCTGCATGCTCCGCGTGAGATGCTCGGAATTGCAGATGCTTCCTTCGATCAGCTTGAACTGCGTCCCGTGGTTGCTCTCCATTTCCGCATTGCGCACGCGCTCCAGCCGATACGCCAGGCGCCGCGGATAAGCGCCGCGCTCGTGTGGATGCACGAAAGAGCGCAGAGCGTCATAGGCGACGACATCGTAGCCGCTGCGAATGAATGTGACCGCGAGCAGCGAACCAATGAATCCGGCGCCGCCAGTAATGAAAACCTTCTGTGTCATTCGTCGACCTTGGCTTCGAGGACTCTCTTGACGACGCCGTCCGGCGTTAAGCCGCATTGCTCCCGATAAAATGCTTGCGACCCCGATACGTGCGCGAACAGGTCCGGAATTCCTATCCGGTGGACGACGCAACGGTTAGGAGCATTTGCGACAACTTCGCTTACTGCGCCGCCGAGACCGCCGAGAACCGAATGCTCCTCGAGGGTGAAGATCGCCCGGCAGGTTTCGCTCAGCCGTCTGACGCTCGATTCGTCGAGCGGCTTAACCGTATGCATGCTGACGACGGTGGGGCGGACTCCATGCGCCGACTCGAGTTTTCGTGCGGCTTCGACTGCAGTCGACAGCATATTGCTCGTCGCCACAAGCGCGATGTCGTCGCCCTCCTGCAGGACAATTGCGCGGCCAATTTTAAATTCGCCAAGCGCCGCGGCCTCGTGGACGGCGGGCTCGCCTCGTTTGGCCAAACGCATATAGGCGGGTCCCTCATACGACAATAGAGCGTCGACGGCGCTCCGAACCTCCCACGGATCGCCCGGGCAGATCACGCACATTCCCGGCAGCGCGCGGGTAACGGCGATATCTTCCAGCGCGTGATGCGTCGCGCCCATGTCGCCGTAGCTGTATCCGGCGCCCAGGCCGACGATGGTCACCGGGAGATCGTGGTAGCAGATGTCGATTCTGATTTGTTCCAGCGCGCGAAAGATGGCGAAGGGAATAAAGGAGTAGACAAAGGGCCGCATGCCTTCGCGCGCCAGGCCCGCGGCGACGCCGAGCATGTTTGCCTCAGCAACCCCGCAATTCACGAACCGTCCAGGAAACTCCGCCTGGAAGGACTCGAAGACGGTGTAGCCAAGGTCTCCGGTGAGCAGAATCACGTTCGGATTTGCGCGCGCCTGGCGCGTCAGTTCGTCGACGAACGCCGTCCTCATGACATCAGCTCGACGCGCGCCGCCTCGACCTCCTCAGCCGTCGGCGTCTGATAGTGCCATTTCAGCTGATCCTCCATGAAGCTCACGCCCTTGCCTTTGACCGTGTGCGCAATCAGAGCGCTTGGCCGCCCCGGCTCGAAGGGCGCTGAGGCCAGCGTTTCGACGAGCGCGGCCATGTCGTGACCGTCGATCGTCCGGGCCGCCCAACCGGCGGCCCGCCATTTGGCGTCCAGCGGCGCGAGTCCGAGGACTTCATCGACGCGCCCGTAGTTCTGGATCTTGTTGTGGTCGATGATGCACACCATCGAAGAAAGCCGGTGATGCGCGGCGAACATCGCCGCTTCCCACGTCGAGCCTTCCTGGCAGTCCCCTTCCGAAAGGACCGTGAAGACGCGATAGGACAGGCCTTTTATTTCGCCAGCCATGGCGAGGCCGTTCGCCACGCTGAGGCCATGTCCGAGCGATCCTGTCGAAAACTCAACCCCGGGAACGCCGAATGTGTTCGTGTGCGCGATGAACGGCGATCCATCCTTCAAATATTCCCTCAATCGACCCGGAGGGAAATAGCCGTATTCGGCGAGCACGGCATAGAGCGCGGCCGCCGCATGTCCCTTGCTGAGGATAACTCGATCGCGCGCGTCGGTATCCGAGCCTCTGATTACGCCGCCATAGAGCGCGACCAAAATATCCATGACCGAGAGGCACGAACCCACATGACAGCTGCGCGCGTCGGCGATCATCCGCGTCACTTCGAACCGCAGTCGATTGGCGGTGCGTTGCAGTTCAGTGGGATGGGTCGCGCGCTGGCTCATGCAGCTTCCGCCTCAATGGCTCCGGGAAGCGACGCCGCGGAGCCAAGGAAGAACACTTTGAAATGCTCTATGACGGGGTTATCGGCCTCGTCCGTGTTTTCGCAGCCGGCGTGAATATGGCCCACGGGACTTGCAACGATGTCGAGATTGCAGCGGACGGGCTCTTTGCGATCATTCTCGCCGGGACATGAGAGATGGATGACGCCGGCATCGTCAAGCGTCCAATGACATGTCCAAGTCTTCTCCGGACTGAACATGTAACGTTCGGTCACGGTGCCGTCGGCGTTGAAGCGAACGAGATAGCCGCCGCACAACTCGCCCAATTTGAGCATGTAGGCTCCGACGATCTCGTCGCGGGTGAAAGGGCGTTTGGTTTTCAGCCACGCAGAATAAGTTGGATCGGTCGGACTCTGCGGCTTTTGTCCCGTCTCGATCTCACACAAACGCTGAAGTCTAGCAAATTCTGCCATTTGTTTTTCCTGACCCGTTAACGTCGACAAAATCTATGCGCAGCGCGCGCTATCTGCCCCTTCCACGGCGAACAGCGGATGAACCGTCGGTTCCTTCCCCGTCATGGATGCGATCGCGGCGGAGAGGCGTTCAAACCGATCGCGGCTTCGCCAATTGAACCAATGCGCGTAGCTGCTGAGACCCGGATATGGCGGATGCGCATGATCCCTATGCTTGGGACATTCTCGGAAGAATTCTCGCGTCGACGGGCGCCACTCCAGGAGATCAAAGACCTGCTTCTGGCTGGCGTAGGCCCTGGCCATCGACTCCTTGCACCGCATCGCCCTTTTGTCCAAGTCCACCTGCCGCACGTTTAAAGCCTGGGCAGGGAAGGCGCTCAACCGAAGACCGCGCGGAGCATCGGCGGCCGGCGCATAGCATGGATATTCAAACAGCGGGACCTCCCAACTAGCGCGGCGACAACTCTCGGCGATTGCGAAGCTCGTTGCGTCATGGTCCGCGTGACCGCCCTCAAAGGCCGGGCCTATGATGATTCTGGGTTTCACCTCAACGATGAGGCGAACGAGCTTCACGCATGCGTTTTCCAGGTCGGCGATGAGGCCGCCGTCGGGTAGACGCAGGAGGTGACGATTCTTGACGCCCGCGATATCCATCGCCTGCTGCAATTCTCTTTCACGCGCGTGGGCCATTCCGTCATAGCCGCCCGACGTCACCCAGGACGCATGCAGGCGAACCCCGGCGCGCAGGAGCAAGGACAGCGTCCCCCCGACGAAGACGTCGTCGTCGGGGTGCGGAAATACAAAGAGTACGGGACCCGGAGCCGCGCCCAGCCGCGCCGGCGATTCGGGTTTCGGCGTGAGAAAATCGATCACGTTGCGCCATCCAGATAGACGGTGCGATAGAAGTCCGAGAGGTGGATCGAAGCGCGCGTTTCAACTTCGTGGTCTGGCGTCGAGGGCGCGACGCCAGACAAGAAGTGTTGTCGGACTGTCATCAACGTCGCGACCGCCTGCTCGGCCGAGAGACTCCAGTCGACGATCCAGCTCCAGGGTCGCCCGTGCACGCGCTCGGGAAAGGCGCCGAGCCTCGGCGCCAGAACGGGAAGTCCGGCCTCAAGTCCCTCGCTCAAGACGTAAGAATAGGTTTCCGGAACTTGCGCCGCATACCAAAGAAGGTGCGGACGCGCCTCCGCAAGCAGGCGCTGGAGGTCATTCGTCTCATATCTGCCCGTCACCTGCATTCCTGGAGGCGTCTCCCCGTCAATGCTTCCGATGACCTGGATACGAAGGGGCAGTTTTTGCTCGGCGATGATCCGCGCGGCGTCGAGCACGCGCGCCGCCCCTTTGAACGCCGTGATCCAGCCGATGATCGCGATCCGCAACGGCTCCGATGCGGAGAGCGGCGCGATCGAGACCGGCGGGTGCGCTGCGACCCTGCGCAGGTGAGGCGCGACCGCGACGCGCGCCTGCGGACTATAGCGTTCAACGCGTGCGGCGACGTCTCTAGACGGGCATATGACGGTCCGCGCCAGAGCATAAACCCAAGCATAGCGGGCGCGATATTCGACGATATCCCGCTCGTCTGGAATGCGCCAGTCCTCCAGGCAGGAGGCGCACGCCACTTCTCCCGGTTCGCCGCAATATGCATTATCTCGCGTCTTCAAGTGAACGCGCGGGCAGAAGGTGTGATAGTCGTGAACCGTAAAGTCGAATGAGACGTCAAGTTCTTCGATGAGACGCCGGACGTCGACCGGCACTGTGAAGAGTTGATGGACGTGAATGCGCGTGACGCCGGAGCGACGAAGATCTTCGATCAGATCGGAGAAATTGTCCCGAGGATGGTAAAGTCGATCGTCCTGGCCGGGAGCGCTTAGAACGACGAACCCGTCGGATCGGCCATGCAGCACGAAGTGCGTCGCCGCGTCGGCGAGGTGATGGACCAGTTCCTGGACGTGCTGCTCGGTGCCGCCGCCCCAATGGTGGGTGATGTGAAGAACAACGCACTGCGCGTTCAGAGCCGCTTCGACGATAGGCTCGGCCGCTGGCAACACGTCCTGCATCAGTCGTCCGCTCAAAGTCATATCAAGTCTGACGGCAAGCGATAGCGCCGTGATCGTCACGACTTCCGCACAGCCCGCCTAATGCGGTTGGCATCTTGTTGTCGTCGATGCAATCCGTCAACCTCTCGCTTGATCGGCTCGACGGCGCTCTTGCGGCGGCTGTCCTGCGCCTCGTGCTCAAAGCGCCTCAGTCCGAGTCGGCGTCATGCCGCCTTTCCGCGGCGAAGCACTCTCCACGAACCGATCCACAGGCTGTCGACCCAGCCTTGGCGCAAATGGTAAAGCGCATCCTCGGGCGAGCCGACAATTGGCAGCCCGTGGCGGTTAAAAGAGGTATTCAGGACGACGCCAACTCCGGCCAGATCGCGGAAGGCGCATAAAAGCGAGTGAATCAGCGGATTATCGCTCGCCGCCATCACTTGAGGGCGCATGGTGCCGTCGACATGAACGACGGCCGGGATCTTTTCGCGCGCGTATTGGTTGGCGGCCACCGCAAATGTCATATAGCGGTAGTCCGTCGGTCCCGACCAATAGCGAGACGCCTCCTCCTCCATTACGATGGGCGCGAAGGGCACGAACGGTTCGCGCCCCTTGAGCAGACCGTTGATGCGATCTTTGATCGAGGCATGCCGAGGGTCGGCGAGCACCGAACGATTGCCGAGCGCTCGGGGACCGGCTTCCATGCGGCCCTGAAATGTCCCCACCACCTCGCCTTCAGCGAGCGCGCGGGCGATGTCCGTTGGATCGCATTTGGTCACGCTGAGGTCCGAAGAGGCGAGCAAAACAGATTCGATGTTCTCGGGACTGAACTCATTGCCGAAATAGGGGACGGGCAGCCTGGCCGGCGGGCGCCGCACGCCTTCCATGTGCAGCGCCATAAGCGCCGCGCCGGCGGCGTTGCCGCTGTCGGCCGCATCCGGGAATACGAAGAAGCGATCGGGCTCCAGCGTGTCGACGATGCGCTGATTAGCCTTGACGTTCAGGAACCCTCCGCCCGCCGCGGCTAACGATCTGCAGCCCGAAATCGCCATTGCGTCCCGCACATAGGCGAGCATGTTCTCCTCAAAATGCGCCTGCGCTTCGTAAGCGAAATCTTCCGGCGGCATGTTGTCGAGGTGGCGCCCATAGGCGACTGACTGGACAACCGAATTCATTGGATTGGGTAGAGCGCGGTCCGGATTGGCGCGGTTGTAGCAGCGGAACTGCCATTTATCAGACGCGTGAAACACGCCGTCCTCGCAACGCACGGCGCCGGCGAAAAGACCGCCGCCGCCGTTCGGGCAGGCCAGGGCGGCCAGTCCCATCGTCTTGTATTCGCTGTCTATCGGCACAAAGCCGAGCGCTTCCGTCGTCGCCTGATAGAAGCAGCCGAGGCTGTCCCTTGAGCCGGAGGCGCGCAGGAGACGAAGGCCGCTATCTGCGTCGCCGTAGTAGATCGTGGCGCTCGTCTTATCGCCCTTGCCGTCCACGGTGAGCACGCAGGCCTCATCCAGCCCCGACGTAAGGAAGGCGGACGCCGCGTGGGCGAGGTGGTGATGCACGTAGTAATGGCGCAGGTGTTCGCGGAAAAAGCCTAACGCCGCGAGTTCGTCGACGCGCGCCACGGGATGGCGATCGCCAAAACCCGTCCAGATCTCTCCGAGGTTTCGCTCAACCGAGCCCATCGGGTCGGTTGCGTCGGGCTCGAAAGCCATATTTTCCGCAGAAGGGGCCCGCGGCGTTGCGTCCAACCCTATGACGACGTGATCGTGGTGCTGAGGGAGGACGCCATACTGGCTGGAGAACGCGATGATGTCGACATCGTCGATAGTTAGATCGCATTGGGTCAGAACGGCGCGTATGGCGAGCGCAGGAAATCCGCAATAGTGCTTGATTCGGTTCAGACGCTCTTCGGCGATGCTGGCGACCACTCCGGTCGAATCGCACAGAGTTGCGGCGGCGTCGTGCCCGCAATTGAGACCGAGAGCGATACGTCGCTGCTTCACGAGGCCTTCTCTCGCAGGCGATCCCACCCGACTCTGGTCGGCAGACGCGCGATGGACGCTGCTTTGTCGCTTGTATTATACGTGTCTTGCCATTTTCAAGCAGAACGAAAAGAGAGCGGCGAATGAGCGGAGCGCGTCGCAGCAGTCCAGATTTAAGAAGATGGGTGCTGGCCGCCATCGCGTCGACGGGCGGATTGTTGTTTGGCTTCAACACCGGCATCATCTCCGGCGCGCTGCCGCTCATCCAGCAAGACTGGCTTATAGACACATACAGGTCCGGTCTGCTGGTCGCGGTTCTTCTCGGCGGGGCGGTGGTAGGAGCGTTGATCGCTGGTCAGATCAGCGACAGATTCGGACGACGCGAAATCATCACGGCGACCTCCGCGACCTTCGCGCTTGGGGGCTTCGGAAGCGGTCTCGCGCCTTCGCTCGACGGGCTCATCGCCAGTAGGGCGGCGGTCGGATTGGCGCTCGGAGCCGTTTCAGTGAGCGTGCCGCTGTATATCGCGGAGATTGCGCCCGCGAGGTCGCGTGGCGCGCTTGTCTCTTGCAATCAGCTGGCGATTACGCTCGGCATCTTGCTCTCCTACGTGACGGCCGCGTTTTTCGAAGGTTATGACCACTCATGGCGCTACATGTTTTTCACCGGGTCGGCGCTTGCCGTCCTGCTTGGCGTGACAAGCGTCTGGTTGGAGGAATCGCCAAGATGGCTCGTATGGCAGGACGATGAGCAGGAAGCCCGGCGGGTGCTGGAGGAACTGGGCGATACGCCGAACGCGATCGATTCGGAAATCGAACGGATCAAGAGGGGTCTAGCCTCCGAGGCGGACAGCAGCCCTTCGGCTTTTCTTCGCGGTCCTGGCTGGCAAACGATGATCATTGGCATAGGGCTGTATTTCTTTGAGCAGTTCGTGGGAATAAACGCCATCATCTATTTCGCGCCCGCGATTTTTAGTCAGGCAGGCTTTGACGGCCGCATGGTTGCTTCTCTCGCCACGATTGAGATCGGCCTGCTCAACGTGTTGATGACGCTCGTCGCGATGTATTTCCTCGATCGCATCGGCCGAAAGCCGCTTCTCTCGATCGGTTTTGCCGGCATGGCGGGCAGTTTGTTTGCTACGGGAGTGGTCTTTGCGGCAATGCGAGAAGCCAGCATCGCGCAGGAGTGCCTCGTGCTGCTTACGATCTTGAGTTTTATCGCTTTTTTCGCCGTGAGCATCGGGCCGATCGGCTGGCTAATGATCTCGGAGCTCTATCCGACAACGCTGCGCGGGCGCGCAATGAGCATCCCAACCGCCTCTCACTGGCTGTTCAATGCGATCGTCTCCTTCGCCTTCATGCCGGTCCTGGAGCTCTTGGGCAACGGTCCGACCTTCATGTTCTTTGCCCTTTTCGGCGCGGCCGGATGGTATTTCTGCAAAATCTACGCGCCCGAGACCAAGGGCCTCACGCTTGAGGAGATTCAGCAGAGCAATGCGCCGGCCGGACAGCTTCGCGCTCGCCCACACAGCGTCCTGCAGCCATGAGCGGCAGCGGCGCCGCGCCGGCGCGTTACGTTCGTATCTATATGATCGCGAGCATCGCCGCGATCGGCGGCTTGCTGTTCGGCCTCGACACCGGCATCATCGCAGGCGCCATCGTCCAGCTGAGGAAGGAATGGTCGCTCGGCCCGTTAACCGAAGGATACATTGTCACCGGCGTGCTGTGGGGCGGCCTGCTCGGCGCGGCGATCGGCGGAAAGGCCGCTGACGCCATCGGCCGCGGCGCAACGATCAGCGCGACCGCAGCGATCTTCGTCGTGGGCTCGTTCTGGAGCGGATTGGCGGATTCTCCCTTTTGGCTGATCGCCGGCCGGATATTTGTCGGCATCGCAGTTGGCGGCGTTTCGGTCGCAGTGCCGCTCTATCTGTCGGAAATCGCGCCGGCGAAGATTCGAGGCGCGATCGTCACTCTCAATCAGCTCGCCCTCGTGATGGGCGTTTTGTGCTCAGATATCGTGAGCGCATGGTTTGCTGCGACTCCGGAGGGATGGCGATATATGCTGATGGCCGGGGCGACTCCGGCGGTCGTCCTCGGCTACGCGATGCTGTTCCTGCCGGCCTCGCCCCGCTGGTTGCTGACCAAGCGCCGCGAGGGCAGCGCGCGGCGCATGCTGCGCCGCCTCGGCGTTCCCAATGAAGAAGCCGCGATCTCCGAGATCAAGGAGAGTTTGCAGGCGACGGCAGGCGAAACCACGTGGCGGGAGCTGCTCGAGCCGACGACGCGCCAGACGCTGCTTGTCGGCCTCGGACTGATGTTCTTTCAGCAGTTCAGCGGGATCGGCATCGTCATCAACTACAGTACGACGATTTTTGGAATGACGAAGGTCGCCGGCCCCACGGGCAATGCGCTGCTGACGGTCGGGGTCGGCATGACCGACGTCATGGCGACGCTAACGGCCATCATCCTACTGGATCGGTTCGGGCGTAAGCTCTTGTTTCTGAGCGGCATCGCCGTCACCGTCGTCTGCCTGCTGGTGCTTGCGGTCAGCTTTGCGAATATCACTCAACATCCAAAGCTCGATCAGTGGCTGGCGGTGTTCAGCATGTTCATCTACATGGGCGCGTTCTCATTAAGCCTGGGCCCGGTAAGCGGTTTGATCGTCTCGGAGATTTACCCGCAACGCGTGCGCGGCGTCGCGATGGGCTTCGTCATCGTCGCGAACTGGGTGTCTCAGATCATCACGGCGCTCACATTTCCGAGCCTTGTCGCATACTTCGGACCGACTGCGACATTCTCGATGTATGCTGCGGTTGGCACGGCCGGTTTCCTGTTCTGCTACTTTTTTGTGCCGGAGACGAAAGGTCTCACTTTGGAGGAAATCGAGCGACACTGGCGCGCAGGCGACTCGCCTCGGAACTGGTAGTTCGCTCGAGGAGAGCGGGTTCGTTCTTTGAAGCGTCTCGTCTCTTGACGTCGTCGGCGTGCAGGATAAGCTTTCGTCGCTACAGTTGACCGTCCAGAGTTACGGATGCGGCATGCTGACAGTTCAGCAAGACAATGCGCCACGATGCAGCGGCGACGACTGGCTAGCGCCGCGAGTCGCTTCCCCGACTCTCTCCTTTTGCGGTCCGCGACGTTCGGGGGGAGCGATCGCGGCTCTGGACGCTCAGATCAGATATTGACCGGTCGATACGCCATTCCGATGAACGAGGAGCGCAGCGAGTATGCCTCAGTCGATCAGCTCGCCGCCAAGCATGAGCGCTTCCGTCTCTGTCGGCGCTGGCCAGGCGAAAGCGCATCGACATCGCAGCGTTCTTTTTATTCTGCCGCCGTTTCCGGGTTTCGTCGTCGCCGGCTATTCGAAGGTCATGAGTTGGTCAGGCAAGAAAGCGCCGGAACCCAGTCTGGGGCTCATCACCGTCGCCGGCCTGTTGCCTCAGAGCTGGAACATGAAGCATTTGGATTTGAGCTTCCAGCCGCTCACAGAGGCCGATTGGCGCGATTGCGACACGGTCATGATGACCGGCATGTCCATCCAGGCTGAAGAAATCAAGACGCTGACGCGGGAGGCGAAGCGACGCGGCAAAGCGGTGGTCGTCGGCGGACCATGGGCATTCCATGCTTCGTCAGAGGCGATTGCAGCGGGCGCCGACCTCGTCGTCGTCGGCGAGGCGGAAGGGCCCATGGAGCGGCTGATCGAGTGCCTCGACAATGAGGATTTCGGTCACGTGCTGTCTTCGCCCGCTCGAGCGGACATGACGCGTTCGCCTCCGCCGCGTTGGGATCTCCTCGACATGCACAGCTACATGGCTTTGCCGATACAGTTTATCCGCGGGTGCCCCTTCCATTGCGAATTCTGCGACGCGACAGCGCTTATGGGGAAGGAGGCGCGCGGCAAGGGCATTCAGCAGGTAATGGATGAACTTCAGCGACTCTACGATCTTGGTTGGCGTGGCGAGGTTTCGTTCGTCGATGACAACATCATCGGCAACATCAAACGCGTTAAAGAACTCTGCCGCGCGCTCATCCCCTGGATGCGGGAACGCGACTATCCCTTTGAGTTCCAGACTCAGACCTCGCTCAATCTCGCTCAGAAGAAGGATCTTCTCGAGCTGATGGTCGCCGCGGGCTTCACAAAGACCTGCGTCGGGATCGAATCGCTCGAGCAGGAAAGCCTGGAAGAGACGAAAAAATATCAGAACATGCGGGTGGACCAGGAAGCGGCGTTGCGGGTGATTGGGCGCGCGGGCATTCGGGTCAAGTGCACCTTGATCATCGGTTTCGACAGCGAGGAGCCGAGGGTCGACGAGCGGCTCATCGCCTTCGCCGAGCGCACACGGATTACGGATGTTCTGCTCAATCCGCTGGTCGCCTACCCAGGCACGGACCTTTGGAAGCGGCTTGAACGAGAGGCGCGGCTGTTCCACGACAGCGACAAGAATTTGGGCGAGGTCGCACGGCTGCCGAATTTCGTGCCGGTGCGTTCCATCGAGAACATCGCGCGCGAACTCATCAATTTCTACGAAGTCGTCTATGAGCCGGAGCGATGCCTGGACCGAGCATTCGATCAGATCTGCGAACTCGGGCCTGCGCCCTCACGCGAGAGGTTGCGCTGGCCGAAAGCGCATGAATGGAGATTGATGCTCTCCGTCGCCGCGCAGCATGGGGTTCGCAATCCGACGCGCTGGAAATTCTGGCGCCTCCTCGGCGCCGTCGTCAGGCGATCGCCAGAGAAGGTTTATTCGTTCCTTTCTCTCCTCGCCTATGCACAGAACTATTTCGATCATCGCCTCGTCGTGCGACGGGAGGTCAGCGACGCGGCGGAGCGGTGGAGTCCGGAACCGATCGGCTTGCCCAGTCACATCTGATCGAAAGGCCAATTTGTACGCTCGGCGCCTGTGCAGGGAATGAAGGAGCCTCGGTCCTCTAAAACTCATCCTGAAGGTCGTCGTGCAGAATCGACTCAGCATCATTACTCTTGGCGTTCGCGATCTCGATCGGTCGATCGCCTTTTACCGTGACGGTCTGGGCTTGGCGCTTTCTTCGCAGAGTAACGAGTTGATCGCTTACTTTCCGCTTCGCGGCCTTTGGTTGGCGCTCTTTCCAATGGAGCTTCTGTCGCTCGATACGCGAATTCCGCTTGAGGAGTTCGGACGATCGCGTATCGTTCTGGCCCACAATGTGGCGGAGCGAACGCTGGTCGATCAGACGCTTGCCGAAGCGGTAGCTGCAGGAGCCACGATCACCAAACCCGCCGCCGATACGGACTGGGGCGGCTACGCAGGTTTCTTCGCCGATCCGGATGATCATTGGTGGGAGATTGCGTGGGATCCCAAGCTGCCGGTGTAACGGGCGCGACGTCGAGCCCGAGCGCAAGCGAAGAGGCGGCGCTTGTCGAGTGGCGTCCTTGTCATCAGCAGCCGTGCTCCGCCGGCGAGGGTCGATTCCTGCTCGACCGCTTCCTCGGGCGGTTCTGCAATCCTTTCTACCGTATCAGCAAAGAAGAAGATCTCTACGACGGCACGATCGACCAGGCGACGTGCGAACCTTTGTCGCTGGCGGACTTCGAGGCGCTCCACTCCGGCGTCGGGGCCCCTGACGAACTGCAGCGTGAACTCGCTTCGTTTCTCGCCGACCGCCTTGCCGAGGATTGCGCCGCCGATCTCCAATCGTTGGCGGCCGGGCGTTTTTCCTGCGCTTCCGGACCTTCAACCGATATCCTGGAGGCGCAACGGAAACTGCTCCTCGACCCGTTCCGGCCGCTTCTTTCGCAGGAACTCGAACGGTATCTGATCGAAGCGGCGGCTGTTCGATGGCGCCTGCATGTCCCCCCAGACATCGTCGTCCGCTCCGGCGACGCCACCCACATGTGCGCGCCACCAGCGCACGCGCGCGCCAAGGCAGAGCATGAGGCTCGCTTTCGAGCATGTGTCGAAAATCTACGGACCTTACGTAGGTTCAATCAGCGAAAGAATGGACGCAGCGATTATTCGGTGCTGATTGTCGGCGCCGGGCCAGCCGGCTTAGTTCGCGCGATCTCAGCGGTATTGCAGGGCCTGCCGACGGCTGTGCTCGAACTGCGGCCCGAAAGCGCGCCGCGCCGTCCGCAGATCATCGTGATTCGCTCGCAGGCCGTCATCACCATGCTCGAGCGACTGGGAGTCATCGATTTTCTCTTCAAGGAGGACAAGATATTTCCGCTGGGCCGATTACGGCTCGAAGTGAGTCTTGCCGATCTTGAATTCGCGCTTTGTGCAGTGCTTCGCGCCGTGGCGCCTGACGATTCGGCTCTGGCGATGCACTATGGCGTCAACGTCGTTCGGATTGATCAGGCGGGCGGCTTGGCGCGCGTGCTTGCCTCGGACGGGCGCGCTCATCTGTCCTTCTCGCCGAAGCTGCTCGTGATTGCGGATGGTCGGCACAGTCGGACGTCGGGCTTGCTCGGCATTTCGCGGCGGGGGCAATTCCACTCGCACACTGGAATCATCGCCATCTTTCGTGCTGGCGATAAGGGTCTTTCACGATGGGACCGAATGTCCGGCGATATCGTCTCGAAACTCAGCTACGCCTTTCACCGCTTCGTTTCCCGCAGGGGCGCGGGGCTCTTGGCCGGGACGATCCTGCAGGCGCCCGGACATCACTACCTTGGCCTCGATCTCGCGCGCGACGAGGAGATGCGTCTGCGCGACGCCATCGCACGAGCGAAGAAGTCGCGCGCCGGCGCAGAAAACAATGAGAGCGATCAGACGGCTGCTTCGTACGAAACGGACGAGCTCCGCCGTATGGTGCTTTTCTGGGCGCGCTACGGCTTTGAGGCCATCCGGGCGCGTCCGCAAGGCGCCGCGCCCTCGACTGGAGGAAGGCCGATCCCATGGCTTCCGCTGGATCCGCAGTTTGCGACGCCAATCGAGGTGGTCAGCGATCGCGCGGATGTGTTCTGCGGTCACATCGGCAAGACGTTTGTGATGCTTGAAGGCGACGCGCAATTCACGATTCACCCCGGCAGCGCCTACGGATGCACGAAGGCGCTGCTGTCGGCGCGGCTGTTTGACCTCTTGCTTCGCGCGCGCTTGTCCGCGCCCGACGGGTTGAGCGCTCGACTGGCCGATCGGGTGTTTCTTTACAACGCGGAGCTTATGGCGCGAGACTGCGACAGGATCACGCGCCTGTTCAGAGTGACGGTCTGACGGCGATGCGGCCGCTCAATACGGCGGCTTTCTGCCGTCGAGCGAGGGCGCCCTTTCGACGACCGGATTGAAACGAAAAATATGCTTGGCGCGGTCAGACATTCTTTCCCATGTGGCGCGCGGAATCTCGATCAACTCCGTGGCGCTGATATAGGCGTTGAGGAACGGTCGATCATAGATCATCGCCAGCATGGTGCGAATCTCGTCGGTCTTGTTAGGCATCCCGCGATGCCAGGTCCGCATGTCTCGCAGTATGATGGAGCCGGCGGAGGCTGTGGTGCGCACCGAGGGCAGAGTCTTGGCGCGTTCTTCGAGAGCCTGGTTGTCGTTTGGAATTTCGTCGACGATCAGATGGCTGCCAGGCCAGACCTCCGTCGCGCCGTTTTCGAGACTGAAGTCGGTCAGCGGAATATTGACGATCACTTGAGAGATAGGGAGAGCGACCGGAAAGCCAGGAAACAGATGATCGAAGTCGCGATGAACGTGCTGGATCCCCGAGTGAGGCCATTGGGTGTTGGTATTGTAAAATGTGCAGAAGAAGTCGGGTCCGATGACGGCCTCGGTGACCTGCACCGCGAACGGGTTCTCAATGGCGATTGCATCCATGAACGGCGAACAGATCGGCGGGAACATTGCGGTATGCACCTGCTCATAGTAGCGACGCTTTTCGGGATTGAGCGTCGGCATGTAGCGCCGCAAGGCGTCGTTGCAGATATCGCGGGTTCGATCGATCCAATCTCGTGGAAGGACATCCTCGAGGACGAGATACCCGCATTCTTTCAAGGTGCGCGCCGCGATCCTGAGATTGTCCTCATTCATCGCGCCTGCTTCACGTTCAGCCGCCGAAATCTTCATACCCGTCCTTGAGTCCTCAAAAAGCCGTTCTTGATTCTGGGCCCGTTCGAGCGTGCGAAATTAACACGAAGCCTTCGCGACGCCAGAGCCGTTCACGCCAAGCGCGAGGACCAGCGAAAGCGAAGAGTCACGCGACGGGACGCAAGCGGACGCGCATGACGAGCGTTGCAGCAAGGGCGAACCACAGCGCCGCAATCGCGAAGGCGCCCATGTAGGCCACGCCCGTTGAGACGGCGAGTTTCAGATACGAAACCAGCCACCCGGTAAACACTGGCCCGATGACCAGAGGCAGCACGAAAGCGATATGCCAGATGCCCATGTCCTTGCCCGCGCCGGCGGCGCTCGGCAGCACTCTTAAAGCCAGAGCCCAGTCCACCGCTTGATAGGCCCCCCAGGCCAAAGAAAAGATGAGCACGGTCGCCGCGAACGACAAAAAATGTGGTTGCAAGGGGATCAGGACATAACCGATGGTCGCGATTACCATGATCCAGCTGGCGGTCTGAACGATAGGGACGAGGCCGTGTCGGGCGCTCAGCCAAACGGCGCAAAGGCTCGCCGGGATGGAAAGAAAGGCGCCCGCCGCATTCAGCGCCGGAAGCACATTGGCCGCTTGCGCAAGACCAATGACATCCTGCGCATAAAACAGAAGTAGGGCGGAGATCGACCACACGCCCATGTTCACGAAGAAGCGGGTGACGAGCACCCAATAGAAATTGGGATGCGCGCGCGGGCTGACGACGAAGGATCTCAGGAAGCGCCTGACGGCGAACGTGTCCTCGGCTCCGTCGGAGGGGGGTTCCTTGACATGCTTCAATGTCAGGCCGAGGCAGGCGAGGCTCAGCGCGACGAAGGCGGCAAAGACGGTCATGGGATGGTCGGGCGCATACAACACGGCGACCAGAAAATTGCCGAGTCCGGCGCCGATCGCGGTCATGATGTTGATCCAGGCGCTCGCCAGGCTCTGATCCCGCTCCGGCACGACGTCGGGAATCAGTCCGGCGTAGGCGCCCGCCATCCAGTTCCACCAGAACGTCAGATTGAGAAATGCGAGCGTATAAAGCAGCAAGCTGCCGCCGCGACCGAAGGGCGCCAGAATCATCAAACCGATGCAACTGCCTAGGACGCCGGCGATGAGGAACGGCCGCCGTCTGCCGCTGGCGCTTCGCGCCCGGTCCGACAACGCGCCCGCCAAGGGCGCGACAAACAGCGCGACGATGGCGCCCGCGCCGAGTACGGTTCCGCTCAGTCCTTCCTTATTCGCCGCTTCGGGCCCCACGATATTCGCAACCTGATCGGGGATAATCACTGAAAGCAGGGTCGTCCACTGCGCCGAAAAGGCGAACCAAAGCAAAGAAACGTAAATATGGGACGCAAAACGAGAGTTTGCGCCATCCTCCTGCGCCGCCGTCAGAGCATGCGATGCTGGCTGCTCCTGCCCAACGGACTCGTCGGCCATGTCGTCATCCGGCTGTTCGTCGAAGGAACATTGTCATGCGAGCGAGATGAGCTACTCGCCGGTCGCTGCGTGTCCAGTTTTGCCGAGCGAGACTAGCTTCTCTCGTGCGTCAAATGCAATGTGCCTTGACGAATTTAGGCGAGATCCTCACCAGACTTAGCGCTCAAGGACGTCAGCCAGGATTGTAAAAACAAAGCCTCATCGCTGGCGATCTCTGGACAAGCATGAAATTGCGTGGCTTATTTTGCGAGTCTAATATCTTTCCCGATAGGTCAATGATGCACAAGCGGATCCTCGTTACAGGAGGCGCAGGCTTTCTTGGCTCGCATCTATGTGAAAGGCTCTTAGCGGGGGGCCACGAGGTTTTATGTGTCGATAATTTTTTCACGGGCGCGCGCCGGAATATTGCGCATCTTTTGGATGATCGTAAATTCGAACTTCTACTCCATGACGTGACTTCGCCCCTCTATGTGGAAGTGGACGAGATCTATAATCTCGCTTGCGCGGCGTCACCCATTCACTACCAGTTCGACCCGGTTCAGACGACGAAGACCAGCGTCGTGGGCGTCATCAACATGCTTGGCCTCGCCAAGCGTACGAAAGCCAAAATGCTGCAGGCGTCGACGTCAGAAGTCTACGGCGATCCGAGGGTTCATCCTCAGCCGGAAGAGTATTGGGGGAACGTCAATCCGATTGGCGTGCGATCCTGTTACGACGAGGGCAAGCGCTGCGCCGAAACGCTCGTGTTCGACTACATTCGCCAGCATAATCTCTCTGCGAAGGTCATGCGAATCTTCAATACCTATGGCCCGCGCATGCACCCCAACGACGGACGGGTCGTCTCGAACTTCATTGTGCAAGCGCTCAGCGGCAAGGATATCACGCTCTATGGCGACGGCCGTCAGACTCGCTCGTTCTGTTACGTCGACGACCTCATCGAGGCGACGATCAGGATGATGGCGACAGACCGGGAGACGACGGGGCCTGTCAACATCGGTAATCCGAAAGAGTTTACCATCAGGCAACTCGGCGAACTCGTGGTGGCGTTGACGGGCTCTAAATCGAAGCTCGTTTTTCAGCCGCTTCCCGCCGACGACCCCAGGCAGCGCCAGCCCGATATCGGCAAGGCGCGGGATCTCTTGCAATGGGAGCCGACCGTCGAGTTGCGAGATGGTCTTCTAAAGACCATCGACTATTTCGACGATCTGCTGCGCTGCGGCGATCTTCCACAGCAAGAGCGCGCCAATCTCGTGTTGTAGCGCACGATGGCCGAAGGCAGCCTCAAACGGGCGCTCCCCGCCGAGCGCTTCAGCGCGCCCAACGTCTCTCTCTGGAGAAGCGCATGATCATTTCGTCGGTTTCAGATTATCGCAAGGCTGCACAGCGCAGGCTGCCGCGATTTCTGTTCGATTACATCGATGGCGGAGCGAACGCCGAGGACACCCTGCAGGCGAATATCGCCGATCTGAGAGGCGTGCCTCTCAGGCAGCGCGTGTTGAAGAACGTCTCCGGCCTCAGTCTCGCGACCGAGTGGTTCGGCCAGCCATCGGCGCTTCCCGTCATCCTCGCGCCCGTGGGCTTGAGCGGAATGTTCGCCCGACGTGGCGAGATCCAATCGGCCAGCGCTGCGGCGGAGAAGGGCGTTCCCTACGTCTTGTCGACGCTTTCGATCTGTCCGCTCGAAGAAGTCGCGTCGCGTTGCCCGCAGACGATCTGGTTTCAGCTTTACGTTCTCAAAGATCGCGGGTTCATGCAGTCCATGTTGGAGCGCGCGCAGCGCGCAGGCGTGAAAAATCTTGTCTTTACGGTAGATCTGCCCGTGCATGGATCGCGCTACCGCGACGCGCACTCAGGGTTGTCAGGCCCCTACGCCATGCAGCGGCGACTGCTGCAGGCGATAACGAAACCCCGATGGGCCTTCGATGTTGGGCTCAGGGGGCGACCGCACGATCTCGGCAATATTTCGAATTATCTCGGCAAGGCGACGGGCTTGCAGGACTATATCGGCTGGCTGGGCAAGAATATTGATCCCTCGATCAGCTGGTCGGATCTGGAGTGGATCCGCGATTTCTGGAAAGGACCGCTGATCCTTAAGGGCATCCTGGATCCCGAGGACGCGCGCGATGCAGTGCGGTTCGGCGCGAACGGGATCGTCGTCTCGAATCATGGCGGACGGCAACTCGATGGCGCGCTGTCGACGGTCAAAGCCCTGCCGCCGATCGTTGACGCCGTTGGCGACGATCTTGAAGTTTTTGTCGACTCAGGCGTTCGCTCCGGACTGGACGTCGTCCGCATGTTGGCGCTTGGCGCGAAAGGCGTCCTGCTCGGTCGGGCGGCGGCATATGCGTTGGCGGCGGCCGGACAGGCCGGCGTCGAGAATATGCTTGAGATCTTCGCCAAGGAAATGCGGGTGGCGATGACGTTGACCGGCGTTACGTCGATCGCTCAAATCGACCGCAAGATTCTTGCTTGACTGCTTCGCTGCTTGCGCAGGCGCCGGTCAAAAGCTTGAAGGCCTCGCGTCACGCAAAAAGATCGACCCGTCCATCGGCAAGCCGGTAAATTCCACTCACGACCTTGACGCGCTTTTCGTTGGCCGCTGCGCTCAGCAAAGGCGTCGCGGTCTTAAGCTGTTCGACGCACAGCCGGGCATTCTCCATCGTGGCGTTCTCCAGCGGATCGCCCGGACGTCCCTTTATTGCTTGAACTGCCGGCGTGAGAGCGGCGACGAGCGACGGAAGATGTCCAGGCAAGGTCGTATTGTCCTGTATCGAGGAGATCGCCGATTTAACCGCGCCGCAGGCTTCGTGACAGAGCACCAGAATGAGAGGCGTCTTCAGCACCTCCACGGCATATTCCAGGCTGGCGACGTTGTAGGGATTGGCGACATTGCCCGCGACGCGAACCACAAATAGATCTCCGCGCGAACTATCGAAGGCGTATTCTGGCGCGATCCGGGAATCCGCGCAGCTGAGAACCGCGGCGTATGGGTTCTGTCCGCCAACCAGCGCCTCGCGTTCCGCGACGAAGTCGTGTCGTCTCGCGAGGCCTTTCTGATACCGCCTATTTCCCTCCATCAGCCGCGCCAACGCGTCATCAGGCGTCATGACGTTCTCAGGCTTGGGCGGCGCGCTATTCTGCCTTGTTTCCTTCGGCTGCGATCTGCGGCCCTTCGCATTTGCGCTCGGGACAGCCGCCAGCGCCCCCGCCGCGGCCGCGCTGAACAAAAAGGTCCTGCGGCGAATCGTGTTTCGATGAGAGATATCGGTAAACCCGCAGGCCTGACACATGGCGCGATCCTCCTCGGCGTCGTCAATCTCCGCCGTCGATCGCCAAACTACCATGAGCAGTTGTCAATCGAGAATTGAGTTCGGAGCCGTCGGGCCTAGGGCGGACCGATGGAAGCAGCCGCGCCTGCGCCATCAGTCCCAGGCGCGGTTCACATTGTCCGGCCGCTCTTGTTGTGCGCGCAGGGGCTATGAATATCGGCATGTGGCGCGCGGCGAGCGACCGACGCGCATCTCGCCTTTCATGGCTTCGAGGCCAGAGGCTGGCGCCTAATTACAGGGCGACAGGGCGGGACGCGATGTGTCAAATTTACCATAAATTTTACAAATCACCGTTGGCGGGCGCGCTGCGCAGCGTCCGCCCACATTGTAGCCGCAACCTAAGTCGAGGGTCTCAGCGTTCTCTGTTGACGAGTGGAGATGCAATCATGCGTCGGCCCAGCTTACATGACCAAAAGGTCGGCGACCAACTCGGCGAACTGTTACGACGAACGTACGATGATGTTCTCCGAGAGCCGCTGCCGGATCGATTGCGTGATCTCATCGAGAAGCTTGAAAGCGACAGGACATTGTTTTTTGGGGATGCGCGGGCCACTGAGAATAGCGGCCCGCCATTAGCGCTCGAAGAGCGCTGACGCCGTATCGTCGGTCGCCGGCTGCATGTGAACCCGCCGCCCGAGTCCTCGGCTTCAATGACAGAAACACGTCAGACGCGGCTCCGACCAGAGTTGAAGCTGGTCGTCGACTCGCAGGCGCGCATTGGCTGCTTCCGACGTAACGGCGACTGCGGGACGGCGGTCTTAGATGTGGCGTAAAGCCAAATCCGCAGCCGCCGTTCCCGTCAGCTTCTGCTAACAGCGCATTTCCCCGTCAGTCATCGGCAAGCGTAAAGCGGTGAAGAAGGCCGCCGATGACGGCGCCGAGCAGCGGGGCCACCCAGAACAGCCACAGCTGTTCGAGCGCCCATCCGCCAACGAAGAGCGCCTGGCTCGTGGAGCGCGCCGGGTTCACGGAAGCGTTGGTGATCGGGATGTCGACAAGATGGATCAGCGTCAGCGCCAGTCCGATAGCGATCGCCGCGAAGCCGATCGGCGCGCGGCCCTCGGTGGTTCCGAGAATAACAAGCAGGAAAAAGGCGGTCAGCACGATCTCTGCAAGCAGACCGGACTGCCATGTATAGCCATTGGGCGAATGTTCATCATATCCGTTGGCGGCGAAACCGTTGGCGAGGGAAAAGTCAATATTGCCTTGAGCGATCTTGAGCAGCACGAAGGCCGCAAATGTCGCGCCGAGAAGCTGCACCACCCAAAACGGCACGACCTCCTTCCAGGGAAAACGGCCCGCCGTTGCGACGCCGAGCGTCACAGCCGGATTGAAGTGGCCGCCGGATACCGGGCCGAAGGCGTAAGCGCCGGTCAGCACGGTGAGTCCGAAGGCCAGCGACACGCCAAGAAAGCCAATCCCAAGCTGCGGAAAGCCGGCTGAAATGACCGCGCTGCCGCAGCCTCCGAAAACAAGCCAGAAAGTCCCGAGAAATTCCGCGAGAAGTCTGCGTTTAAGAGAATGCCGCATTCCAGGCCTCCATTCTTGCTGCAACAAATGATGCGAATTGAAGGGGGAAGCTTAGCGCAAAGCCTTGGTCGGATCGAGAGCCCGCGCAGCGTCGCGGCGCTGGTCTCTCCAGGAGCGGAGGAAACGCAGGAAGTTGTGGAAGATTCAGGTCCCTGAAGGAGACCTTATCGGCGAGCCGGCCCCGGAACGCCAACAGTTCCAAACGGACATTCGAGCGCCGCGCGGTCCCATCCGCCGGCGACTGCGGCCGCCTCATATGTGCTCTGCAAGAAGCTCAGCAGCGTCGCGTCCGGTTGCTGAGCGGTCCGCACCATGTCGTAAGGCAGAATGTATTCCTGCAGATCTCGGCTGAAAAATGCGCCCTCCGGTCTCATGGGCGCGCTATCAAACCCCGGCGGCGCTGGATAAGCATACGAATAGAAAGCAGGAAAATCGACGGAGCCGCCTCCTGGCCAGAAGCCGGCGCTGCTCACCTCATGCGAATACGCTTCACGCACAACAGCGTCTGGGAGATTGGGCACGCCTCCGGGGTGGGGTGGCGCTCGGCGACCGGAAAATCGCGTCACCGCCAGATCGAAGCTGCCCCAGAAGAAATGCACGGGGCTCGCCTTGCCGATGAAGCCTGTGCGGAAAATCTTGAAAACGCGGTCGGCTTGAACAAGCAAATTGAACAAACTGTTCGCGTAGTGAGGATCATAGGCGGCGTGAACCCGATCCCTGGTGAAGGGAATCGCATCCGGAATTTCATTGGGGCGCTCATTGATGCGCACAAAGATGTTCAGCTCTTCGAGCTGTTTCATAAGATCCGAATAGAAGGAGGCGACCGCCTGGCTGCGAAGCGGCATCTGCCGGTATCGGCCGTCGCTGGACGATATGCGAAGCACGTGGTCCACGAAGTCGAAATCAATCTGAAAAATTCTTGTGTCATACGCGATCGGCGAGGTGGTGAGGCCGCGCGCCGTCAGGTAGAGCGCGACGTGCCAGGAGTGATTCAGCCAGGGGGTGAGCGACAATCGGATCTTGCCGACGATCTGGGTCCAGAGATGCAGAGTGAGGTAGGTGTCCCGCCAGGCCGAGTAGGGCAATACGGGCCAGGCGCTTCCGTCCGCCTCACTCAACGTCGATGCAGTCATTGCAGCTCTTCCGCCGTATTCACGGGCGCGGATCAGAGCGCGGCCAACTCGTGCACGCTGAACAAGCCCAGATCGTCTGTCCACACGCGCACAGGCGTCCACCCCGCCGCCCGCGCGATCAGATGAAACTTCTCGACTGTGAATTTGTAAGCATTTTCGGTGTGGATCGTTTCTCCTGCGCGAAAGCGAAATCTTCGGCCTTTCACCCAGACGTCCTGATTCTTCTCGCTGACGAGATGCATTTCGATACGGCCTTCGAAGGGCTCATACGTCGCCGCGTGACGAAATGCTCCAAGATCGAATGTCCCATCGAGTTCGCGATTGATGCGCGTGAGCAGATTGAGATTGAATGCGGCTGTGACGCCATTGGCGTCATCATAGGCTTGAACAAGCTGGCGAACGTCCTTCTTCAGATCGACGCCGATGATCAGCCTGCCGCCCGGCGAAAGCGTTCCGCGCATGGCGTGCAGCAACTGCGTCGCCTCTGCGGGACAGAAATTGCCGATCGTCGATCCCGGAAAAAATCCGAGCTTCGGTTGTTCCGCCAGCTCTCGAGGAAGCTCGATCCGGCGGGAAAAATCACCCACTAACGGCGATATATTGAGGCTGAAGAACCTCGACGTGAGGCGGCGCTTGGCGTCGGTTAACGCGCTCTGCGAAATATCGATCGGCACATAGGCGCGGAGCCGTCGCATGTGTCGGAGCAGGATTTCCGTCTTGAGGCTCGACCCGGAACCGAATTCGACGAGAACAGATTCGAGGGGCGCTCCATCAAAAATCTGCGTCGCATTGGCTTCGAGAATGGCAAGCTCGACTCTTGTCGGATAATATTCCGGCTGTTTCGTAATCTCTTCGAAAAGCGCGCTGCCTTTGGCGTCATAGAAAAAGCGGCAGGGAAGACTCTTCCGCGCGCGCGACAGTCCTTCCAACACGCTGAGCGCGAAGTCGTCTGCTTGCTGCAGGAGCGGCGCAAAGCGTTCCGTCGCCTCCGACATCAGGCGGCCTCCGAAGCGAGGCGCAGGCCCGTGAACTGCCAGCGCTGATGCGGGTAGAAGAAATTGCGGTAGCTCGCGCGGATGTGACGTTCCGGCGTCGCGCAGGAGCCGCCGCGCAACACCTGTTGTCCAACCATGAATTTGCCGTTGTATTCTCCGAGCGCTCCTTCGGGAGCCCGATAGCCCGGATAAGGCAGATAGGCGCTTTGGGTCCATTCCCAGACATCGCCGAACATCTGACGTGGGGAGCCATTCGGTTCGGCCTCGGCGGGTCGAGGACGCAGCGCCGCCGTTTCAAGAAAATTTCCTTCTTCACGGGCCGTCGCCGCCGCGACCTCCCATTCGAATTCGGTTGGTAATCGATCGCCGGACCAGCGCGCAAAGGCGTCGGCTTCGTAGTAGCTCACATGCGCAACCGGCGCGCCGAGGCTGAGAGGCTGCAGGCCTTCAAGCGTCATCTCGAGCCACTCTGCGTCGCGCCGTTCCCAGTAGAGCGGCGCACGCCAGTTCTCGCAGTTCACCGTGGCCCAGCCGTCGGACAGCCATAAGGTAGGCGTCTCGTACCCTCCGTCGGCGATGAATTCCAACCATTCCCAGTTCGTGACCGGGCGGTCGGCGAGCCGGAACGGCCGGAGCAGCGCATCGTGACGGGGTTGCTCATTGTCCCACGCGAAGCCGCTTCCTTCGTGGCCGATCCGGAAGACGCCGCCAGGAAAGTCCAGCCATCGCGCCGGCTCAAGCAGCCCCCGGTCAGAGCCGACTCGCGCGGCCCGATACGCCGGCCTCAAGGGATTCGCGGCAAAGAGGGCGAGAATGTCCGTAAGGATGAGCTCCTGATGTTGCTGCTCGTGATTGATGCCGATTTCGAGCCGGCGCATCCAGGCTGGCGAAGCGGCAGGCTGCTCGGCAAGCAGCTGCGCCAACGCGAGATCGACATGCTCGCGATAGGCGAGAATTCTTTCGAGCGACGGCCTGGTCAGAAGGCCGCGCTTCGGTCTTGGCTGTCGCGGGCCCTGGTGCTCGTAGTACGAGTTGAAGCAGTAGTTGAACGCTTCATCGAACAGCTGATAGCCGGGGAGATAGGGCGTCAGGACAAAGGTTTCGAAAAACCAGGTGGTATGGGCGAGATGCCATTTTGTCGGGCTGGCGTCGTCCATCGCCTGGACGGCCATATCCTCCGCGCTGAGCGGCGCCGCGAGCTCGATCGAAAGCTTGCGGGTTTGAAAAAGGCGATGCCGGAAAGCGTCGCAAGCGCTCGTTGAGCGCGGCGCTTCCGTGGCCATAACGACTCCACCCATCGACATCTCTCCGAAGCAAGCCGAACCCGAGCCGCTGCGACCTGCAAGATGAGCATATAGGGCGGGCGGTCAGCGCAAGGCGTAGCGGATGGCCAAATCGCGCTAGTCACTTCTCAAGTTCAGGATAATGACGAAATATCCCCTGCTCGCTGAACTTCAACCGGCGGTCGCTATGAAGATAGGCGCTGATGCGCGGACGCCGGGCGACCATCTTGTGGAGGCTCGCGACCCGTTGATATTCGTGGAGAAGCGCTTTCGTTTTCCTGGGGAACGCATAGAGCAGGCCTTCAACGACCTGGAAAAGAGACAAATCCGCGTAGCTTAAGTTACCGCCTACGAGATACTCATCGCCGTCCGGATTGCGCGCGAGGATCGATTCAAACCAGTCAAGAAATTTTGGCATTCGATCACGGCGAAATCCCTTCGCACGGCGCAGCGCCTCGGATCTCTGCTCCTCGTAATAAAGATCGGCGCCCAGGGGATGATGGACGTCGTGGGCCTCGCTGACGAGATCCGCAATGGTCAGCTGGATCTGGTGAACCCAAAGCCGGCCAGTCGCATCCTTCGGGGCGAGACCATGGCGATCGCCGAGATAGAGGAGTATCGCCGCGGTCTGACCAATGATGACGTTTCCGTCTTTCAGGAACGGCGGCGCAAAAGGCGGATGGACAAGGTCGGGGCGCTCGAGAAAGGCGGCGAGCGCATCCTCTCCGTTTTCTTGACGCGCCACGTCGATATAGCTGGCGCCGGCTTCTTCCAAAGCGAGCCTGACGAACTCTCCGCGTCCCTGGATGCCTGGCCAATAATAGAGCTCATAGGTCATCGCGAGGCCCGCGGTTTGGCTGCGCCGGACGTTTTGCTGCGGCTGAGGCGCGCCTCAGGCGTCAATTGCTTGCGATCGCCTGGGCGAAATTCTCTGGCCGCTCACATCAAAGTAGCGTCGCCCGTTGAAATTTCTGCGGCTTGGATGCTCCGGCGCTAAGGGTAGTGCTTGGGCCCCGCCGCATACTCCCTCCGATGTCCGGACCTACTTTTGTTCAGCGCAAACGCCGGTGATGGACACCGTCATTTTATGCGAAGCTGCGTCCACCGCGTACAATTCGACGGCGCCGTTGGCGCGGTTGATGTTGCCGCCCTGATTTTTCTTGTTCTTGAAGACGTAGTAGGCGTCATTCTTCCGAAGGAGAGAAAAGCCGCTATCCAAGGCGCTCACATTGTTGAGTTTAACCGCACTGCCTTTGATTTCTATCGAAAAGGGCTCCGATTGCGTTGAAGAGTCCTGTTGGGCTGAGGCGTCGCACTGAAAGGTCACAGGCGCGTCTTCGGCGACAGCCCAACCGGGACACAGTAGAGATGATGTGATCGCCACAATTGACAGGCTGGACTTCATTCGGGGTTTCCTTTCCTGGGAATCGCGAGGTCAGCATCCCGCTGATCCATTGCGTTCGACATGAGCGTGGCGGCAGCTTGGCGAGGGCCCATCGGTCCACTAGCTGCGTGGCTTCCGGAGGGGAGGGGGCGTCGATTCGTCGGCGCCGCCCGAATGCCGCCAGCATGACTCCGAAAAGGCTGCGTCGCGCAAGGGCGGTCGTGTCGGAGCAAGGCGCCGAGCCGTTCATCGCGGCATTGGGGGTAAGCCGCGTACTTCTGCGGGAAATTTTCTGACTTCGCTAAGTCTTTTAAAAACATAAGCTTAGCGAAATGGTGGAGCCAGACGGAATCGAACCGACGACCTCTTCAATGCCATTGAAGCGCTCTCCCAACTGAGCTATGGCCCCGTTCATTCGGACGCCTCTTGGGGGAGGCCGGACGGCGTGACGTCGTCGCCGGCTGTATAGTTCAGCCGCGCGTCGCCTGCAAGCCCGCCTGACCCCGGCCTGCGCTCCATCGCTGCGGCGGTGACCCGATTGCGGCCCGCGGCCTTCGCCCGGTACAGCGCCTTGTCGGCGCGGCGCATCAGCGCGTCGGCCCTGGCGTCGGCGCCCCGCGCAGCAACCCCGATCGAACTCGTGACGCTGATTTTCTGCCCGCCAGTCGGGTCGACGGGGAAGGGGGCGCTTTCGACGACTCCACGCACCCGCTCGGCGATGCCCTTTGCATGATCCAGCGATGTGTCGAGCATGATGACCACGAATTCTTCGCCGCCAAGACGACAGACGATATCGGCGCTGCGCACCGCGCTTCGGATGCGCTGCGCAAATGCTTTCAGAACTAGGTCGCCGGCATCATGTCCATAAGTGTCGTTGACCGATTTGAAGTGGTCAATATCCAGGATCATGAGAGACAGCGGCGCGCCGGCGCGAAAGGCTCGATCGAGCGCTTGGCTCAGCTGACTCTCGAAAAATCGGCGGTTGTTCAGGCCCGTAAGCGAGTCGACCGTCGCGAGTTCGATCGCCGCCTGCACGTCGAGACGGAGTCTGTCCGCGCATCTCTTGCGGAGAACTTCGGTCCGCACCCTGGCCACCAGCTCGTTGCGTTCGACCGGCCGCAGAATAAAGTCGTTCACGCCGAGATCGAGCCCGCGTTGCAGGCGTTGCCGCTCGGGTAAATCGGCGAGGAGCAGCATCGGCAGCGCGCGCGTCCGTTCGAGCGAGCGCAACTGACTGCATAGGCGCAGGGCGTCGAATCCCGAGAGATCGAGGCTGATGATCGCCGCGTCGTAGTCGCTGTCGGCCGCCCGGAACAAAGCCTCCTGCGGAGAAGGCTCGACCTCGACGTGGTGGAAAAAGCGCAGGCCCGCCATGATGCGCGCCGCAGAATTGGCGCGCTCTTCGACAAGGAGAATGCGTCCTCTCGCGAGATCGCCGGTTTCCCGCCCCATCGGGCCATTAACGGGGCCGAGCGCATTTGAAACCTGGGCGCGCGCCTGAAGCTCATCAAACATTGATTTGAGCCGCGTCAGCGAACGCAGGCGCGCGAGCAGGGCCAGATCATCGATCGGTCTGTTGATGAAGTCGTCTGCGCCCGCCTCAAGCCCGCGAACTCGATCGCCGGGCTCATCGAAGGCCGTCATCATCACGATCGGGAGATGCGCGGTTGCGGGATCGGCCTTGAGCCGCGCGCAGACTTCGAACCCGTCCATCCCCGGCATCATCGCGTCCAGCAGCAGCAGGTCGCAGAGCCCGTCACGGCAGAGTTCGATCGCGTCTTTTCCATTCGTCGCAGAGAGAACTTCGAAATATTGTGCAGCGAGCTTCGCTTCCAGCAGTTTGACGTTCGAAGGCAGATCGTCGACGACGAGAATGCGCGCGCTCATGTGAAGACCGCCTCTCAGCGTTTTGCTGCGAGGAAGGAATTCACTGTCTCCAAGAATTTCGCCACTGAAATGGGTTTTGACAAATAGGCTTCACAACCGCCCTGAAGGATTTTTTCCTCGTCGCCTTTCATCGCGAAGGCGGTGATGGCGATGACGGGTATATCGCGCAGGTCCTTGTCCTCCTTGAGCCTGCGCGTGACTTCCAGCCCGCTGATCTCCGGCAGCTGGATGTCCATCAGGATCAAATCCGGCCGATGGCTGCGGGCCAGGGAGATCGCCTCAAGCCCGCTTTTCGTACGCAAGGTCGCATGACCGTTCGATTCCAGAAGGTCGTTGAAGAGCTTCATATTGAGCTCATTATCCTCGACGATGAGGATGGTCTTGGTCATTGCCCTTCGGCCTGTCTCCTGCATACGCGCCGATGTCGGCGTAACATGCGAAGATTAATGAAAGGCGGCGACCGTCTGCGGCGCCGCTATCCGCCGCGCCATCGCGGCAAGCGCGCTTTCATTCACCTACGAAGATTATTTGTGGCGCAAGATAACCGTGGCGTCGAGTGACTTCCGTCACGCCCGGGCTCACTTTCGTGAAGGCGAGGTTTTGCGCCTGCTGCGACGGAGCGCTTCCCCAAGAAGGTGGCCGATCACGAAGATCGTAAAGGAAAGGTTACCCCAAAGACTGGAACGCCGGCCGCCTCCAGCGCGCCGCGGGCGCCGACGCTTGCGCCGAGTTGCTGGCTCGACTAAACGGTTGGACCGTAGGGCGCGGTCCGCGCGAAGTCGTAGTCCGCTATAGGGCTGCAGCGTTCAGCGGCGCTCTCGCTCGCGTTGGAGGCGCGGGTCAATGACGCTCCTCATGCCGGCGCCTGAGCCGGCGATCATGGCGGCGCGCACTGAACTCAACGCGCGGCTCGGCGCCATTCTTCCCCGCGAGAGCCTGATCGTCGACGAGGTCGCGCGTCGCGCCTATGAATGCGACGCCTTCACCATGTATCGCGCGCTCCCCCTTGTGGTCACGCTGCCCGAGCGGGTCGAGCAGGTGCGGGCCATCATGGCGCTCGCCGCCGAAATGAATGTCAAGGTCGTGCCTCGCGGCGCGGGCACATCGCTCTCCGGCGGCTCGATGCCGCTTGAAGACGGCATTCTTCTCGGCATGTCCAAGTTCAATCGCATTCTCGAAATCGATTATGAAAACCGCTGCGCGCGCGTCCAGCCTGGCGTTCAAAACCTGGCGATCTCCAAAGCCGTCGAAGCGCAGGGCTTCTACTATGCGCCGGATCCGTCTTCGCAGATCGCCTGCTCGATCGGCGGCAATGTCGCCGAGAACGCCGGCGGCGTTCACTGCCTGAAATATGGCTTGACGACCAACAACATTCTCGGACTCGAGGTCGTGCTGATGGGCGGCGACCTCATCAGGCTTGGTGGCAAGCATCTCGACAGCGAGGGCTACGATCTTATTGGCCTGATGACCGGCTCCGAAGGATTGCTCGGCGTCGTCACCGAGGTGACGGTGCGGCTGCTGCAAAGACCGCCCGTCGCGAGGGGGCTGCTGCTCGGCTTTGCGAGCGTCGCGGCAGGCGCGCGCTGCGTCGGCGCGATCATCGCGCGCGGGGTCATTCCTGCAGGCCTGGAAATGATGGACAGGGCGACGATCCATGCCGTTGAGCGTTTCCAGCCCTGCGGCTATCCGCTGGACGCCGAAGCGCTGGTCATCGTCGAACTCGACGGGACGCAGGCGGAAGTCGATCATCTCGTCGGCGTGGTGCAGGACATTGCGCGCGAGGAAGGGGCGACGACGATACGGGCGTCGACGAGCGAAGCAGAGCGCCTGCAGTTCTGGGCCGGTCGCAAGAACGCCTTCCCGGCGGTGAGCTGCATCGCGCCTGATTATCTTTGCATGGACGGCACGATTCCGCGGGCGCGGCTGCCGGAAGCGCTCGCCGGCATGGATCGGCTCGCCAAAGAGCAGGGCTTAAGCGTCGCCAATGTCTTTCATGCCGGCGACGGCAATCTCCACCCGCTCATTCTCTACGACGCTTCGAAAGAGGGAGATGTGGAGCGCGCGGAGAAGCTCGGCTTCGATATCTTGCGCCTTTGCGTTTCACTCGGCGGCGTTCTGACGGGCGAGCATGGCGTCGGCGTTGAGAAGCGCGACCTTATGGGCGAAATGTTTTCCGACGTCGATCTCGAGCAACAGATGCGGCTCAAATGCGCGTTCGACCCGGCTGGGCGTCTCAATCCGGGCAAGGTGTTTCCGACGCTGCATCGGTGCGCCGAGTTCGGGATGATGCATGTCTCCGGCGGAAAAACGCCGTTTCCAGATCTGCCGAGATTTTGACGATGTCCGCTTCGGTGAGGCTTGAGATCCGCGACGAGGCGGACGCGGTCGACGCGATCTGCGCGGCGAATGCGAAAGGCGTCTCCTGTGCGATTGTTGGAGCCGGCTCCAAGTCGAGGCTCGGCCGCCACGCGCCGCAAGCGCAGGCGCTCTCTACAGCCGCGCTGACCGGCGTGACGCTTTACGAGCCCAGTGAACTCGTGCTTTCGGCGCGAGCCGGCGCGCGTCTGAGCGAGATCGAGGCGTTGCTTGATCAGCATGGCCAGCAGCTCGCCTTCGAACCGATGGATTTCGGAGCGCTCCTGGGCGCAGACGGTGAGACGGCCGGCGCCACGATCGGCGGCGTCATCGCGGTGAACGCCTCCGGCCCGCGGCGGATCAAAGCCGGCGCGGCGCGCGATCATCTGCTCGGGTTCCGCTGCGTCACCGGACGCGGCGAGCTTGTGAAGTCCGGCGGCCGCGTAATGAAAAACGTCACCGGCTACGACCTATCCAAGCTTGTTTGCGGCTCTTATGGCACGCTGGCGCTTCTCACCGAGATGACGCTCAAGGTGCTGCCGAAGCCTGAGACTGAACGCACGCTGCTGGCGATCGGCGCGGACGAGGCGGCGAGCCTCGCGCTCCTGCGGCGGGCGGCCGCGACGCCCTGCGAGCCCTCCTCGCTCGCAATGCTGCCCGCCGGCGCCGCGCCCTTGGCGCTGGACGCCAATGCCGCCGCGATACGGCTGGAGGGTCCGGCGATTTCCGTGACGGCGCGCCGCGACGATCTCGTTGCGCGACCGGCGAGTGATGCCGTCCGGTTCGAGACGCTGGACGAACGCCAATCGGCGGCGCTCTGGCGAGCGCTGGGCGATGCGAGGCCGATCGCCGACCGGATTGGTCAGATCTGGCGCATTTCCGTGGCGCCAACTGAGGGCTTCGCCGTCGTCGAACGCATCCGTCGCGCCGGCGCGCCCGTGCAGGGGCATTTCTACGACTGGGCGGGCGGCTTGATATGGCTCTGCCTGGAGGCCGCGCCTGACGCACACGCAGCCATTGTGCGCGGAGCGGTCGACGCCAGCGGCGGCCATGCCACGCTCATCCGCGCGAGCGAAGAAACGCGCGCGAGGGTTGACGTGTTTCATCCGCAGCCGGCGGCGCTCGCCGCGCTGACACGCCGGGTCAAGGAAAGCTTCGATCCGGCGCATATTCTGGAGCGCGGCCGTATGCGCGCGGAGTTCTAAGGCGATGCAGACGTTTTTCTCGCTGCGGGCGCTGGCCGACCCCGACATGGCGGAGACGGAGAAGATCCTGCGCGCCTGCGTGCATTGCGGGTTCTGCACGGCGACATGCCCCACCTATCTCCTCACCGGGGACGAACTCGACGGCCCCCGCGGCCGCATCTATCTGATCAAGGAGATGTTCGAGAAGGAGCGGCCGGCAGACGCGCGAACCGCGCGTCATATCGATCGCTGTCTCTCCTGCCTCTCCTGCATGACGACGTGCCCCTCGGGCGTGCATTTCATGCATCTCGTCGATCACGCGCGTGCGCATATCGAAACAACATATCGGCGGCCCTTTGTGGAACGCGTCTTGCGCTTCGGCCTTGCCTTTGTCTTGCCGCGTCCGGCTCTCTCTCGCCCGCTGTTCCGCTTCGCGGCGGCTTTGCGCCCCTTGGCGCGCTTGCTGCCGCGCCGTTTGGCGGCGCCATTCGCGCTCGCGCCATCGAAGCTTCAACCCCCTTCAGCGGTCGACTCTCCGCAGGTCTTTGCCGCGCAGGGCGCGCGCAAGATGCGCGTGGCGCTGCTCAGCGGCTGCGTTCAGACCGTCATCGACACGTCCATCAACGAGGCGACGATACGGCTCCTGACGCGTCATGGCGTCGAGGTCGTCGTCGCAAAGGGCGCCGGCTGCTGTGGCGCGCTGCCGCATCATCTCGGCAAGGTCGACGACTCCTTACGCTATGCGCGTGCGAACATCGAAGCCTGGTGGCGTGAAATTGAAAACGGCGGGCTGGATCATATCGTCGTCAACGCCTCAGGCTGCGGAACGAGCGTGAAGGACTACGGCCATATGTTCCGCAATGACCCGACTCTTGCGGACAAGGCTGCGCATATCTCGGCGATGACGCGGGACGTGACGGAACTTCTCGGTAAGGTCCGCTTTGCGCCATCGGGCGATGCGCCGAAACTTCGGGTGGCTTACCACTCGGCCTGTTCTCTGCAACATGGTCAGAAGATATCGCAAGAGCCGGTAGAACTTCTCCGCGCGGCGGGCTTTGACGTCGTCGGCGTTCCCGAAGGCCACATCTGCTGCGGTTCCGCAGGCACTTACAACGTGCTGCAGCCACATTTTGCGGGAGAGCTGCGTTCGCGAAAGGTCGCCAATATTGAGAGCGTCGCGCCGGATGTCGTCGCCGCGGGCAATATCGGCTGCATCGTCCAGATCAGGTCCGGCACGCCGATCCCCGTCGTGCACACGGTCGAGCTGCTCGATTGGGCGAGCGGCGGCCCGCCTGTGTCATTCCCGACGCTCGCGACGCGAGCGATCGGGAATCCCGAGCAAGGCCAAAACTCATGGAATGACTCTGGATTCCCGGTCGGACCTTCGGTCCGCCGGGAATGACATATCAACCGATTATGTGGATTCCGTAACTCAGGACTAACGCAAAAACCCCACGATGTCCTTCACCGCATTCATGTTCTCGCGGGCGATGGCGCGGGCGCGCTCCGCGCCATCGCGCAGCACGCCGTCAATATAGGTCTCATCCTCGCGAATGCGGCGCATTTTGTCGGTGATGGGCGCGAGCTTGGCGACGGCGAGATCGACGAGCGCGCTCTTGAACGTCGAAAAATTCGCGCCGCCGAATTCGCCGAGCACATCCGCCTTGCTGCGCTGAGAGAGCGCCGCGAAGATGCCGACGAGATTATCCGCTTCCGGGCGTCCTTCGAGGCCTTTTTCCTCGGAGGGCAGCGCGTCGGGATCGGTCTTCGCCTTTTTGACCTTCTGCGCGATCTGGTCGGCGTCGTCGGAGAGATTGATGCGCGAATAGTCGGAAGCGTCTGATTTCGACATTTTCTTCGTGCCGTCGCGCAGGCTCATCACCCGCGTGGCCGGCCCGGAGATCAGCGGCTCGGGCAGGGGAAAGAAGGCTTCGCCAAAGCCGTTGCGCGCGATCGACTCCGAGAAATCATTGTTGAACTTTTGCGCAATATCGCGCGCGAGCTCCAGATGCTGCTTCTGGTCGTCGCCGACCGGCACATGGGTCGCGCGATAGATGAGAATGTCGGCGGCCATCAGCACCGGATAGTCGAGCAGGCCCATGGAGGCGTTCTCGCGATCCTTGCCGGCCTTGTCCTTGAACTGGGTCATGCGATTGAGCCAGCCGATGCGCGCGACGCAGTTCAGCACCCAGGCGAGCTCGGCGTGCTCCGGCACCTGGCTTTGGTTGAAGACGATGTTCTCTTTCGGGTCGATGCCGCAGGCGATGAAGGCCGCGGCGATCTCGCGCGTATTCGCCTTCAGCGCGATCGGGTCCTGCGGGACCGTGATCGCATGCAGGTCGACGACGCAATACATGCAATCGAAGCTCTTCTGCAGCTCGACGAATTTGACGATCGCGCCGAGATAGTTGCCGAGATGCAGATTGCCGGTGGACTGCACGCCGGAGAAGACGCGCTGGGGGAAAGGGGACATGGGATTGGCCAAGGTTTTGAGTTTGGCCGGTCTTATGGCGAGAAGCGCGCGCAGGCGCAAGTGGCCCGGGGCGTGCAGCCGGGAACGTGTTGAAATTCGGCAGGCATAGTGTAGATACACAATGTCTTTACTGCTATGGGGTCTCATTATGGCTCAGGCGCGAAAGCAGCCCAAAGCCGCATTGCGCGGTCTCGTGAACCTTCGCATGGCGCAGGAGGACAGGAACATCATCGACCGCGCCGCGAAAGCCGCGGGCAAGACTCGAACCGAGTTCATGGTCGAGGCTTCCCGCCGGGCGGCCCATGAGACGTTGCTTGATACAAATCTAATCGTTGTCGACGAGAAGACTTTCGATCGATTCCGAAGTCTGTTTGACGCGCCGGCGAAGCCAAACGCGCGTTTGCGCAAGCTCATGAACATGAAGGCGCCGTGGGATCGGACGTGACGCCGATTGCGGCGCCGGAGGCGCTGACCGATTCGCATGACATCGACGACTTCTGTAGCGGCGAACCGTCGCTCGATGACTGGCTGAAGCGGCGCGCCCGCGCGAACCAGATCAGCGGCGCGTCGCGCACGTTTGTGGCGGCGCGTGGAACGCGCGTCATCGGGTATTACGCGCTGGCCGCGGGCGCCATCGCCTCGAGCAAGGCCCCGAGCCGCCTGCGCCGAAATATGCCCGATTCAATTCCGGTCTTTGTTCTAGGGCGGCTGGCGGTTGATCGCGGCGAGCATGGCAAAATGCTGGGCGCGCTGCTTCTGCGGGATGCGATCTTGCGTAGCCGTAAAGCGGCCGAGTTCGGCGGCGTCGCCGGCGTGCTCGTACACGCCATCTCTGAGCGCGCGCAGCAATTTTATCTGCGACACGGCTTCATCGAATGTCCGCATCACCCGATGACGCTCGTCGCGCGCATGAAGGATCTGACGTGATTACAAAATAAACCGGCTCAGATCCCTGTTCTTCGCCAGATCGCCGATGTGCTCCTCGACATAGGCGCCGTCGATGACGATCTTTTCGCCGGCGCGGTCGGACGCCGAAAAGCTGATGTCGTCGAGCACGCGCTCCATGACCGTCTGCAGGCGACGCGCGCCGATATTTTCGACGGAAGTGTTCACCTGCACGGCGACCTTGGCGATCGCGTCGACGGCGGAGGGCGAAAATTCGAGGTTGACGCCCTCGGTGCCGAGCAGCGCGGAATATTGCTTCGTCAGGCAGGCCTCGGTTTCGGTGAGAATGCGGCGGAAATCCTCTTCGTTGAGCGAAGCGAGTTCGACGCGAATCGGCAGGCGCCCTTGCAATTCGGGAAGCAGGTCTGACGGCTTGGCCACATGGAAGGCGCCGGAGGCGATGAACAGCACATGATCCGTCTTCACCGTCCCATGTTTCGTCGCGACGGTCGTGCCTTCGATGAGCGGCAGGAGGTCGCGCTGCACGCCCTCGCGCGACACGTCGGCGCCGCCGCGGCCTTCGCGCGCGCAGATCTTGTCCATCTCGTCGATGAAGACGATGCCATTGTTCTCGACCTCGTGGACCGCCTCGCGGACGCTCGCCTCCTGGTCGATCAGCTTGTCGCTCTCTTCGGCGACGAGCGGTCCCTGCGCTTCCTTCACCGTGAGCTTGCGCGGCTTGCCGCGCTGCATCGCCTTGCCGAAGATGTCCCCAAGCGAAAAGGCGGAGACGCTCGCGCCGGGCATATTCGGAAGTTCAAACATCGGCATGGACGAACCGGATTGGGTCAGTTCGACCTCGATGTCCTTGTCGTCGAGTTCGCCCGCGCGCAGGCGCCGCCGGAACGTCTCCCTCGTGCCTGGCGAGGCGGCCGGGCCGACCAGCGCATCGAGCGTGCGCTCTTCGGCGGCCTGTTGCGCGCGCGCCTGCACGTCCTTGCGGCGGCGCTCCTTGACCATCACGATGGCGACTTCGACCAGATCGCGCACGATCTGTTCGACGTCGCGGCCGACGTAGCCCACCTCGGTGAATTTCGTCGCTTCGACCTTCAGGAAGGGCGCGCCAGCGAGACGCGCGAGGCGCCGCGCGATCTCGGTCTTGCCGCATCCTGTCGGGCCGATCATGAGGATGTTCTTGGGCAACACCTCCTCGCGCATCTGCCCTTCAAGCTGCAGACGGCGCCAGCGGTTGCGCAGCGCGATCGCCACGGCGCGCTTGGCGTCGCTTTGCCCAACGATATAGCGATCGAGTTCGGAAACGATCTCGCGCGGCGAGAAGTCGGACATGGTGAGTTCCTTCGGCGGCGGTCGGCGGCAGGCAGTCGGCGGTAGGCGGTCGTATCGACGGCCGGACACCGACTGCCTAAATCTTTTCCACCACCACATTCTGGTTGGTGTAGACGCAAATCTCGGAGGCGATCGTCATCGCGCGGCGGGCGATGGTTTCCGCGTCGAGCGGCGTATCGAGCAGGGCGCGTCCGGCGGCGAGCGCGTAATTCCCGCCGGAGCCGATCGCGGCGACCGCGCCGTCTCCCGTGCTTTCCGGTTCGAGCACGTCGCCGGAACCGGTGAGCACGAGACCGACGCTCTTGTCGGCGACGAGCATCATCGCTTCGAGGCGCCGAAGATACCGGTCCATGCGCCAGTCCTTGGCGAGTTCGACGCAGGCGCGCATCAATTGCCCCGGATATTGCTCGAGCTTCGATTCGAGCCGTTCGAAGAGCGTGAAGGCGTCGGCCGTGGCGCCCGCGAAACCCGCGATCACGTCGCCCTTGCCGAGGCGGCGAACTTTCTTGGCGTTGCCCTTCATGATCGTCTGGCCGAGGCTGACCTGGCCGTCGCCGGCGATCACCGTTTCTCCCGCTTTCTTCACGAGAATGATCGTCGTCGCGTGCATGGTCGCCGAGCGTTTTTGTTCGCTATCCATTCGCGGTTATCCAGCCTGAGATGTCCAGCCGATGTAAGGTTCGGCGGGCCTTTGAGCAAGGCCGGAGCGCTGGGCGGGCCAATCCGCCGTCGAGACGACGCCGCGCGCGACGACAGCTACTCCCGCGGCGCGCCGGCAGGCGGAGCCGGAAAGTCCAAGATCTCGCCCGTATAGGTCTCATGCACCTCGGAGACGGGTCGTTGATCGCGCCCATAAACGACCGCCGTGTGCTCGAAGAGCTCGTGCGGAATGGCGAGAGGCCCCGTCGCTTTTTCAGGCGACGCCGCGGCGTTGAGCGACGTTTCCCAACTCTCGGGCAAGGGCGACCAGCGCATCTTCATCTCGATGGTGCGACGGAACGGCTGAAGCGGCGCGATCGCCTTGCCGAAAGGCGTTTCCGTCGTCTCCAGCGCGCGATTCATTTCATCGGAAAGCCGTCGAGGCACATACCAGTTGTCAGCCTCGGAGAGCACATGGTCGCCGCAGGCGAGCTGCACGCGACGATATTTCACCGGCTCCTCGGCGCCGACATCCAGCCGTCGGCGCGTCTCTTCGCTGGGCGGCTTTTCGGTCCCGGAAACGCGGCGCGCGACGATTTTGGGGTCCGGGGACATCTTGTGGTCGGCGCACCATTTCTCGAGCGTGGCCGTCGCGCTGCGGCTTGCAAGCAAGGAAGCGTTGAGCGTTTGAATGAGCGCCAGCGCTTCGATGCGCGGCACGAATCCGTCCCGCCAGGGTTCCGCGGCCGCCGGAGCTAAGGCTGACGCCGCCGCGCTGAGGCCAAGGACGACTCCAAGTCGCATTTTCCATTCTCCTCGTCGTGGCCCTCATGTGGCTGTGCGACAGGTAAGTCGCGCCGCGTGCGGCATTATGCGCATGTGAGCGACTTCTTAGGGGCTCTTCGCCGAGCTATAAGCGCTCTTCGGCGTCGGTTGTATTGCCGTGGTCGTGCTTGGGCGAGGAATCAGCGCGAACATATGGACCATCTTCCGGCTTCGCGGGCAATCCGGCCGATGAGAGGCGCGCGTTGGCGCGCATCTCGCTTCTCCTTGACGGGGAAGCGGCGCGGGTGCTTATCCAGGGCGGAATTGCTCTAGCCCGGCGCCGATCGCCGGAGTTCCGGCGTCGCCGGCTGGCCAGGAAAAGGCGGGATATGCGCAGCGCGACGATCGAGCGCAATACGAAGGAAACGAGGATCTCGGTCTCCGTCGACCTCGACGGGGCCGGCCGCTCGGAGATCTCGACCGGAATCGGCTTTTTCGATCACATGCTCGATCAAATCGCCCGCCATGCGCCGCTGGATCTTACCGTGCGCGCGGAAGGCGATCTGCATATCGACGGCCACCACACGGTCGAGGACGTCGGCATCGCCGTCGGCCAGGCGGTGGATCGCGCGCTCGGCGACCGCAGCGGCATTTCCCGCTATGGGGACGCCCATGTGCCCCTCGACGAAGCCCTGACCCGCGTGGTCGTGGACGTCTCGGGCCGGCCCTTTCTCGTTTATGACGTCGCTTTTCCGGCGGAGCGGATCGGCGCGTTCGACACGGAACTGATGCGCGAATTCTTTCAGGCCTTCGCCGTCCACGCCCGCGTCGGGCTGCACATCGAGCGCCTGAAGGGAGTCAACAGCCACCATATCGCCGAGAGCGCCTTCAAGGGCTTCGCGCGCGCCTTCGGCAAGGCGGTGGCGATCGACCCGCGCCGCATTCAGGGCGTAGCGCCTTCCACCAAGGGAACGCTCACCGCCTGAAAGAGGCGAGTGACGCCGAGAGGGGACGGCCGATGGCGATATTCACTGTTCATTTTCCGCCGACCGGGCCGGGCAAGCCTCCGACGCCCGAAAAGATCGTCTTCCTGCGCGACGGCTTTTCCTGGCCGGCCTTCATTTTCGGCCCGTTCTGGCTCGCCTGGCGACGGGCCTGGATTGTGGCCGGCTTGTGGACGCTTCTTCTCGTCGTCCTGGCGCTTGTCGCCTGGCGGCTGCGGGTGTCGCGCGAGGCGATGTCATGGCTGACGCTCGCCTTCGCCGTCTGGCTCGGCTTCGAGGGGGAACGGCTCGTCGCCTGGAATTTGGCGCGCCGCGGCTATGTCGAACGGGACCTCGTCATCGGCGACGACATGGATGAGGCGGAGGCGGCCTTCTTCCATCGCCATCGCCCCGCGCCGCCGACCGCAGCGGGAGACGTTCGGGGGCCCGCTCCTTGACGACCGCCATCATCGACTACGGGTCGGGCAATCTGCATTCCGCCTTGAAAGCCTTCGAACGCGCCGCGCGCGAATCGCAGGCGAACGGCGATATTCTCGTCACCAGCGACCCTGACGCGGTGCGCGCCGCCGAGCGCGTGGTGCTGCCGGGAGTCGGCGCCTTCGCGGATTGCCGTCGCGGCCTGATGGCGATCGACGACCTTTACGCAGCCCTGCAGGAGACGGTCGTCGACCGCGGCCGGCCCTTCCTGGGCATTTGCGTCGGCATGCAGCTCATGGGCGCGCGCGGCCTCGAACACGGCGAGACGCCGGGACTCGGCTGGATCGCGGGAGACGTCGCAGCGATCGAACCTGCCGATCCCTCGCTGAAAATTCCCCATATGGGCTGGAACACGCTCACGCTGAGCCGCGAACATCCGCTTTTTGCCCGAATTCCCACGGGGGAGCGCGGGTTGCACGCCTATTTCGTGCACTCGTTTCAACTGACCCCCGCCTCGCCGGATCACGTCCTGGCGACGACCGACTATGGCGCGCCGCTCACGGCGGCCGTCGCGCGCGACAATCTCGTCGGCGTGCAGTTTCATCCCGAAAAAAGCCAGAGGCTCGGCCTAGCGCTGATCGGCAATTTCCTCAGGTGGCGACCGTGATTCTGTTTCCCGCAATCGATTTGAAAGAAGGGCAGTGCGTGCGCCTCGCGCAAGGCGACATGGACCGCGCCACCGTGTTCAACGACGATCCCGCAGAGCAGGCGCCCGCCTTCGAGCGGGTCGGATTCGAATATCTGCATGTCGTCGATCTCGACGGCGCCTTCGCGGGGGCGCCTCGCAACGCTCAGGCGGTCGAAGCGATACTCGCCGCATTGACCATTCCCGTGCAGCTTGGCGGCGGCATTCGCGACATGCGCACGCTGTCGCGCTGGCTTGATAAGGGCGTGGCGCGCGTCATCATCGGCACGGCCGCCGTCAAGGACCCCTCCTTCGTGCGCGAGGCGGCGCGCCTCTATCCGGGCCGCGTGGCGGTCGGGGTCGACGCCAAAAACGGCTTTGTCGCCGTCGACGGCTGGGCGCGCGCGACCCGCATGTCGGCGCTCGATCTCGGCAAGAGTTTCGAAGACGCTGGCGTGAGCGCCATCATTTACACCGACATCTCGCGCGACGGCGTTCTGACCGGCCTCAACATCGAGGCGACTCTGGCGCTTGCCCACGCGCTGACGATCCCCGTCATCGCCTCCGGCGGCCTCGCCTCGCTCGCGGACGTCGAGCGGCTGCTGCAGCCGGACTGCCGCAAGCTCGCGGGCGCCATCACCGGACGGGCGCTTTACGACGGGCGGCTCGATCCGGAGCAGGCGCTGGCGCTGATCCGCCGGGCGCGGGCTGCGGCGGAGCGCGCCTGATGCTCAAGGCGCGCGTCATTCCCTGTCTCGACGTGAAGGAAGGCCGCGTCGTCAAAGGCGTCAATTTCGTCGATCTGCGGGACGCCGGCGATCCGGTCGAATGCGCCATCGCCTATGACGCCGCCGGCGCGGACGAACTCTGCTTTCTGGACATCACCGCGAGCCACGAAAACCGCGGCATTCTCCTCGATGTGGTGCAGCGCACGGCGGAAGCCTGCTTCATGCCGCTCACGGTCGGCGGCGGCGTGCGCACGCTCGATGACATTCGCAATCTGCTGCTCGCCGGCGCCGACAAAGTATCGATCAATTCGGCCGCCGTCGCCAATCGTGGCTTCGTGCGCGAAGCCTCGGAGAAGTTCGGCGCGCAATGCATCGTCGTCGCCATCGACGCCAAGCGCACAGCCGACAGCCGCTGGGAGATCTTCACCCACGGCGGACGGCGCCCGACGGGGATCGACGCCGTCGACTATGCGCGCGAGGTCACGGATCTGGGCGCAGGCGAAATCCTCTTAACCTCGATGGATCGCGACGGCACGAAGAGCGGCTTCGACATCGCGCTGACGCGGGCCGTCGCCGACGCCGTGCAGGTGCCGGTCATCGCCTCGGGCGGCGTCGGAACGCTCGATCATCTCGTCGCCGGCGTGAAGGAAGGCCACGCAAGCGCCGTGCTCGCCGCGTCGATCTTCCATTTCGGCGAATATTCGATCCCGCAGGCGAAGCTTCACATGGCCGCGGCGGGGCTGCCGATGCGGCTCGACGGCCTGGAGGCGGCGGCATGACGGAATTCACCCTCGACGACCTCGCCGCGCTGATCAGATCGCGGCGCAATGACAGCGCTTCCACCTCCTATACGAAGACCCTGCTCGACGCCGGAACGCCGCGCATCGCCAAGAAATTCGGGGAAGAGGCGGTCGAAACGGTGGTCGCGGCGATGGAGGGCGACCGCAGGGCGCTCATCAATGAAGTCGCCGACACATTCTATCATCTTCTCGTGATGCTCGAAGCGCGTGACATTTCCCTGGCCGAGGTGTTGCATGAGCTGGAGCGGCGCACGCAACAGTCCGGCCTTGCGGAGAAAGCCGCGCGCGGAGCGAAGGAATGACGGCCGCCGAGCTCGTCCCCGAGAGCAATGAGGTGCTTCTTTCGCCTTACCGGCACTTCACCCGGGCCGAATGGGCGTCGCTGCGCGCCGACACGCCGCTGACTCTGACCCTCGACGATCTCGCCCGGCTGAAATCGCTCAACGATCCGATCTCTCTCGAAGAGGTCATCGAAATCTACCTGCCGCTGTCGCGCCTGCTCGCGCTTTACGTCGCCGCGACGCAGGGTCTCTTCAAGGCGACCCAGCGCTTTCTGGGCGCCGAGGACGGCAAGGTTCCCTACATCATCGGAGTCGCGGGCTCGGTCGCGGTTGGAAAATCCACGACGGCGCGCGTGCTGCGAGCCTTGCTGTCGCGCTGGCCGAACACGCCGAAGGTGGAGCTCGTCACCACCGACGGATTTCTCTTGCCCAACAGAATTCTCGAAGCCGAAAGTCTGATGGACAAGAAGGGCTTTCCCGAAAGCTACGACAACAAGTCGCTGCTGCGGTTTCTTTCCGATGTGAAGGCGGGCCGCCGCAACGTCTGCGCGCCGGTCTATTCACACATGACCTACGACGTCATCGAAGGCGAAATGGCGTGCGTCGACCGGCCCGACATTCTCATCGTCGAAGGCGTCAATGTTCTGCTCGCCCCGCGCCTGCGCGACGGCCGGGAGATTCCCTTCGTCTCCGACTTCTTCGACTTCTCGGTCTATCTCGACGCCCCCGAAGACGTGCTGGAGCGCTGGTATGTGGAGCGCTTTCGCCGGCTCCAGCAGACGGCGTTCCGAGATCCGAAATCCTATTTTCGCGTCTATGCCGACCTCGACGAAGACGAGACGACGCGCGTCGCCAAGGACATTTGGACAAAGATCAATCTCGAGAACCTGCGCCAGAATATCGCGCCGACACGCCCGCGCGCGAGTTTGATCCTGACCAAGGACGCCGATCACAGGATCGAGGAAGTGGCGCTTCGGAAGTTATAAGCTTGGCTTCATCGGCGCCGCGGAACTGCCCCTGCCACTGAGCGCGGTCATAGAGGTGAGCGCATGCTCGCGGGTCTGCAAATCCTCGTCTTTCTTCTCGCGGCGGTGACGTTCGTCGCCTTTATCGCTCTGCGCTCCGGCTTCGCCTCGCCGATTCTGCTAGTCGCCTCGGGCGTGCTGATCGCCGTGGTGCCTGGCGTCCCGGCGTTCGAACTGGAGCCCCAGTTCGTGCTGCTCCTCGTGCTGCCGCCGGTGATCTACATTTCCGCGATCAACATGAGCTGGCGGGAATTTCGCTCCAATCTGCGGCCGATCTTCCTGCTCGCCGTTGGCTGCGTGGTTTTCACCACCATTTCCGTTTCGGTCGCGACCAATTGGCTGCTCGGCTGGCCTTTGGCGGTCGGCTTCGTGCTCGGCGCGATCGTGTCGCCGCCCGACGCGGTCGCGCCGCTCGCCATCGCGAGGCGGATGCAATTGCCCCGGCGCATCCTCGTCATTCTGGAAGGGGAGGGCCTCGCCAATGACGCGACGGCGCTCGTTCTCTATCGCTTCGCGGTCGTGGCGGTCAGCGTCGGGTCTTTCTCCCTGGGGCGGGGGGCCGAGACGTTCGTCGCGATCGTCGCCGGCGAGATCCTATGGGGCCTTGTCGTCGGCTGGACGATGTTGCGGCTGCGCCGTTTCATGCGCGATCCGCGCATTGAAATCACCCTTTCGCTGATCACGCCCTTCCTGGCCTACTGGCCGCCTGAACATCTCGGCGGCTCGGGCGTGATCGCCACCGTCGTCACAGGCCTCTACATCAGCTGGAACGGCCCCCGACTGATCAGCGCCGCGACGCGCCTGCAGGGCGTGTTCTTCTGGGATTTCTTCCTGTTCTTGATCGAAGGGCTGGTTTTTCTGTTCACTGGCCTGCAGGCGCAGACGCTCGTCGCGCGCATTCAGAATCATTCGATGCATGAATTGATGACGTCGGCGGCGATCGTCTCGCTCGTCGTGATCCTGGCGCGTTTCGTGTGGATCTTTCCGCTCACCTATCTGCCGCGCTGGCTCATGCCGCCGCTCGCGCGACGCGAGCCACCGCCGCCCTGGCAATGGCCCTTCATCATTTCCTTCACCGGCGTGCGCGGGATCGTCTCGCTTGCCGCGGCGCTGGCGATTCCGCTCGCGACGGCGCAGGGCGAGCCGTTTCCCTATCGAGATTCGATCTTTTTTCTGACCTTCTGCGTCGTGATGGTGACTCTTGTCTTCCAGGGCTCAGTGCTGCCGTGGATCATCCGCGGACTCGGCCTCGCCAGAACGGGCAGGGAGGAGCACGTTCTCGACCGCGGGGAGGAATTGCGCGCTCGCCACGCGGCGATCGAGGCCTCGAGCGCAAAGCTCGCGCGTTTCGGCGAGGAGCATGACGTGCCAGAAGAGGCGATGACGTCGCTTCTTGCGCAGCAGGAGTACTTCCTCTCACGCGTGCGCATGAAATGCGAGGCGAGCGAAGACCGCCGCGCCTTGATGGCGTTGCACGACGAGATCGAACTGCTGCTCATCGAGGAGGAGCGGGAACTGATCAACGCCATGCTGCGGGAAGGCAAACTCAAGGACGAGGCGCGCCGCCGCATCGAGCGCGAACTCGATCTGCGCGAGTCGGATGTGCTGAACCGCCGCGCGGAGAGGTTGGGGTAGCGCGATGCGCTGCGTCAGAAAGTGGCGCTCGGAATTATGAGCCCCCTCCCTGTCCCTCCCCCGCTTCGCGGGAGAGGGAACCCAAGCGATCGGCGCTTACGCGATTCCAATCGGGCGCCGAATCTTGCTCCCTCTCCCGCAAAGCGGGGGAGGGCTGGGGTGGGGGTCAGGCGTTCCCCACGGTTCGCAGCAGCGGGGCGGCGCGTCCATGCGCCGACTTGCCGTCGATGATCAGACCCGAAGCGTCGGCCGAAACTTCGACCGTCGCGCCGTCGATGATCTCGCCGGCGAGGAGGCGCTCGGCGAGCGTGTCCTGCAGCTCCTTCTGAATGACGCGCTTCAACGGCCGCGCGCCATAGGTCGGGTCGTAGCCCTTCGCCGCGAGCCAGTCGCGCGCCTTCGAGTCGAGATGCACCGTGATCTTGCGATCTTCGAGGAGCTTCTGCAGCCGCTTGATCTGAATGTCGACGATCGCGCCCATGTCCTCGCGCTGCAGGCGGTTGAACAGGATGATCTCGTCGACGCGGTTCAGGAATTCCGGCCTGAAATGCGCCCGCACGACCTGCATCACTTCGTCATGCACGGCGGAGGAATCCTCGCCCTCCTTCTGCATGACGAGGAATTCCGAGCCGAGATTCGACGTCATGATGATCAGCGTGTTCTTGAAGTCGACGGTGCGGCCCTGGCCGTCCGTGAGGCGCCCGTCGTCGAGCACCTGCAAGAGCACGTTGAAGACGTCGGGATGCGCCTTCTCGATTTCGTCGAAGAGCACGACCTGATAGGGCCTGCGGCGGCCGGCTTCGGTCAGAGCGCCGCCTTCCTCATAGCCGACATAGCCGGGCGGCGCGCCGATCAGCCGCGCCACAGAGTGCTTCTCCATATATTCCGACATGTCGAGGCGCCCCTTGGCGGTCTCGTCGTCGAAGAGGAAGCTCGCGAGCGCCTTGGTCAGCTCGGTCTTGCCGACGCCGGTTGGGCCAAGGAAGATGAAGCTGCCGATCGGACGGTTCGGGTCCTGCAGTCCGGCGCGCGCGCGGCGCACCGCCGTCGACACGGCGACGACCGCCTCATGCTGCCCGACGACGCGCTTGGAAAGCTCGCCCTCCATATGCAGCAGCTTCTCGCGTTCGCCTTCGAGCATCTTGTCGACCGGCACGCCGGTCCAGCGCGAGACGACCTGCGCTACGTCATTGGCGGTGACCGCCTCGTCGACCAGCGTGTCGGCTTCGCTTTCGGTCTCCTTGAGTTTCTTTTCGAGATCGGGGATCACGCCATAGGTGAGTTCGCCGGCGCGCTGATATTCGCCGCGCCGCTGCGCCTGCGCCAGCTCGTTGCGCGCCGCTTCCAGCTGCTCCTTGATCTTCTGTGCGGTTCCGAGCTTGTCCTTCTCGGCGCGCCAGCGCGCGGTGAGCGCCGCCGACTTCTCTTCGAAGTCGGCGAGTTCGCCTTCGAGCTTGGCCAGTCGATCCTTCGAGGCGGGGTCGGTTTCCTTCTTGAGCGCTTCCTGCTCGATCTTCAGCTGGATGATGCGCCGGTCGAGTTCGTCGAGCTCCTCGGGCTTAGAATCGATCTGCATGCGCAGACGCGATGACGCCTCGTCGACGAGGTCGATCGCCTTATCGGGCAGGAATCGGTCGGAGATGTAGCGGTTCGACAAGGTCGCCGCGGCGACAATCGCGCTATCGGTGATGCGCACGCCGTGGTGGAGTTCGTATTTCTCTTTCAGGCCGCGCAGGATCGAAATCGTATCCTCGACGGTCGGCTCGTCGACGAACACCGGCTGGAAGCGCCGCGCCAGCGCCGCGTCCTTTTCGACGTGCTTGCGATATTCGTCGAGCGTCGTCGCGCCGACGCAATGCAGTTCGCCGCGCGCCAGCGCCGGTTTCAGCAGATTGGAGGCGTCCATCGCGCCATCGGCCTTGCCGGCGCCGACGAGCGTATGCATCTCGTCGATGAACAGGATGACATTGCCTTCGGCGGCGGTGACTTCGTTAAGCACCGCCTTCAGCCGCTCCTCGAATTCGCCGCGATATTTCGCGCCGGCGATCAGCGCGCCCATGTCGAGCGCGAGTAGCTTCTTGTCCTCGAGCGACTCCGGCACGTCGCCATTGACGATGCGCAGCGCCAGGCCTTCGACGATCGCGGTCTTGCCGACGCCGGGCTCGCCGATGAGCACCGGATTGTTCTTGGTGCGACGCGACAGCACCTGCACGGTGCGGCGGATCTCCTCGTCCCGGCCGATCACCGGATCGAGCTTGCCCTCGCGCGCCGCCTCGGTGAGGTCGCGGGCGTATTTCTTGAGCGCGTCATAGGCGTTTTCTGCGGAGGCCGAATCCGCGGTGCGGCCCTTCCGCAGGTCCTCGATGGCGGCGTTCAGCGTCTGTGGGGTGACGCCCGCGTCCCTGAGGATGCGCGCGGCCTCGGAATCTTTCTCCATCGCCAGCGCCAGCAGCAGCCGCTCGACGGTGACGTAGGAGTCGCCCGCCGTCTGAGCGATCTTCTCGGCGTTGTCGAAGAGGCGCGCGGTCGCGGGCGCGAGATAAAGCTGGCCAGCGCCTGAGCCGCCGACTTTCGGCATTTTCGCGAGCGCCGCCTCGGTTTTCGCCAGCGCCTCGCGCGAGCGCCCGCCCGCGCGGTCGATCAGCCCGGCGGAAAGGCCCTGATCGTCGTCGAGCAGGACTTTCAGGATATGTTCGGGCGTAAACTGCTGGTGGCCCTCGCGCGTCGCCAGGGACTGCGCGGACTGAACGAATCCGCGCGCGCGTTCGGTGTATTTCTCAAAGTTCATTCAAAGCCCCTCTGACCATGAGGCGGCCCTTTGATTTAAGCGGCGCGCCTCGCGTCCAAAATTTCATGAAGGCCCCTTGCGGCCGCCCTCGTGGTCGATATGGGAAGGGCCGCGCGAGGTTAAAGGGGGTGCGGCGCTAAGGCGCGTGCTTGACCGGGGTGCTGACCCTGTCCCTCGGTTCGGCGACGCGCTCAGCGCGTGCGAGAAGGCCGCTACTCGCTTTGGCGCTGCCGGAACGCGCGCCATCCGCCATAGACCGTGAGGAGGATCAGCGACAGCATCATCGCATAGACCAGGCCGGAGGCGATAAATCCCGCAAGCGGATTTGCGTACATCGCATAGATATCTGCGGGCCGCTGCTCGGCGGCGGGGCTCAAGTGCGCGAACCACAGCGCCACGGCGCCGAGACCGCCGATGACCGCCCAGAACGCCGCGCCGATCTTGCCGCGAAAATAGAAATACAGCGCGGCGCCTAAGAGCGCGTATTTCACGGTTAGGAAGGGAGCAGCGATCGCCCATGCCGACGATAAATCGTCGCGCAACAGATGGTCGAGGTCATGCGCGGCGGCTAACGCAATCGCGACAAAAACGAGAACCGTGAGCGTTTTGTCCGGCATGGCGGGCCTCCTCGAATGCGGCGCTGGTTTTCGTGAGGGCGGCGCAGGTGTAGGCAATTCGCCTCGACTTGTCACCGAAGCAGAGAACTCATGCGACTCGCCGCTCTCTATCGCTACCCCGTCAAGGGGCTCTCGCCCGAGCCGCTGGAGGCCGCGGATCTTCAAGTCGACGGCTACTTTCCCGGGGATCGGCTGTTTGCCTTGGAAAACGGGCCGTCAGGCTTCGATCCGGCGGCGCCCGAGCATCAGCCCAAGATCAAATTCCTGATGCTGATGAAGAACGCCAGTCTCGCGGGCCTGAAGACGCGCTACGACGCGGAGACCACCGCGCTGACCATCGCCCAGGACGGGCGCGAGGTCGCCAGGGGAGAGCTGCGATCGGCGGAAGGGCGGGGAGCGATCGAGGCCTTCCTCTCCGGCTTTCTTTCGTCAGAAATTCGGGGCCCCGTGCGGCTCCTGGCTGCGCCGGACGGGTTCCGCTTCACGGATTCAAAGTCGGGCTTCGTATCGCTCGTCAATCTGGCGAGCGTTGCGGCGATCGGAGAGGCGCAAGAAGCTGCAATCGATCCGCTGAGATTTCGCGCCAATCTCTATATCGAGGACATGGCGCCCTGGGCCGAGGCGGCTCTCCTCGGCCGCACGCTCTCCATAGGCGAGGCGCGGCTGGAGATCCTCGAAATGACCGACCGCTGCGCCGCGACCGGCGTCGAACCGGGCACGGGCCGGCGCGACATGGACCTGGTCCAGACCCTTCGCCAGGCCTTCGGCCACATCGATTGCGGCGTCTATGCCCGGGTGACGCAGGGGGGCCGAATCGCCGCCGGCGACGCCATCCGCGTCGTCGGCTCCTAGAACCGGTCGGGCTCCAGCGGCAGTTCGCCAACCTGCGGCGCATCGCCCTCGCGCGATCCGCTGCTGACCTCGTCCATCGGCGGACGCGGGCGACGGCGGCGGCGCGAACTCAAATGATAATTGACGCCGCCCTCGTGCTCGCGGGGCGCATTCTCGCGCTCGACGAAGGGCTCCGCCGCGGCGTTCTCGGTCGGCGCGGCGCGGGTCGCCGGCGGCGCGGTGATGAACGAGGGGAGCGCTGCTCCCGAGTCGCTCTCGGCCGCAGCGGCCTCGGGGCGCGGCTGGAAGCGGCGGTCGCGGCCGCGTTCATATCCCTGGTGGCGCGGACGGTCGCCGCCCTCGGCGTTGCGGTCGCGGTTGAATGGCCGATCAGGCCGCTGCGGGCGTTCGGGACGCTCCCCCCGATCGCTGACCCGCATTTCGCCGATCGGGCGCTCTTCGAACGGCTGGGGCTGCGGCTGCGGCGCGGCAAAATGAGGTTGCGGGGCGAAGGGCTGCTGCGGCGGCTGGTAGGCCGGGGCGGGCAGCCGCTCGGACAACGGGGCGAAGCGGTCGGGCAGAGGGGTGAAATCGTCGTCGTCCTCTGCGGCCTCGACTTCAGCTTCCACCTGCGGACGGCCGTAGCCGTTCACCGGCTGCTGCTGCTGGGCGGCCGCGATCAACCGGAAATAATGCTCCGCATGCTGCAGCAGGCTCTCGGCCATGATGGTGTCGCCGGACGATTGCGCGTCGCGCGCCAGCTGGAGATATTTCTCGGCGATATGCTGAGCCGTGCCGCGGATCTTCACGTCGGGGCCATTCGACTCGTAGGATCGCGTGAGCGGATTGGGGCCTTTGCGGCCGCTGCGTCCACGCATTCTTTTGTTTTGTCCTGGTCTCATCAAACTCCCCGAAATCTCGCTGCGCCCGATCCCCGCCTGCGCGGCGTTTCCAACAACGTCGCCGCTAAATTCCTTCGCCGACTGCGCCACCGCCGAACGGACAGCCGACAGCGATCCGTCTCCAGACCGCGAGCGTCGATAGCGCTATGCGCGAGTCGATGTCCTCAAGTCGGCCGCACTCGGCGGCTCCAGTTAGCTCTGCGCCAATCCCCTCAGCGCGACTGCAAGGCGCATAGCGCGACTACCTGCCGTCCGCCCGCCGGACGCACAACGTCCGCGACAATCGAAGTGGCCTTCACTCCGGCGCTTTGATGTCGATTTCGACGTTGCTCCTGGCCGGTCGTTTCGGGCTCCCGTTCGCGAAGCGGAGCCAAAGGTTCGAGGGTCTCTCTCGAATGCGGCGATCGGCTGGACCTAGAATGACTATAGTGGAGGGGGCGCCCCCCAACAAGGCCGAGCGCCGGGCAGGGAGCCAAAAAAGGGGTTACTGTAGCCAATATGTCACGGCCTTGGCGGGGAAAAACGCGCCGCGACGACCCGTTCGTGGCCGCCTACGTCGCGCGTCACGCGCTCGATGTTGAAGTCTTGGGCGCCAAGCAGCTCGGCGACGCTGGCGGCCTGATCGAAGCCAACTTCGAACAGAACGACCGCGTCTTCGGCGAGCAGCCTCGGTAGATCGCCGATGATTTCTCGATAGCAGTCGAGCCCATCCGCGCCGCCGTCGAGCGCCAGCGCCGGATCATGCAGCCGAACTTCGGGTTCAAGCCCCTCGATATCGCCTGTGCGCACGTACGGCGGGTTAGAGACCACGAGGTCGAAGCGCGCCTGAAGCGCCTGCGCCCAGCGCCCTCGCACGACGCTCGCGCGAGTGGCGAGGCCGCAGCGCGCGAGGTTTGCGGCGGTCGCCGCGCAGGCTTGCGCCGAAAGATCCACGGCGACGGCCCGCGCCGCCGGAAGCTCGCTGAGAAGCGCGCAGACGATGGCGCCCGAGCCCGCCCCCAAATCGAGAATCGAGAGGGCCGCGTCGCGTCGTTCCGCAACGAGTCTCAGCGCCGTTTCGACCAGCGTTTCGGTGTCGGGGCGGGGATCGAGCACGTCCGGCGCGACCGCAAGGTCGAGGGTCCAGAATCCGCGCTCACCGACGATGCGCGACACCGGCTCGCGGGCGGCGCGCCGCGCCGCGTAGCGGGACAGCGCGCGCGCCTCCTCCTGCGAAAGCGGGGCGCGCGGCGCCAGCGCCAGTTCGAGCCGCGTCAGGCCAGCGGCGGCGCGCAGCAGCGCGCGCGCGTCGTCCTGCGCCTCGCCGATTCCTGCGGCTTCGAGACAATCCGCAACGGTTGCGATCGCCTGCGCGCGCGTCAGCGACGGCTCGCTGGTCGTTGCGGTTTTTCTCTCGGCGCCCAAAGCAATTTCCTATTCCCGGCTGGCGAGCAGCGCCGTCAGTCTCCTCGCGAAAGCCGCCGCGTCGATCGGATGCTCGCCGTCGGCGACTCGGGCGAGATCCAGCAGCAGCAGCTGGTCGTCGCGCGTCGCCTCCCGGCCTTTCGCGCGTAACGACGCCGTCAGCGCGACGATCGCCTCATGCCTGGGGTTGATCTCCAAAACCGGCTTTCCGAAGGCCGCCTCTTGGCCATGTTCGGCCAGAAGGCGGGACAATTGGCGATCGAGCCCGCTGTCCGGCGCGACGAGGCAGACGGCGCTGTCGGTGAGCCGGGTCGAGGCGCGCACGTCGTCGACATATTCGGCGAGGGTCTCCTTGAGCGTCGCCAGCAGGTCGCCGACGTCGGCGGGCGCTTGGGCCTCTGTCTTCGGCTCGTCGACGAGCGCGATGGCGTCGATGTCGGCCTGTCCCTGCGTCACGGATTTGAACGGCTTGCCTTCGTAGCCGAGCGCGCTCGTCACCCAGAAAGCGTCCACGGCGTCATCGAGCAGCAGCACCTCGACGCCTCTCGCGCGAAAGCCTTCGAGTTGCGGGCTGGCGCGCAGGCGCTTCATGTCGTCGCCGACGAGATAATAGATCGCGGTCTGATTTTCCCTCAGATCGGCGACGTAATCCTTGAGCGTGCGGGTCTTTTCCTCGGATTTGGTCGAGGCGAAACGCGCGATTTCGAACAGCGCGTCCCGGCGGCTCGGGTCTTCGTGCAGACCTTCCTTGAGCACGGCTCCGAAGTTCTTCCAGACTTCCGCGAATTTCTCCGGCTCGGAATCCGCGAGCTTTTTCAGCTCCTGCAGAATGCGCGTCGCGATCGCCTTGCCGATTGCGGCGACGACCGGGCTTTTCTGCACCATCTCCCTCGACACGTTGAGCGGGATGTCGGCGCTGTCGACGACGATGCGCATGAACCGCAGCCAGGCGGGGAGCAGCTCCATGTCCCGCGAGATCAGCACGCGGCGGACGTAAAGCTTGGATTTGCTCCTGCGCGCCGGGTCGAAGAGATCGAAAGGCCGCGATCCGGGAACAAAGGCGAGCACCGTATATTCCGTGCGTCCTTCGGCGCGCCAATGGGCGATCAGCGCAGGCTCGTCCAACTGCCCGGACAGCTGCCGATAGAAGTCGACATATTGCTCATGGGTGATGTCAGACTTGGGCTTCGTCCAAAGCGCGACGCCTTCGGCGATTCGGCGGGGCTCTTCGCCCGGCGCGGAGACGAGGTCGATCGGCGCGGCGATCGCGCCTGAGTGCTCGCGCACCACGCTTTCGACGCGCCAGCTTTCGAGGAACTCGTCGCTTTCGGCGTTGAGGTGAAGAGTCACCCGCGTGCCGACCGTCGGCGCCTCGTCGAGCGGCAGGGGCGCAATCTGATAGGAGCCTTTGCCCTCCGACACCCACAGCCAGGCCTCATCCTGGCCGGCGCGCCGCGTGGCGACCTCGACGCGGTCCGCGACCATGAAGGCGGAATAGAATCCGACGCCGAACTGGCCGATGAAGCCGGCGTCCTTTTCCTTTCCGAGCTTGTCGAGAAAGGCGCGGGTGCCGGAATTGGCGATCGTGCCGAGCGCGCTGATCAGCTCCTCGCGCGACATGCCGACGCCATTGTCGGCGACTGTCAGCGTGCGCTTGTCCTTATCGAGGGCGATCGTAACGAGCGGCGCTCCCGCTTGAGCCGCGAGCTTCTCGTCGGAAAGCGCCTCGTAGCGCAGCTTTTCGCAGGCGTCGGCGGCGTTCGAGACAAGCTCGCGTAAAAATACGTCGCGCTCCGAATAGACGGAGTGCGTCATCAGTTCGAGCAGCCGGGCGACATCGGCCTCGAAACCGAAATCAGCGGCGGCTTGCGGTTCGGCGGCGGAAGCCGCCGTTTCGACGGACGCGGCGTCGTCGGTCATGTTCTCTCCAATGAATAGCAAAAGGGAATGGGCGTCGCGGACCTCGCGACAGCGCATCTGAGTTCGTCATTGTCGCGCAATTTGCAAGGGCCGCCTGGCCGGCGCCCAAAACTAGACGAGCCGGCGCGGGAGCGAAACTCCCGGCCGGCCCGACCATCGCCACGACCTCTATATCTCGGAACCGCACGCTTTCGGGGGGCTGGGGGGCTGACGAAACCGAAAACACGCAGCCCCGAGCTGTCGAGGCAATGAACTTCATTTTGGGCGGCGCGTTTGGCTGGCAAGGGGCGCCATGCCGGCGAAAGTATGATTATTACAAGCGAAGTCTTGTCTGAGCGCAGGATCGAAAAGATTCTCGCCGTAAACCAATCATTAAGTCTTGCCCCACGCATCCGCGCTTGCCAACATGTCATAAGAGATCGAGGAGAGCGGACGCATGGCGGAGTCGGAGACGACGGAGCCCAGCCGGGCTCGACCCGCGCTCGTCGTCGTGAACGGCGCTTCGCCGGACGCGGCGGGAGGTCGGGGCGATAAGCGCGGCGTGGCGGTTTCATTCAGCCGGCCGGAGCTCAACGTCATCTTCAATCTCTACGGCGCGAAAGTCGCGCAGGGCGAATGGCGGGACTACGCGATCGACTTCACGCCCGCCAAGGCCGTGTTCTCGATCTTTCGCCGCGCCAGCGAGGCGCCGCTATACCGCATCGAGAAGAATCCTTCGCTGGCGCGCCGCCAGGGCGCCTATGCCGTCATCGCAGCGACGGGGCTCGTGCTTCGACGCGGCCATGATCTCGCGCGTGTCGTGCGCGTGTTGGATCGCGCGCTGAGGCTCGTCGGCGCCGAATAGGCTCGCGAGATTCTCACGAGCGGTCTTCAAAGGATCAAAATCGAGCGGCGCGATAGGGCGTCGGATCGATGAACGGCGTCTCGCCGGTCATCATCTCGGCGAGAAGCCGGCCGGTGACCGGCCCGAGCGTCAGCCCGTGATGCGCATGTCCGAAATCGAACCAAAGACTGCGATGACGCGGCGCCGGCCCCACGATCGGCAGCATGTCGGGCAGGCACGGCCGCGCGCCGCGCCAGGGCTCGGGGTCGAGACGTTCGGCGAGCGGAAACAATCGGCGCGCCGTCGGCTCGCAGAGTTCGATCTGCACCGGCGTCTGCGGCGCGTCCCGGCGGGCGAATTCGGCGCCGCTCGTCAGCCTGACGCCGCGGCGCATCGGCGCCAGCAGATAGCCGACGTCCGCGTCGAGAATAGGGTGATTGAGCCGCGCGCCGTCCTTGGCGGCGTAATGCATGTGGTAGCCGCGCTTCCAGCCGAGCGGAATGCGGTAGCCGAGCGGCCCATAGACGAGGTCCGACCAGGGGCCGAGCGCCACTGCCGCTGCGCCGGCGACGAGCGGCCCCTGCGCCGTCTCGACGCGCCAGCGCCCGTCCCCCTCTTGCGCGAGGCTGCGCGCGTCGCCGGAGAGAAACTGCCCGCCGCGTGAGATGAAGAGATCGGCGTAGGCTTTCGAGAGAGCGGCGGGGTCGATGATCGCGGCGGTGTCCCGGTAATGCACGCCGCCGGCAAGCGGGGCGAGATCCGGCTCCAGCGCCGCGACCCCGGCCGATTCGAGCGAGTCGATATGCAGGCCATAGGTCCGCAGCCGCTCCGCTTCCGCGAATCCGAACGCGAGAGTCGCCTCGCTGCGAAAAAGCTTGAGCCAGCCGTTTCTGCGCAGGAGTTCGCCGGCGCCGGCCTGCTGGATCAGCGCCTCATGTTCGCTGAGGCTGTTTTCGATCAGCGGCCGCCGCGCTTCAATGTTTCGCTGCACGCGCTCCGGCGCGCTCTCGCGCCAGTAGCGCAGCAGCCAGGGCCCGACCGCGGGCAGCGCCGAGAAGTGATAATGCGCCTCCGGCAGCAGGTTCAGCGCATATTTGATGAGCTTCGCCGGATCGCGCGGGAAGAGATAGGGGATAAGCGAAGACCGTTCGATCAGGCCGGCGTTGCCGAAGCTCGTCTCCTGTCCCGCGGCGCCGGCGCGATCGACGAGCGCGACCTCGCGGCCGCGCGCCTGTAGATGCAGCGCGGCGCTGACGCCGACGATGCCCGCGCCAAGAACGACGACATCCGTCGATTTCATGGATCCTCCCGACTGACCGCCTCATATATGGACTTTGATGCAACGCGCATGCTAGGCGCCTCTCTCTTTCCGAAAATTCCGAGCGCGCCTGATGATCCCCCGCTATTCCAGACCCGAGATGACCGTCATTTGGGAGCCGCACACGCGGTTTCGCATCTGGTTCGAGATCGAGGCCTACGCCTGCGACGCGCTCGCCGAGATCGGCGTCATCCCGCGCGATAGCGCCAAAGCGATCTGGGACAGAGCGGATTTCGTCACTTTCGACGTCGCGCGGATCGACGAGATCGAACGGGTGACGAAGCATGACGTCATCGCTTTTCTGACCCATCTCGCCGAATTCATCGGCGCCGAGTCGCGCTTCGTTCACCAGGGCATGACGTCCTCGGACGTGCTCGACACCTGTCTCGCCGTGCAATTGTCGCGCGCGGCGGATCTTTTGATCGCCGACGTCGATGCGCTGCTCGCCGCGCTGAAGAGGCGCGCCTTCGAGCACAGATATACGCCGACGATCGGACGCTCGCACGGCATTCACGCCGAGCCGACGACCTTCGGGCTGAAACTGGCGCAGGCCTATGCCGAATTCACCCGCGCGCGCGAGCGGCTGGTCGAAGCGCGCAGAGAGATTTCGACCTGCGCGATTTCGGGCGCCGTCGGCACCTTCGCCAACATCGATCCGCGCGTCGAAGAATATGTGGCGCATAAGATGGGCCTTACCGTCGAGCCGATCTCGACGCAGGTCATTCCGCGCGATCGCCACGCGGCCTATTTTGCGACGCTCGCTGTCGTCGCGTCGTCGGTCGAACGGCTCGCCATCGAAATCCGTCATCTTCAGCGCACCGAGGTGCTGGAGGCGGAAGAATATTTTTCGGCGGGGCAGAAGGGCTCTTCCGCCATGCCGCATAAGCGCAATCCGGTTCTGACGGAAAATCTGACGGGCCTCGCGCGGCTCGTGCGCGGCATGGCGGTTCCCGCCATGGAGAATGTGGCGCTCTGGCACGAGCGCGATATTTCGCATTCTTCCGTCGAGCGCATGATCGGCCCCGACGCCACGGTGACTCTCGATTTCGCGCTGGCGCGCCTCACGGGCGTGATCGAAAATCTCGTCGTCTATCCCGAAAACATGCGCAAGAATCTGGAGAAGCTCGGCGGCCTCGTCCATTCGCAACGTGTGCTTCTGGCGCTCACTCAGAAAGGCGTTTCGCGCGAAGACGCCTATGCGATGGTGCAGCGTAACGCCATGCCGGTCTGGCATAGGGCGTTCGAAGGACGCCCTTCGGAAGGAAATAATTTGGAGGGCGATTTCCGAACGCTGCTCGGTCAGGACAAGGAAGTTAGCGCCAAACTATCGCCAGCGGAGTTGGATGAGCTCTTCGATCTCTCGTACCACTTCAAACATGTGGATACGATTTTCGCGCGGGTCTTCGGGGAGGCATAGCGCCGCCGCTGATCTCCAAATATCCAAGCTGCAATTCTCTTGCGAAGGCGATCAGCGCTGCGGTGAACAGCGCCATCGCCAGGGCGAACAGGATGGCCGCGCCATATTCGTGGCGCATGTGAAGATAGGCCGCCGTGAAGCTGACGATGACGAGAACGCACGTCACGATGCAGCTCGCGACGCCCCAATACATCGCGTAATGGATGAGAAAGCCGCGCTTTTTGAGGATCGGCAATTCAGCCTGCATGTCGGCGTATTCCGCGTCGTCCGCTTTCATTCGGGCGATGGTTCTCGAACGATCGACGATGCGCTCCAAACGCGAGACGAGCACCGACAAGAGCTGCGCCTCGGCCGCCAGCAGAAAGGCCGGGCCGGTGACCTGCGAGATCACACTGGAAAGCTGTTCGATCGAGGGAGTGTCTAAGAGCATGAGGGTCTCAAAGCATGGGGCTCGCAAGCGGACCCGTCCAATTCCGATTGGCGGGCTCCCTAGTCAAGCGCTACCGCGACGGCCATCGCCATTTAGGCGATTCATGATCGGGCGCGAGCGTCTCGCCAAGGCGCTTCTCCAGCGCGATTTCGACGCAGCAATCGTCCTTGCTTAGTTCCGAAAGCAGCGTGGCCGAGTGCGAAACCACGAAAAGCTGCGTTGTTTTCGAGACCTTGCGCATCAGTCGCGCCAGCGCGCCTATGAGATTGGGATGCAGGCTCGATTCCGGTTCGTTGAACACCATCAGCGGCGGGGGACGCGGCGTCAGGAGCGCCGCGACCAACAGCAGATAGCGCAGCGTGCCCTCGGAGAGCTCCGCGGCGCGTAGCGGCCGAAGCAGCCCATGCTGGCGCATCAGCGTCTCGGCGTAACCGTCGGACATCGAAATATCTATCGCGCTGGACGGAAAGGCGTCCTCGATCGTCTCGTGTAGGCCGTCGGCGTCGCCAACTTCGAGAATGGTTGCGAGCGCCCCCGCGAGGTCTGCGCCGTCGTCGGCAAGCGCCGGGGTGAAAGTGGCGATCTGCGGGCGTCGTGCCTGCGCTTCGCGATCGGCCCGCAGATCGTCATAGAAGCGCCAGCGGCGCATCGTCTCGCGCAGGATTGAAAGATCATGCGCTTCGCGCAAATCGGCGCAGTGCGTCATCATGCTGTCGACGCCAGCGAGCGACGACGCGGCCTGCCGCCATTCGCCATCCTGCCCGCGGATGCGCGCGCTCGGTCCGCGTCGCTCGGCGAAAAGGCTGGCGCGGTCGAGATGCTCTCCAGTCCATTGCGCCTCGAGCTTGATCTGCGGGTCGAGCGGGAACGCTTTTGTCGCGCTGGAAGACGGGCCGAGGTCGATCGCGTAACCATAAGTTTTGGAAACGAAGCCGAGCTTCAGCGCCCTGTGCGATTGGCGCGCCAGCGGCTCGATGGGCGTTTCGCCAGCGATCATCGCGCGGGAGAATTTCTCCGGCCCGGCCCAAAGCGTCGAATTCAGTCCGCCCTCCAGGGCGAGGGACTGGATGATACGTCCCTGCGCGACATCGGGGAGAAGACGCAGCGCGCGGTAAAGGCTGGACTTGCCGGCGCCGTTGGCGCCAGTCACGATCGTCAGTCGGCCCGGCGCAAGGACCAGATCGCGAATGGATCGGTAGCCGTAAATCGCGAAGCGCGTGATCACGGAGCCTCCCGGCGCAAATATCGATGGATCGGCGTCGACGCGCAACGGCCGCCCTTCCAATAGCGGGCGCAAAGCCTTAAAGAGCGAGCCATGATATGGCTCATCTTCGCTTTGCTTACCGGCGCCGCGGTCATGGCGGTGCTGGCGCCGCTCGCCATGCGTGGGCAGGCGGAGAATGAAAGCGCCGCCGACGTCGCCTTCTTCGAGGAGCAGATCGTCGAAATCGAGCGCGAACGCGCAGAAGGACGGCTCGACGCGGCTGACGCCGAAGCCGCCAAGACCGAGGCGGCGCGCAGACTGTTGCGCGCGGAAGCCGCGCCAAAGAGCAGGGTCGTCGCCTCGCGCAAACTCGCGCTCGCGGCGGCGCTCGCGGCGATTGTCGCCATTCCGGCAATCTCGCTGACGCTCTATGCGCGGCTCGGCAATTCCGACATGCCGGACATGCCGCTGACGGCGCGACTCGAATCTGCGCCGGACCGCCAGGATCTCGCCGGCGCCGTCGCGCGCATCGAGCAGCATTTGCGCGAGCATCCGGAAGACGGGCGGGGCTATGAGGTCATCGCGCCTTATCTGCTGCGCACCGGCCGCGGCGAAGAGGCCGTCCGCGCCTATTCCGAAGCGCTGCGACTATTGGGCGCAACCGCCGCCAGACATGCGGCGCTTGGAGAAGCGCGCGTCGTCCTCGCTCAGGGCGTTGTGACGCCGGAAGCCCGCAAGGATTTCGAGGCGGCGCTCGCGCTCGATCCTGCTGCGCCAGAGGCGCGGTATTATCTAGGCGTCGCCGCCGCTCAAGCCGGCGACAAGGACAAGGCGATCGAAATCTTTTCCAAGATGATTGCTGACGCGCCGGCCGACGCCGCTTATCTGAAGGCGGTCAACGCGCAACTCGCCATTCTGCGCGGCGAGGCGCGCGCGCCGGCGGTCGCAAGCGGCCCATCAAGCGAGCAGGGGAAGGCGATCGCGGCGATGCCCGCCGATCAGCGTCAGGCGATGATCCGCAGCATGGTGGATCGCCTCGCTTCGCGGCTCGAGACCAAGGGCGACGACGTCGAGGGATGGTTGAAGCTCATTCGCGCCTACAGCGTCCTCGCCGAGACTGAGAAGGCCAAGCAGGCCGTGACCGACGCGCGCAAGGCGCTCGCGAGCAAGCAGGGCGATGTCGCGCGCATCGAGGCGCTGGCGAAGGAGCTGAATATCGGCGGGTAAGGCGAAGCTTCGCCGCTTCACGAGAACGGACCGCTGCGGTCAGCATGGGAGCATTCTGAAAAACGATGACGCGTAAGGGAAAGCGGCTGACGTTGATAGCCGGCGCAATGGCGGTTCTCGGCGTCGCCGCCGGGTTGATGCTGTTCGCGCTGCGCGACAATATCGTGTTCTTCTACACGCCCTCTGAGCTTGCGAAAAAGCAGACGGCGCCTGGCGCGCGGCTGCGCATCGGCGGATTGGTGAAGGAAGGAACGGTGGTGAAAGACGGCCAGGACGTGCGCTTCACCGTCACCGACAAGACGAGCGATCTTCCGGTCTCCTATACCGGCCTGCTGCCGGATCTTTTCCGCGAAGGGCAGGGCGTCGTCGTCGACGGCGTGCTGCAGGCCTCGGGCGACTTTCGCGCCGACAGCGTGCTCGCCAAGCACGACGAACGCTACATGCCGCGCGACGTCGCCGACGCGTTGAAGAAGCAGGGCGTCTGGCAGGGAGAGACGAAGTGAGGGGCGGCTGCCCTGGAAATTGCGATCGCCATAAAGCTATTCAAGGCAGTGCGCGAGGTCCTGGATCCCGTCGGGGCGTTCGCAATGACCCGAGGTTTCCTCATCCTGAGGAGCGAGCGAAACTCGCGTCTCGAAGGACGAGGAAACTGGTTTTGCCAGGTTGCGCCACGCCCTCGTGCTTCGAGACGCCCCCTTCGGGGCCTCCTCAGCATGAGGGCGACTTTAACGCTGTGGTCGACGCGAGGTCCGCATGATCGTTGAAACTGGACATTACGCGCTTGTTCTGGCGCTCGCTCTGGCGCTGGCGCAATTCGCCATTCCGTTGATCGGCGCGCGTTTGAACGATGCGGCGCTGATGCGGGTCGCGCGCCCCGCGGCGATCACGCAATTCCTCTTCGTCGCGCTTTCCTATGGCGCGCTGACCTACGCGCATGTCGTTTCCGACTTCTCACTCGTCAATGTGATCGAGAACTCGCATTCGCTGAAGCCGTTCATCTATAAAATCTCCGGCGTATGGGGAAACCACGAAGGCTCGATGCTGCTGTGGGTGCTGGTGCTCTCGCTCTGCGGCGCGCTGATTGCGGTGTTTTCGAACGCGATGTCGGATAGGCTGCGCTCCGACGCGCTGGCCGTTCAGGGTCTGCTCGGCGCGGCCTTTCTTCTCTTCATTCTGCTGACGTCGAACCCCTTCGCGCGCGTCGCGCCGGCGCCGTGGGGAGGCCGCGACCTCAACCCGATCCTGCAGGACCCCGGCCTCGCGATCCATCCGCCGCTGCTCTACCTCGGCTATGTCGGCTTTTCGATCGTGTTCTCTTTCGCGGCCGCCGCGCTCATCGGCGGTCGCATCGACGCGGCCTGGGCGCGAGTCATTCGCCCCTGGACTCTCTTCGCCTGGATCGCGCTGACGCTCGGCATCGCGATGGGATCGTACTGGGCCTATTACACGCTCGGCTGGGGCGGGTTCTGGTTCTGGGATCCGGTCGAAAACGCGTCGCTGATGCCCTGGATCGCCGGCACGGCGCTGCTGCACAGCGCCGCCGTCATGGAGAAGCGCGAGGCGCTCAAGGTCTGGACGATCTTTCTTTCGATCCTCGCCTTCTCGCTCTCTCTGCTCGGCACCTTCCTCGTGCGCTCCGGCGTGCTCACCTCTGTGCACGCCTTCGCAAGCGATCCCGACCGCGGCGTGTTCATCCTCGCCATTCTCGTCTTCTTCATCGGCGGGGCGCTCGCGCTCTTCGCGCTGCGGGCCGGCGCGCTGCCGGTCGGCGGACTGTTTTCGCCGATCTCGCGCGAAGGCGCGCTCGTTCTCAACAATCTGCTGCTTTCGGCGTGCTGCGCCACGGTCGTCGTTGGGACGCTCTATCCGCTGGCGCTGGAGGCGATCACAGCGGAAAAGATTTCCGTCGGCGCGCCTTTCTTCAACACGGTGCTGATTCCGATCGCGCTGCCGCTCGCTTTGCTGATGCCGATCGGCCAGCTGCTCGCCTGGAAGCGCGGCGATCTTGCCGCCGCGCTGCAGCGGCTGCGAGTCGCCTTCCTCGTCGGCGTTCTGGCGGCGGCGGTTTTCGGCGCCGGGTACGGAACCCCGTTTCTTTCTATCCTCACCGGCGGCGTCGCCATCTATCTCGTCGTCGGCGGCTTGAGCGATCTCGTTTTGCGCGCGCGAGGGAGATCAGGGCGTCCGAGCTTCAAACGCCTCGCCGGGCTGCCGCTTTCGGCTTTCGGGACGTCGATCGCCCACGCCGGCATGGGCCTGACCCTGCTTGGCCTCGCCGCGACCGGATGGGGCGTCGAAACCATCGTCGCGATGCAGCCGTCGAGCTTCTATGACGTTGGTCCCTATCAGATCGGCATCGAGTCCGTGTCGCCGCGCCAAGGGCCGAACTATTCCGAAGTCTACGCCGTCATGGCGGTGCGCAAGGGCGGCGCGACGCTCGCGACGATCGAGCCGGCGAAGCGCTTCTATCAGGCGCGGCGCATGGCGCGCTCGGAGGCGGGCATCGTCACCTTGGGATTGGGGCAGGTCTATGCGGCCATCGGCGAGTCCCACGAGGACGGCACGATCGACGCGCGGCTTTACTGGAAGCCGCTCGTGACGCTGATCTGGATCGGCGCGCTCATCATGGCCTTTGGGGGCGCGTTGTCGCTCGCCGATCGGCGGCTGCGCATCGGCGTCGCGCGCCGGGCCGCGGCGCCAGCCCTGGAGCCGGCGGAATGAGTGTCGATACCCCCTCCCTGTCCCTCCCCCGCTTTCGCGGGAGAGGGGACCCTAACGATCATCATCCGTGTGGTTGCGCGGGATCGCGGGATCTAACTCCCTCTGCCGCGAAGCGGGGGAGGGCTGGGGTGGGGGTCTTAATCGCCGTTCTCCTCCTCTTCCCCCTCGCGGCCCACGCTATCACGCCTGGCGAGATGCTCACCGATCCGGCGCTCGAAGCCCGCGCCCGGGCGATCACCATGGAGCTGCGCTGCCTGGTCTGCCAGAATCAGTCGATCGACGATTCAGACGCCTCGCTCGCCAAGGATCTGCGCGTGCTGGTCCGCGAAAAGCTCAAGGAGGGCATGAGCGATGCGCAGGTGCGCGAATACGTTCATTCCCGCTATGGCGATTTCGTGCTGCTGCGCCCGCCCATGAAGCCGGGCACGCTGCTCTTGTGGAGCGCGCCGCTGATCGCGCTGCTCGCCGGCGCGGCCGCGGTCTGGATGGCCGCCAGGCGCCGCCGGGAGGTTGTCGCGGCGCCGCCGGCTAAGCTGACGGCCGAGGAGCGCGCGCGGCTCGAAGCGCTGGGCGTGGCGCGCCGGTCCGAAGACAGCTGACTGGCGCCGCCTTTTTCAGGCTGGAAGGCTTCTATCGGGCGCGCCCGGTCGAGCCGCGACGCAATTAAGAGACACGCTACTTCTGCCGTGTAGATTGTGTTATCCTCGCGACGTAATTGAAGAATTTAGCGTGAACGCGCCCCGCTGATGCGAGAGCCGATAACGGGATCCGGCATCCTTCGCAGCGAGACTTCAAATCATTTCAGGAGAAGCGATATGTCCCAACGCTTAAACCAAGCCATGTTGCAGCCTGTTTCAGGCCCGACAGACATTTTTGGCGTCGCCTATCTGCAGCTGTGCCAGATTTCCTACGCGCTGCCGTCCTCCATTCCGGCTCTCGTCAAGACCAAGATGCCTCCTTTGAGCGTCAACGGTAGATGGGAGTGCGTCTGGGGACCGGTCGAAAGCGACGATCTCGCCAATCTGGTCTTTGTGGCCGCCTATTATGACGGCCCCAATCTCCCCCCAACATTCGCCGCTGTCGTCACCCGAGGCACCGACGTTGACGTCGATGACGTCTGGGGCGTTTTGCAGCAGGCCTTCGAGGACTTTTACGTCATCTTCCAGCGGTCTCCGCCATGGCTGCCCGCGGGAAGCTCCGCGCTTGTCGCTGACGGAACGATTTACGCGCTGGAGACCATTCAGGGCTTTTCGGACCCTACCCACGGCTCGCTTCTGGATTTCGTCGCGAACTTCCTCCAGGCGCCGGAGAACCAGAACCCGGTTCTCGTGTGCACGGGCCACAGCCTCGGCGGATGCGTGACGTCGGTGCTGGCGCCCTGGCTACAGTCCTCGCTGGCGCTGGCGGGCGTTTCGAATCCGATCGTGCCGGCGACCTTCGCGGCTCCGACGGCCGGCAACGCCGCCTTCGCGGATTATTACACATCCACTTTCGGTTATTGCCCCCGCTACTACAACACGCTGGACATCGCGCCATTAGCCTGGGGGGATCTCGACGCGATCTCCACGATCTACGACGCATGCGGCATTCCGATTCCCGACGCAGCCTATTTGCTCCTCGTCGCCTGGGCGGACGCCATGTGGGTCGAGGGCGCGAGCTATTCCCAGCAAAAATCGATGAACGCGCCGCTGCCAGGAACCTGCTTCGAGCTTTATCCTGCCGACTGGTACACCCAGGCCTTGATGCAGCATCATACCGGCACTTACATGCGTCTCCTTGGCGGAACCTCGATCGATATCGGCCCAAGCATGCTGGCGCGGGGTCGCGGGCGGCGGCGTATCTCGCGCTATCGCCTGCAGTCGCAGATCAGGAGCTCCGATAATCTGCTGCTAAAGCTCAAGGAACGCTGAGGGTTGTGGGGCGCCCGCGGCCCCGGCGCCGCGTTCGCCTCTATCTAAATTGCTCGCGCTGCAATATAGGGAGCGGAGCAATTCCTAGCCGCTCAACGCGGCGTGACTGAAGAGCGGACTATGGCCCAGCATTACACGCCCCATTTCCACAATCAGCCCGGCGTCGCGCAGATCAGGATCGGCGCGAAGGAATTCATGTGCATCGGAGCGCTCCCGCCCTTCGACCATCCGCATGTCTATCTCGACATGGGATCGGGCTCGGAGGCGATCTGCCCCTATTGCTCGACGCTTTATGTCTACGACCCGGCCTTGCGCGGCGGCGCCGACCCGGCCGAATGCGTTTACCGCGTCTCTGAAGACACCGCCGCCTGACAGAAGTAGCCGGTGAGCGCGCCGATCGTCATCGCCGGCGCAGGCATTGGCGGCCTCACTGCGGCCCTGTCGCTGGCGCGCGCCGGCAAACGCGCGCTGGTGCTGGAGCGCGCCGCCCGGATCGACGAGGTCGGCGCCGGACTGCAGATCGCGCCGAACGCCGGGCGAATTCTCGCCAAGCTCGGGCTCGAGCCGGCGCTCGCCGCGGTGGCTTTGGAGCCGCGGGCCATAAATATTCGCCGCGGGCGCGACGGCGCCGTTCTGGCCCGCCTCGATCTCTCGGGCGCCGAATCCCGCTGGGGCGCGCCCTTCCGGCTTTTCCACCGCGCCGACCTGCAAGGCGCGCTGCTGCAGGCGACGCTGGACAATCCGCAGACTCATGTCCGCGCCGGCGCCCGCGTCGGCGAATTCGAAGCGAGCGCGCGCGGCGTCCGCATCCGGGTGCACGCGCCGGAGGGCGTCGAGGAGATCGAAGCGGCGGGCCTCATCGGCGCCGACGGCCTGCGCTCAAGCGTGCGCGGCCATCTCGTCCCCTCCGAGCGCGACGCGCCCGCCTATTCCGGCTGCGTCGCCTGGCGCGCCACGCTCCCCGCCGACAGCGTTCCCGCGGCGCTGCGGGCGCGCGACTCCAACCTGTGGCTGCTGCCGGGCGCCCATGTCGTGCATTATCCGCTGCGGGACGCCTCGCTGATCAACGCCGTCGTCATCATCGAAGAGCCGCCGGAGGCCGAGAACGCCCATTCAAGCCTGTCGCTGGCAGGCGCGGAACTCGCCCGTCGTTTCGCGCTGCGCCGCGCGGCTGGCGAATTGCGCGAACTCATCGAAGCGGGCACGGCCTGGCGGCATTGGCCGCTGTTCACGCGGCCAGCGCTGGCGCAATGGTCGCAGGGATCGGTGACGCTCCTCGGCGACGCCGCGCATCCGATGGTTCCCTTCCTGGCGCAGGGCGCGGCGCAGGCGATCGAAGACGCCGACGCGCTGGGCGAAGCCTTCATGCGCGTGGGCGCGACTGTGGAGACCGCCTTCGCCGCCTATGGAGACGCCCGGTCGGCGCGCGCCGAGCAGGTGGTGCGCGCTTCGCGCCGCCAGGGCGGCTATTTCCATATGAGCGGGCTGCCCGCCGCCGCCCGCAATCTCGCGATCCGTGCGCTGGGCGGACCCGGCATGCTGGCGCGCAACGCCTGGCTCTACCGCTAAGCGCGTCCTCCTGGAGCGCGGCGTAAAGCTCTGTGACGAATTTGCGCTGCAAGAAAGGCGCGCCGCCACACGCGCTAAAAAAATTTTCGCGCTGAACGGGCGCGTTAACCTCCACAACGGGCATCAGTTAACCTTCGGCCCCGGAAGCTTACGCAGTAGCAGCGAACCGGCGTCGGCGGCGAAAGGATCGTGCGCTAAAAGCAGATAAAATTCAACAGTCTACGAGATTGCATCAAATTTTATGCGTTTCGATAGCGTAAAATTATACTTACCGAAGACCTCAGAAAATCTGAACGACTTCGCGTAAAATCTGACAGAAATACTTTTAAGGACAGCAAAACAAGAAAACTAACCTCGCCTCATGTCACGGAGGCGGGTCATGTTGGGCGTTGTTGGCAAAGCGGTTATGGCTCTCGGGATGGCGGGCGCGGCCCTCGTCGCGGTCAATGCGAAAAGCTTCGCCGGACCGGAAACCGCAACCTTCGCGACGCTTGGCGCGGAAACCAGCGTGCCCTACGGCTGGGTGGACTTCTGCCAGCGTTACCGCGGCGAATGCCGGAACGATGAAACCGCCGCTCAGGAGATCGACCTCACCGCCGCGGTCTATCGCAAGATCGCGCGCATCAACGCCTGGGTGAACGAGAATATCGACCCGGTCGCCGATACGGAGCATTGGGGCTCCGTCGATCAGTGGGATTATCCCAGCGACGGCAAGGGCGACTGCGAGGATTTCGCGCTTTTAAAGCGCCGCATGCTGATCGAGGAAGGTTTTCCCCGGCAGGCGCTGCTGCTCACGGTGGTGAAGGAGAAGAATGGCGACGGCCATTCGGTCCTGACGGTCAAGACCAACCGCGGCGAATTCATCCTCGACAATCTTTCCAACGAGATGCGGCCCTGGACGCGCGCCCCCTATCGCTTCGTCAAGCGCCAGTCGCAGCAGAATCAAAACGCCTGGGTGGCCATCGGCCCGCCGACCAGCGCGCCGCTCTATGTGTCGCGGTAGGGCGCTGTCAGGCGATCGGCGTCAGTCCTTTCGCGTAGCGCGCGCCGTTCTCCACGTAATGTTTCGCCGATTCGAGATGACGCGCCCGCGCGGCCTCGTCGAGCGTGCGGATCGCCTTGGCGGGTGAGCCGACGATTAGCGAATAGTCGGGGAATTCCTTGCCTTCTGTCACCAGCGCATTGGCGCCGACGAGGCAGTTCGCCCCGATCTTCGCGCCATTGAGGATCGTCGCTCCCATGCCGATCAGCGTCGCCTCGCCGATAATGCAGCTATGCAGAATGACGCCATGCCCGATCGTGCAATCGGGCCCGATGTCGAGCGGAAAGCCCATGTCGGTGTGGAGAATGCTGTTTTCCTGAATATTGGTGCGGGCGCCGATCGTGATCCATTCATTGTCGCCGCGCAGGACGCAGCCGAACCAGACGTTGGCGTCCTCCTTCAGTTCGACGCGCCCGATGATGTGCGCGCCGGGAGCCACATAAAACCGGCCGGAGGCCGGAAGGCGCGGCGCGATTCCATCGATCGTGTAAAGCGGCATGGGCGAAGCCTCCTCAAATGAGGCGCGACATTGCCACTTCCAACCTTTCGCGCGCAATGGCGCCGCCGCCGGAGCCCGCGGGATCTCATTCGGAAGTCACGGAAATTTGGACTATAAGCGGAGGGCGGGGTTTGATATTGCCGGCTGGCGCGCCGCCGGCCGCGGATTTATTCGCGCGCGAGCCGCTTTCGGAGGACGCCCACTGAGCGCCATCATGTTGCGGGATCGGGTGCGGCTGGCCGGCGTCTCGGCGGCGCGGGCGGCGGGCGCCTTCGCGCGAGGCGCCGCCGCGCCCTACCACCTCGTGAAATCGATGGCGATCGCGCCGCCCGAGCGGCTGCGCATCGCGCCTCCAGACATCAGAACGACGGATTCGACCGTCGCCGACCAGATTTTCGCCGGTTATTTCTCCTTCGAAGGCAAGACGATACAGGCGCGCGACGCGTCCCCCTTTCTAGCTATGGCGCCTTCCGAGGGCTGGCGGCGCTCGCTCGCAGGTTTCGCCTGGCTGCGGCATCTGCAGGCCTCGGACAAGAAGGCGGCTCATGCGACCGCGCAGGCGCTCGTCGCCGATTTCCTGTCGCTGCCGAAGCTGCCCGCCGACGATCCGGCGATGGAGCCGGCCGTCATCGCGCGACGGCTGCTCTCCTTCCTCTCGCAATCGCCGATGCTGCTCGACGGCGCGGACGCCGAGTTCTACGACGCCTTCATGCTGGCGCTGGCGCGCAACGCGCGGCTCTTGTGGCGGGCCCTGGCCGGCGACGGCGCGCGCGGCGCCGATCGCGCCTTCTGCGCCATTGCGCTCGCCGAATTCGCCGTTTGCGCCGACACCGGCCGCAAAATCGCGCCGCATGTGTCGCGCGCGCTTAGCGCGGAGCTTGACCGCCAGATCCTCATCGACGGCGGCCATGTCAGCCGCAATCCGCAGGTCGCGGTCGATCTGCTCCTCGATCTGCTGCCGCTGCGGCAGGTGATCGCGGCGCGCGGCCTGCAGACGCCGCCGGCCGTCCTGCGGGCGATCGACCGCATGATGCCGATGCTGCGGATGCTGCAGCATGGCGACGGCTCGCTGGCGCTGTTCAACGGCATGGGCGCGACGGCGCTGGATCGGCTGGCGAGCGCGCTCGCCCATGAGGACACGCGCGGCGCGCCGCCCGTCAACGCTCCCTACGCCGGCTATCAGCGCATGGAGGCGGGCGACGCGCTCGTCATCGTCGACGCCGGCGGACCGCCGCCGTTCGAATTCTCGCTGTGCGCGCACGCGGGCTGCCTGTCGTTCGAATATTCGCTCGGAATCGAGCGGGTCGTCGTCAATTGCGGCGCCCCCTGCGCGCCGCATCTCGACGCCCGTGAACTCGCGCGCGCCACCGCCGCGCACTCGACGCTCGTTCTCGGCGACCGCTCGAGCGCCCGCATCGCGCCGCAAAGCGCGCCGCGCCGGCGCGCCGGGCGCATCCTCGCCGGCCCGCGGAACACGGAAGTCGAGCGCCGTCGTCTGGAAGGCGAGACGACGCTGGCCTTGTCGCACGACGGCTATGCGCGAGATTACGGCCTCATCCACGAGCGCGAACTGACCCTTACGGCCGACGGCGCCGCGTTGAAGGGCGTCGATCGGCTCGTCGCTGCGCCAGGCGGCGGCAGGCATGCGGAAGCCGGCGACTTCGTCCTGCGATTTCATATTCATCCGCGCGTGCGCGTTGCGCTGCGCGCTGATGGCGCGATCAAACTCAATCTCGCCAATGGAGAAATCCTGATCTTCGAGGCCCAAGGCGTGACGCCCGAAATCGAAGACAGCATTTTTTTCGCGGCGCCGGGCGGCGCGCGCAAATGCGCGCAGATCGTTATTCGAGGGCCCGCGGCCTCGGGCGCCGTCATCGGGTGGCGTTTCAGGCGCGCAGGCGAGCAGGTTTCTCCCGACCGCAAGGTATGATAAGCGCGCGGCGTCATTTCAGGAGTATGCAATGCCCGTCGATTTGCGCCGCGTGGCGCGCGCGCTGATTTCGGTTTCCGACAAAACAGGCCTTGTCGAATTCGCGCGCGTCCTGATGACGCATGGCGTGGAGCTCGTCTCCACCGGCGGCACCCGCAAGGCGCTCGCAGAGGCGGGACTCGCCGTGCGTGACGTCGCCGACCTCACGCAGTTTCCCGAGATGATGGACGGAAGGCTGAAGACGCTGCACCCCAAGGTGCACGGGGGGCTTTTGGCAATCCGCGAAAATCCGGAACATGAAGCGGCGATGCTCGCGCATGACATCCGGCCGATCGATCTTCTTGTCGTCAATCTCTATCCCTTCGAATCTACGCTTGCGAAGGGCGCGCCTTTCGAAGAATGCGTCGAGAATATCGACATCGGCGGGCCGGCGATGATCCGCGCCGCGTCGAAGAATCACGACGACGTCGCCGTCGTCGTCGATCCCGACGATTACGCCGCGCTCATCGAGGAGCTCGCCGAGACGAAGGGCGCGACCCGGCTCGCGACGCGTCGCCGACTCGCGCAGAAGGCGTTTGCGCGCACCGCCGCCTATGACGCCGCGATCTCGAACTGGCTGGCGCAGGAGCTTGGCGAAGCCTCGCCGCCGCTGCGGGCTTTCGGCGGACGTCTCGCCGAGCCCATGCGCTACGGCGAAAATCCACATCAATCGGCCGGCTTCTATCTCACCGGCGAGAAGCGCCCCGGCGTCGCTACGGCGCGTCAGCTTCAGGGCAAGCAGCTCTCCTATAACAACGTCAACGACACGGACGCGGCCTTCGAATGCGTGGCGGAATTCGATCCGGCGCGAACGGCGGCCGTCGTGATCGTCAAGCACGCCAATCCATGCGGCGTCGCCGAAGGCCCAACTCTTGCGGAAGCTTACGCCAAGGCGCTGCGCTGCGATCCGGTTTCGGCTTTTGGCGGCATCGTCGCGCTCAATCGCAAGCTCGACGCTGCGGCGGCGCGCGAGATCGTCAAAATTTTTACCGAGGTGATCATTGCGCCTGACGCCGACGAAGAGTCGATCGCGATCATCGGCGCGAAGAAGAATTTGCGCCTGCTGTTGACGGGCGGCGTTCCGGATCTTCGCGCGCCGGGATGGACCTATCGGTCGGTGTCGGGCGGGTTTCTCGCGCAATCGCGCGACAACGCCCTCGTCGACGATATGGATCTGCAGGTCGTGACGGAGCGTCAGCCGACGGCCCGGGAACTCGCGGATCTCAAATTCGCCTTCCGCGTCGTGAAGCATGTGAAGTCCAACGCCATTGTTTACGCGAAGGATGGGGCGACGGTCGGCATTGGCGCCGGTCAGATGTCGCGCGTCGATTCCTCCCGCATCGCCGCGCATAAGGCGATGGAGGCGGCGCGCGCGGAAGGGTTAACGGAAAGCCTCGCGAAAGGCGCCGTCGTCGCTTCCGACGCCTTCTTTCCCTTCGCCGACGGCTTGCTGGCCGCCGCGGAAGCGGGCGCGACGGCCGTCATTCAGCCCGGCGGCTCGATCAACGATAAGGACGTCATCGCTGCGGCGAACGGGCAGGGGCTCGCCATGGTTTTCACCGGGATGCGCCACTTCCGGCACTAGCAAAGCGGCGAGCGATCCGGCTAGACTGCCCACCAATGTGGAAATGGAGTTCAAAAATGCGTAATTCTTTGAAGCTTTCGTTGGGTCTCGCCTTGATGTGCGCGCTTGCGTCAAGCGACGCGTTGGCGAAGGCGAAGCAGCGCGCGCCGGCCGCGACCGGCCAGGTGACCGCAGCCCCCGGCGACGATTTTCCCGTTCCCTTGCCGCACAATTTGATGACGAATAAGGACTGGCTCGACGACGGCTCGGCGCCTTCGGCGGCCAAGGGAAATCTGCAGCCAAACCGTTACGCTAACGACAATTATTTCCTGGAGCAGCAGGAATTCACGCTGCAGGATCCGCAGCGCTACAACGAGATCGGCCAGTATTTCGATTACGGCTGGTGAGCGACGTTGGCGCTTAAATGATGGCCGGCGCGCGCCGGCCTTCATGGCTCTCCTGAATTCGCGAAGCGCTCTCACGCCTCGCTTTGCGCGAGCAGCTTCTGCTGATGATCGGTTGTCAGAGCGTCGACGATCTCGTCAAATTCGCCTTCCATCACCCGGTCGAGCTTGTAGAGCGTCAGATTGATGCGGTGATCGGTGACGCGGCCTTGCGGAAAATTATAGGTGCGGATTCGCTCCGAACGATCGCCTGAGCCGACTTGCTGTTTGCGATCGTCCGATCGTTCCTTGTCGAGCCGCTGCCGCTCGGCGTCGTAAAGACGCGACCGAAGAACGTTCATCGCCTTGGCCTTGTTTCGATGCTGCGAGCGCTCCTCCTGCATCATCACGACGATGCCGCTCGGAATATGGGTGATGCGGATCGCCGACTCTGTCTTATTGACGTGCTGACCGCCGGCGCCCTGCGCGCGCATGGTGTCGATCTGCAAATCCTTTTCGTCGATGGCGACGTCGACGTCCTCCGCCTGGGGCAGCACCGCCACCGTCGCGGCCGACGTATGGATGCGCCCTTGAGTCTCGGTTTCCGGCACGCGCTGAACGCGATGCACGCCGGACTCGAATTTCAGGCGGCCATAGACGCCGCGGCCGATGATCTCGCCGACGATCTCCTTGAACCCGCCGAGCGCGCCAGGGCTTTCGGAGACGATCTCGACGCGCCAGCCTTTGAGCGCGGCGTATTTTTGATACGCGCGAAAGAGATCGCCGGCGAAAAGCGCCGCCTCGTCGCCGCCCGTGCCGGCGCGGACTTCGAGGATGACGCCCTTTTCATCCGCCTCGTCTTTCGGCAGAAGCGCCAGCCGCAGCGCGCTCTCCGCCGCCTCTAGGCGTTCATGCGCGGCGTCGGTTTCGCTCTCGGCCAGCGCGCGCATGTCGGCGTCGAGCGAGGCGTCGGCGAGCATGGCGGAAAGGTCGTCGGATTCTTTCTGCGCGGCGCGGTAGGCGCGGATCCTGTCGACGACCTCGTCGAGCGTCGCGCGTTCGCGCGATAGCGCGACGAACGCCTGTCCGTCCGCGCCGACGGCGAGCTTGTCGCCGATCTCGTCATAGCGGCGCAGGATGAGGTCGAGCTTGTCTTGAGCGAACATGTGAGCGTTTCTGTGAAATGATGACGGCGACGGCGGAAAGAAAGGGGTTGCGCTACAAGGGCACGCCGCGCGCCACCGCATAATCGCGCAGTTGCTCGCGCACGGAAGCGCCGCCGTCGTCGGAGGCAAGCAGCGAGGCGAGATAAACCTCCGCCTCTTCGAGATTGAGGTTGAGAATCATCGACTTCACCGGGCCGATCGCGGAAGCCGCCATCGACAGCGAGCGGTAGCCGATCGCGACCAGCGCCAGCGCCTCGAGCGGGCGTCCGCCCATCTCGCCGCAGAGCGTCACCGGCGCGTTGTGCCGCGCGCCGGCGGAAACGATGCGCTCCAGCGCGCGCAGCACCGGGCGCGAGAGATTGTCGTAGCGCTTGGCGACGCGGGTATTGTCCCGATCGGCCGCATACATGTACTGCACGAGATCATTCGAGCCGACCGAGAGAAAATCCGCGCGCTTGGCGATGAGATCGATTTCCCACAGGAGCGAGGGCACTTCCACCATGGCGCCGAGCTCGACGCGCGTCGGCAGCTGGTGACCGTGTCGTTTGATATGTTCGAGTTCGCGCAGCGCGATCGACTTCGCCGCATCGAATTCAGCGACATTGGCGATCATCGGGAACATGATGCGCAGATCGCGATGCGCGCCCGCCTTCAACATCGCGCGCAGCTGCATGCGCAACAGGCCCGGCCTGTCGAGGCCGATACGGATGGCGCGCCAGCCGAGCGCCGGGTTCTCCTCTTCGATCTTCGCCATATAGGGGAGGATCTTGTCGGAGCCGATGTCGAGCGTGCGGAACGTGATCGCCTTATCCGGCGCCGCGTCGAGCACGGCTTTGTAGAAGCGGTATTGCTCGTCCATCCGCGGGAAACGCGGCGCGAGCATGAACTGCAGCTCCGTGCGGAACAGTCCGATGGACTGCGCGCCGGTCTCATGCAGGTGCGGCATGTCGATGGCGAGGCCTGCGTTCATATGCAGGGAGATTTCGACGCCGTCCTTGGTTACGGCCGGCACGTCGCGGAGCTTGGCGTATTGCTCCTGGCGCCGCGCCCGCAATCGCGCCTTTTCGGCATAGGCGCTTTGCACGTCGGGCTGCGGCCGGACATGCACCTCGCCGGTCGTGCCGTCGACGATGATCGGGTCGCCGGTTTCGACGATATCGATCAGGCCGGGAACGAGCCCCGCGGTAGCGACGCCGAGCGCCCGCGCGACGATGGCGACATGGCTCGTCGGCCCGCCTTCCTCCAGCACCAGACCGCGCAGCCGCTTGGGGTCATAGTCGAGCAGCGCCGCCGGCCCCATCGTGCGCGCGACGATAATCGCGTTTTCCGGCACGCTGTCGCGGTCGGCGACATAGCTCTGGCCGGTCAGCTGATGCAGCAGCCGGTTGGCGATGTCGTCGAGATCATGCAGGCGGTCGCGCAGATAGGGGTCGGTCTGGCGCTGCATGCGCGCCCGCGCGTCGTTCTGCACGCGCTCGACCGCCGCCTCCGCCGTCAGGCCGGTCATCACCGCTTCGCGCAGGCGGCGCACCCAGCCGCGGTCATAGGCGACCATGCGCACCGTTTCGAGCACTTCGCGCGGCTCGCCCGCGGCGATGCGGTCGCTATGCGCCACGAGCTCGTCGATCGACTGGCGCATGGCGTCGATCGCGTGTTCGAGCCTGGCGAGTTCGCCGGGCATGTCTTCGGCGACGAGCTGCTTGATGACGACGCGCGGTTCATGCAGCAGCACATGGCCGAGGCCGACGCCCTCCGCCATCGGCGCGCCCCTCAGCGACGCCGGACGGTAGAGCGCAAGATCGCGTGGATCCTCGATCGCCTGCAATTCGCCCGAGGCGATCAGTTCGGCGAGCAGCATCGCCGTCGTCTGCAGCGCCTCGATCTCTTCTTCCGAATAGACGCGGCGCACCTTGTTCTGGACGACGAGCACGCCGAGGGTGTTGCCGCCGCGCAGGATCGGCACGCCGAGGAAAGAGTGATAGGCCTCTTCGCCCGTCTCCGGTTTATAGGAGAACGAGGGATGTTCCTGCGCCTCCGAAAGGGCGAGGGGCTCGGCGCTCTTGGCGATGAGGCCGACGAGGCCCTCGCCGGCGTGCATCGTGGTCAGATGCACGGCCTCGCGGTTAAGGCCTTCGGTGGCGTATAGCTCCAGGCGCTGGTCCGCGCGCAGCACATATACGGAACAAACTTCGGCGACCATATTCGCGGCGATCTGCACCACGATCTTGTCGAGCCGCGCCTGCGCGCTGACCGGCTCCGCGCTGATCTCGCGGAGCCGGCGCAGCAGAAGGCGAGGGCCGCCGAGAGCGCTTCGCATCCAATCCTTTCCCGTTTTCCCAGAATTTCGCGGGTAAGCCACCGCAAAAAAACCGCCATGCGCCTGTAGATTGCGACGGTGGCCTTCAAGCAGCGTATATTGGCGCCGTCCGCGCTCCGCAAGCGCGGCCAAGAAGCGCAGCAACGCAAGGAACATACCGCTATAGCGAAGCTTGGCGAATCGGCTTGCGGGCCGGGCTTGAAGCCTCTACCACTTGCCGATCAGAGTGTGGCGATGACAGCCCATGCGCTTGGCGCCCGCCTTTGGCCGCCCAAGACGCGTTCTCCGAGCCGGCGGCATCGAGAAGAGATTTCGTGCGTCTGAAAAAATACCTGATCGCTCTCTTTTTGTTCATCGTGTCCGCTCAGGCCCTCGCCATGGAGTCGGTGCGGGTGCCGCAAGGCGCGCGGGCGATCGATCTCACCAATGTCGTCGAGAAACATTCGTCGCAGGGCGACCGGCTGCAGGTCTCGACCGCGCCCGGCTCCGACGGCATCGTCCGTCGCATCGAGGTGGGCGCCAAGGAGGCGGGCAGCCAGCCCAACTGGATCGTTTTCGCGCTCACCAACGACACGGATGAGCAGATCGAGCGCCTTATCGTCGCGCCGCATTACCGTCTGCAGGGCTCGGGCGTCATCTGGCCTGACCTTGGCTCCTCGCGGATCACGGCGATTACGGCCAGCCAGGGCTTTCCGCCCGAGGTCGAAGACGCGTCGGACGCCGACGTTTTCCGGCTGACTCTCGACCCTGGCACGACGGTCACCTATGTCGCGGAGCTGCGCACGCCCAACCTGCCGCAGCTCTATTTGTGGGAGCCCGCCGCCTATAAGGACAAGGTGACGAGCCTGACGCTCTATAAGGGCATCGTCATTGGCATCGCCGGTCTGCTCGCGCTGTTTCTAACCATCGTCTTCGTGGTGAAGGGCGCTGTGATCTTCCCGGCGGCGGCGCTCGCCTGGGCGGTGCTGGCCTATGTGTGCATCGATTTCGGCTTCTGGGACAAGATTTTCGGCTTCGACGCCAACGCCAACCGCATCTGGCGCGCCGGCGCAGAAACAATTCTTTCGGCGACGCTCGTCGTCTTCCTCTTCGCCTATCTCAATCTCAACCGCTGGCATGTGCGGGCGTGGCATGTCGCGGCGCTGTGGCTGCTGATCCTCCTGGATCTCGTCGGGCTTGCGGTGTTCGACGCGCCGGTCGCCGCCGGCGTCGCGCGGATATCACTCGCGACCATCGCCGTGGTCGGCTTCGTTCTGATCCTTTATCTCGCGACGCACGGCTTCGACCGCGCGATCATGCTGATACCGACCTGGTTCCTGCTGGCCGTCTGGGTTGCGACGGCGGGGTTCGCCGTGGCAGGCTGGATCACCAATGACCTCGTGTCTCCGGCGCTCGTCGGCGGCCTCGTCCTCATCGTCATGCTGATCGGCTTCACGGTGATGCAAAACGCCTTCGCCGCGGGCGGGCTGTCGCATGGCGCGATCAGCGACGTCGAACGCAAGGCGCTGGCGCTCACCGGCGCAAACGAGATTGTGTTCGACTGGGACGTGCCCTCGGATCACATCTACGTCAGCCCGGAAGCGGAGGCGTCCCTCGGACTGGACCGCGGCGGGCTCGAGGGCGCCGCCTCCTCCTGGCTCGATCTGCTGCATCCCTTCGAGCAGGACCTCTATCGCGCCTGCCTGGACGCCATTCTCGAGCAGCGGCGCGGACGCATCAATCAGGACTTCCGCCTGCGCGCAGCGGACGGCCACTATCTCTGCTACCGGCTGCGGGCGCGGCCCGTGGTCGGCCCCGACGGCGAGGTGATCCGCGTCGTCGGAACGCTCAACGACGTGACGGACGAGCGCAACGCCCAGGAGCGGCTGCTGCACGACGCCGTGCATGACAACCTCACCGGACTGCCGAACCGCGAACTCTTCTTCGACCGTCTTGAAGCGGCCCTGATTCTCGCGCGCATGGAAAAGGACGTGCGCCCGACCGTCCTCATCATCGACATCGACCGCTTCAAACTGATCAATGAGCAGGTCGGCATGGCCATGGGCGACAGCATTCTGCTCACCGTCGCGCATCGCCTGACAAGATTGCTGCAGCCGCAGGACACGCTCGCGCGGCTCTCGGGCGACAAGTTCGCCATCATTCTGGTTTCCGAAACGCACGCCGATCACGTCATCTCCGTCGCCGACTCGGTGCGCCGCGCGCTATCGACGCCGGTGCGCTTCACCGACCAGGAAATCGCGATCTTCGCGTCGATCGGCGTCGCGCTCTATGACCAGCAGACCCATCCCGGCGCGAGCGACATGCTGGACGACGCCGAAATCGCCATGCGCTACGCCAAGCGCTCGGGCGGCAACCGCATCGAAGTCTTCCGCCCGGCGATGCGCGCGCAGCGCTCCGACCGTCTGACGCTCGAGGCCGATCTGCGGCGGGCGCTCGAACGCGGCGAGATCAAGGTCTTCTTCCAGCCGATCGTCCGGCTCGAGGACCGCACCATCGCGGGATTCGAGGCCTTGCTGCGGTGGGATCATCTGCGGCTGGGACGGCTCGAGCCTTCCGAATTCTTCCCCGTCGCCGAGCAGAGCGGGCTGATCATCGATCTCGGACTCCTGGCGCTGGAGCGCACGGCGCGCGAACTCGCGGCCTGGCAGCGCGCCCTCGCGGTCGATCCGCCGATCTTCGCCTCCGTCAATGTCTCATCACGCCAGCTCTTGCGACACGACCTCCTGCGCGACGTCAAGAGCGTCTTGATGCGCAACGACATCGCCAAGGGCAGCCTCAAGCTCGAACTGACCGAGAGCCTGGTGATGGAGAATCCGGAATATGCCGCGCAGATGCTCTTGCGCATCAAGGAGCTCGGCGCAGGGCTCGCGCTCGGTGATTTCGGCGCCGGCTATTCGTCGCTGTCCTATCTGCAGCGCTTCCCCTTCGACACGATCAAGATCGACCGATCCTTCGTCAAACAGTCCGGCAAGGGCGCGCGTCCCATCGTTTTGCGCTCGATCATCGCGCTGGCGCAGGACCTCGGCCTAGACGTCGTCGCCGAAGGCGCGGAAACCGAGCAGGACGCGATCGAACTCTATCAGCTCGGCTGCGGCTATGCGCAGGGCTACGCCTTCGGGCGCCCGATCAGCGCCCGCGACGCGCGCCGCCTGGTCGGCGCCGCGCCGGAAGCGGCTTAATTTCTCTCCCTCTGACGACCCGAAACGATTAGGTTCGACCAAAGCTCGCTTCGTCTTTGCCGCCCTTGCTAGCGAAGCGAAGCAAAGCAATCGAGAGGTCGGACTGCTTCAGCCGACGCTTCTCGCAATGCCACGTCGGGCTGCATCGTTTTATGATCAAGAAATCTTCGCTCCCCTCTCTCTCTCCGATCGAGACGCTGACGCCCGATGAAGCGCGCGCCGAACATGCGCGACTGCAGGAAGAGATCGCCGCGCATGACCGCCGTTATTATCAGGAAGACGCGCCGACGATCTCCGACGCCGACTATGACGCGCTGCGCCGCCGCTACGAAGAGTTGGAACAGGCGTTCCCCGAACTCGCGACGCCGCAGTCGCTGACGAAAAAAGTCGGCGCCAGGCCTTCCGAAAAATTCGCCAAGGTGAAGCACGCCGTGCCGATGCTCTCGCTCGGCAATGTGTTTTCGGACGAAGAGCTCGATGATTTCGTTGCGCGCGTGCGCCGCTTTCTCGGTCTGCGCGACGGCGCTCTGCGCTTCACCTTCGAGCCGAAGATCGATGGGCTGTCCTGTTCGCTGCGCTACGAGAAGGGCCTGCTCGTGCAGGCGGCGACGCGCGGCAACGGCTATGAAGGCGAAGACGTCACCGCCAATATTCGAACCGTCGAAGAAATTCCGCAAAGGCTGCGCGGCGATCATTCCGACGTCCTTGAAGTGCGCGGCGAGGTCTACATGACCCATAAGGATTTCGCCGCCCTCAACGCGCGGCAGCAGGAGTTGGGCAAGACTCTCTTCGCCAATCCGCGCAACGCCGCGGCCGGCTCGCTGCGGCAGCTCGATCCGAAGATCACCGCCTCGCGGCCGCTGCACTTCTTCGCCTATGGCTGGGGCGAGGCTTCCGCGCTGCCGGCGGAGACGCAAATGGGCGTTCTTGAGGCGCTCCGCGGGAACGGGCTGCCGGTCAATCCGCTCACGACGCTCTGCGACAGCGCGGAAGACATGCTGGCGCATTACCGCGCGATCGAGGCGCAGCGCGCGACGCTCGGCTATGACATCGACGGCGTCGTCTATAAGGTCGACGACATCGCGCTGCAGGAGCGGCTCGGATTCGTGTCGCGCGCGCCGCGCTGGGCCGTCGCGCGCAAGTTTCCGGCGGAGCGCGCCACGACAATACTGCGCGACATCGAGATCCAGGTCGGGCGCACCGGCGCGCTGACGCCCGTCGCGAGGCTCGAGCCGATCACGGTCGGCGGCGTCGTCGTGCAGAACGCCACGCTGCATAATGAGGATGAGATCGCGCGCAAGGATATTCGCATCGGCGACACGGTTGTCGTGCAGCGCGCGGGGGACGTCATTCCGCAGATCGTCGAAGTGGTGAAGGCGAAGCGGCCGCAAAGCGCCAAGCCCTACGAATTCCCCCATGTCTGCCCGCGCTGCGGCTCGGCCGCGCTGCGCGAAATCGACGAGAAGACCGGCGAAGCTGATGTCGTGCGCCGCTGCACGGGGTCGCTCGTCTGCCCCGCGCAGGCGATCGAACGCTTAAAGCATTTCGCTTCGCGCAACGCCATGGATATCGAAGGGCTCGGCGACAAGCAGATCGAATATTTCTTTCAGGAGGGATTGATACGAACGCCCTCCGACATCTTCACGCTGGAGGAACGCGACCGCGCGAGCCTCGCCAAAATCAAGAACCGCGAGGGCTATGGCGAAACTTCGGTGCGCAATCTCTTCGCGGCGATCGAGGCGCGGAGAACGGTCCCGGTCAATCGCTTCATCTATGCGCTGGGCGTGCGCCATGTCGGCGAAACCAACGCCCGGCGGCTCGCGCGCCATTTCGGCGATTTCGAGTCGCTGCGCGAGACGGCGCGTGCTGCGGCGATCGGGACCGAGGCGCGCGCGCGCATCGATTCGATCGACGGCGTCGGTCCCGTGGTCGCCGAGGCGCTGCACGACTTTTTCGCCGAGCCGCACAATGAGCGGGAGCTGGACGAACTCTTGGAGCAGATCAGCTTGGAGCCGATGCCCGCGGTGGCGTCCACATCGCCCGTCTCCGGCAAGACAGTGGTGTTCACTGGCGCGCTCGAACGGCTGACGCGCGATGAAGCCAAGGCGCAGGCCGAGCGGTTCGGCGCGCATGTCGCGGCGTCGGTGTCGAAGAAGACCGATCTCGTGGTCGCCGGTCCCGGCGCCGGATCGAAGCTCAAGAAAGCTGCGGAGCTTGGGATCGAAGTGATCAGCGAAGACGAGTGGTTCGCGCGGACAGGGCAGGGATGACTCTGGAGACTTGAAAGGCGGCCTCGTCTCTCGAGACGCGAGCTTCGCTCGCTCCTCAGGATGAGGCCTAACTTCCTGCCGCAAAAAAAAAAGCCCCTCATGCTGAGGAGCCTGCGTAGCAGGCGTCTCGAAGCACAAGGGGCGTCCCGTGCTAATTCTTTTTGTCACACCGCCCTTGTTCCGGGCGTGTCGTCTTTGCGGTAGGCCGTGCCGAACACATAATCCCACCAGATCGCGTGAACGCCGAAGCCTTTCTCGGCGTCGCGGAAATGGTGCAGCATGTGCAGGCGCTTCACCAGGCGGCCGAAGTCGGACTTCGGCTGGCCGTGATGCGTCCAGTAATGCACGCAGTCATAGATCACATAGCCGCTGATGAAGCCGGCGAGCACCGGCCAGGCGAATGTCGCGCCGAAGATCAGGCGCGCACAAACGAGCGCGATCAGCATGATCGGCGCCGAGAGCAGCGGCGGCATGACCAGCCGCAGCGGATCGTTGGGATAGATGTGATGCACGCCGTGAATGAGGAACTGGAAGCGCGGACCGAGCCCGAAGGGCAGCGCGAACACCGTATGGAAGAGATAGCGGTGGCCGAAATATTCGGTGAGCGTCCAGCCGACATAGCCGACGATGACGCCGATTAAGACGAGCGTCAGGCTGTTGAGCGTGAGCGAATAGATCAGGAGGCCGAGAATGATCGGGCAGTAGACGATCACCGGCGTCAGATGATGCACGCGCGAGAGCTTATCGAGGAGATCGCTCTCGAAGAGGCGGGGCGAAGCGTCGAGCGCTTCCGTTCTTGCGTCCTGCGACATGGTCTACTCCGCCGGCGACATGGCGTGCGCGTCGCGCGCGGCCTGCGTCACATTTTCCGATCGGGTTCCGAGCGAATAGGTCGGATCGAAGATGAAGGTGACGAGCAGCGCCACCCAGGAGCGATGACAGCGCAGATCGTCGTAGAACTCCGGCGCCATCGCCTTCAGCTCCGGGAGACGGTTCCACGGGATCTCGTGAAAATCGTGATGCTCGTTGTGGTAGCCGATGTTGAGCGCGAGCGTGTTGAGCGGGCCGTAATAGTCGAACGTGCCCTGGTCGGGACCGAAGGCGAAATGTTCCTGCAGCCAGCGCGCGCTCAACGGATGCAGTCCGCCCACCGAGAACCAGAAGGAGAAGAAGAGATAGAGCAGGGCGTTCCACCCGAACGCCCAGAGCACGAAAAGATCGAAGAGAGCGATGACGGCGATGTTGACGTAGGTCCAGGTTCCCCAGATCGGCACGGTGCCTTTCAGGCGAGACAGGCGCGCAAGCTGAATGACCGGAAAGAAGAAGATCCACACCGCCTTGCGCCAGGCGCTGTTGCCGACCCACTCGACTTCCCAGCGGCTCGGAATGTCGGCGTCGTAGTCATAGGCCGAGAGATGCGAATGATGCTTGATGTGGTAGCAGCGAAAGCCCATCGCCGTCGGAAAGGCGTTCGGCAGGTCGGCGAGGATCGCCGTCCATTTGTTGGCGAGCGGGCTGTCGAAAACGCAATTGTGGATCGCGTCGTGGATGATCACGAAATTCGCGTGATTGGCGAAGGCGCCGACGCAGATCGCCATGAGAAGCGACAGCCACCAATAGGAGAGGCCGAGCGAGCCCAGGATCGCGGCGATCACGAGCTGACCGACGAAGATCGCCGCCGTGATCTTGAACGTGACGGGATCCTTGCCGAAAAGCTCGCGCACCTGCGGATATTTCTCGAGGATCAGCTTGCGCCGTTCGACATGCGAACGGTCGGCGCCATTGGCGGTGACGGATATGCCGTTCATGACGTTGCATCCTGCAAATGAGTAGCCCTGACGCCGTCGCGCATACGCATGGCCTCGTCGCCGCCGCCGACGGTGAGGCGCTTTTCAAAAATGCGATGAATCTTGTCGACCTTGCCGCCGAACATTTCGATCGGCCGGCGCATGTCGGCGTTGCTCTCCAACACCCAGCCGGCTTCAAGATGCGGAACGGCGAATTTGGCCCAGCGCCGCCGCATCTCCTCAATCAGGGCGAGAAAAATGGCGCCGCCGGTCGCGCTTTTCTGCAGCGTCTTGCGCGTGCCGAGCAACAGCAGCCGCGCTGATTTGAACTGATGCGAGCGGTATCGCAAAATCGCGCGCAGCCAGCCGAACGGGAACAGTTTGCCGTCGAGATCGGCGATGATCTCGTTGAGATTGGGCAGCGCGATCGCGAAAGACTGCGGCGCGCCGTCAAGCTCGACGACGATGCCGAAATCTTCGGTCACCAAAAACTGCAGCGCATCGGCGTCGGAATCGAATTCTTCCTTGGTGAAGGGCACGAAGCCCCAATTCCCGCTCCAGCCGTCGTTGAACAGCTCGGCCATCAGCGCGGTCTCGCCCTTCTTCAAGGCTTTCATGTTCAACGGTCTGAGCTTTAAACGGTCCCGCCATTCGCGCCGCGTTGATATCCGCGCCGGCTTTTCGACTTCGTCGCTGGAAATTTCGAAGCGGTAGGACAAGAGGTCCTGCGCCTTTTCGTAGCCGAGCGCCTCGATATGACGCGAGAGATAGGGCGGATGCCAGGGCATGAAGAACATTGGCGTGGCTTCAAACCCATCGACGAGAAGTCCGCACTCCTTGTTGACCGACGGCGAGAAGGGTCCGTTGATCCGCTCCGCGCCCTTGGCGCGCAGCCAGTCCTCGGCGGCCTGCGTCAGCGCGCGCACCACGTCGATGTCGTCGACGGCGTCGAGCGCGCCGAACTGCGCGTTGGAGGCGCCGACCGGCGTAACGCCCGGCTTGTAGATCTGCGCCATGATGCGGCCGACCCATTCGCCGTCGCGACGGGCGAGAAATTTCTGCTCTTCGACCAGTTTGTAATGGGGGTTGAGCTTATGCGCGAAGACGCTCCAGCGCTCCACGTCGAGCGGCGGCGCGAAGCCGGGGGCGCCGGCGTAGAGCAGCCGCGGCAGCTTGCAGAAGGTCGCAAAGCGCGAAAGGCCGTCGACCGGAAGAATCTCGATCCGCGCCATAGATAAGTCCTAGCGGCCGCAGAGCCTTTATCGAAAGCGTCAAAGTGACGCGGGAAGCGGGCGTCTAGCCGCCCGCCATGGCGGCGGCGACGATCTGATGCGCCTCTTCCGTCACCGGCGGCATGTCGCGCAGCGTCTGGGTGACGCCGCGGATTTCCGCCTCGCTGTGGTTCGCCGAGAAGAAGAAGCGCAGCCGCGGCCCGTCCTTCGGCACGCCGATGCGCACCACCGGCGGCACATAGTAGCCGTTCGCCAGCAGATGCTGCGACGCCCACATCGTCTCGAGGTCGCTCGAGAACAGGATCGGCACCACGCCGCGGCCGATCGCCGGCCCGGTGGAGAAGCCCGCCTCATGCGCGACCGTGCGGAAGAGTTCGGCGTTGGCGGCGAGCTTGTCGATGCGCCAGGTCTCTTCCTGCATCAGCCGCAGCGCCGTGCGCGCGGCGGCGAGAATGACAGGCGACAGGCCGACGCTGTAAACGAAGCCGGGCAGCGTATAGCGGAACCAGTCGATGACCTGTTTTTTTCCGCAGACATAGCCGCCGCAGGACGCAAGCGTCTTCGACATCGTCCCGACGATGAGATCGATGCGGTCCGGGTCGACGCCCTGATGTTCGGCGAGACCGCGGCCCGTTGCTCCGAGCACGCCGAGCGAATGCGCCTCGTCGACGAGCAGCCAGACCTTGTATTTCTCCTTGATGGCGAGGAGCCGCGGCAGGTCGGCGGTGTCCCCGTCCATGCTGTAGACGCCCTCGACCACGATCAGGACGTTGCGATATTCCTCGCGGTGGCGCGCGAGCAGATGGTCGAGATGATCCAGATCGTTGTGGCGGAATTTGACGACCTGCGCCGGCGCGCCGTCGGCGCCCGCGACGATGCTGTTATGCGCAAGTTCGTCGATATAGATGGCGTCGCGCTTGCCGTTCATCAGCCAGGCGATCGTCGTGACATTGGAGAGGTAGCCGGAGACGAGCGTCAGCGCGCTCTCCATGCCGAGGAATTCGGCGATCTCCGCTTCGAAGGGCTTGTGCGTCGTGCGCTCGCCGCCGACCAGTCGAGAGGCGAGGGCGCCAACGCCGAGCCCGTCGACCTCGCGCTTGGCCTCCTCGCGGATCCGCGGATGATTCGCGAGGCCGAGATAGTCATAGTTGGCGAAGCTGACGAAATGCTTGCCCTGCGCCTCGAACTCGGCCCGCAGCCGGTCGATCTGGGCGAAAAACGGATCGTTGAACTCCAGCAAGGCGTTGCCAGCAAAACGGAATCGCCTTGCCGCATAATCCTCTAAGCTCTTATGCTTCGTCACTTATTCCGCAGTCCCTGAAGAACGGGCGCGCCGCGCGCGATTGGCGAAGAACCTTGGCCCCAAGCGCCCAAGGAATGATCCGGCTGCTTAGCATTCCCGCCCGGTCTGCGCCAGCGTTCGGGGGCGGGCGGGCCGGCGCGCCGGCAGGGCTTCGAACTCGGGGCTAATTTTGGCTCACTCTCAGCCGTCATGTCCGGCCTTGCGCCGGGCATCCACGCCGGTCAACCGCGAAACGCATCGCCTGGAGACGGCGCTTTCGGCTGATGTTCCCAGATTTTGCCCCATGTCGTCGCGTGGATGGCCGTGACAAGCGTGGCCATGACGCGGTGAGACCCCTCGTTAACATGGATTCGGAGCCTTGGGCGCGCCGGCCGGAGTCTGGCGGATTCGATCGCAAAGCCTTATGCCCGGCGCATGTCGTCCGATCCCGCCCAGACTGTTCTACCCCCCGCAAATGGCGTGCTGCGCCTTTCCGTCGACAATCTCAGCGTTTCACGGGGCGGACGCACCGTGCTGGATCGCCTGAGCTTTTCGCTTTCTTCCGGACAGGCGCTGATCGTGACCGGCCCCAACGGCGCCGGAAAGTCGACGTTGCTGCGGACGCTCGCGGGGCTCCTGCCGCGCGCGGGAGGCGCAATTGCGCTCGCCGGCGGTCCGCCCGACGCCGAGTTGCCGCAGCAGGCGCATTACCTCGCCCATAGCGACGGGATGAAGGCGGCGCTGAGCGTCGAGGAGAACCTCGATTTCTGGTCCCGCTATCTGGCCCGGGAGCCCGACCGGCGCAGCCGCAGCATCGACGCGGCGCTCGCGGTCGTCGGCCTCGCCCATGTCGCCGCCGCGCCATTCGGCGTGCTCTCGGCGGGTCAGAAGCGGCGCGCGGCGCTGGCGCGTCTTCTCGTCGCCTTCCGGCCGCTGTGGCTGCTCGACGAGCCGCTGACCGCGCTCGATCGGGCCTCGCGCGAGAAGTTCGCCGCGGCCATGCGCGACCATTGCGCCAATGGCGGACTGATCGTCGCGGCGACGCATGAGCCGCTCGGGCTCGAAGAGGCGTCGACGCTCGCGTTGGGCGCCGCCTCGTGAGCGCGCTTTCGGCCCTCTTCCTGCGCGAATGGCGGGTCGCGCGCCGCATCGGCGGCTCCGGCGCGATGGGCGTCGTCTTCTTCCTGACGCTCGTCGCGATCGTCCCCTTCGCCGTCGGCCCCGATCCCAATCTGCTCGCGCGCATCGGGCCGGCGATCCTGTGGATCGCGGCGCTGCTCGCGACGCTGCTGTGTCTCGACCGCCTGTTTCAGGCCGACGCCGAGGACGGCTCGCTGGATCTCTTCCATCTCGCCGAGACGCCGCTCGAACTGGCGGTGCTCGTCAAATGCGCCGCGCATTGGGCGGCGACAGGACTGCCGCTCGTGCTCGCCGCGCCGTTTCTCGGCCTCATGCTGCAGCAGGAGCGCATGGCGCTGTTAGGCGTCGTCGCGACGCTGCTTGCCGGCACGCCGGCGCTCACGCTGATCGGCGCCATCGGCGCCGCCGCGACCGTCACCGTGCGGCGCGGCGGCCTGCTGATGGCGCTGCTCGTCCTGCCGCTGACCATTCCGGTGCTGATCTTCGGCGTCTCCGCCGCGGAGGCCGCGAGCGGCGGGACCGTGCCGTTCTACGCGCCCTTCGCCATTCTCTGCGCAATTACGCTCGCCGCTCTCGCGCTCTGTCCCTTCGCAGCCGCCGCGGCGCTGCGCTACCTCGGCGAATAGAAGCGCTCAATCGATGCACACGCGTCCGCTGCTCGAGCGGCCGGTCAGGCTGTGCGTATGATTGCCGCTGCTGCTCGTCACATGGACGAAATTCTTCATCTGGCCGCGCCGTCCAAACACGCAGCGTTTGGCGTCGCCGATCTTGAACGCGCCCGGAGTCGTGCAGAAAGACGAGTCGCCGCGCCATTCCCTGCCGCCGCCATGCGCGTAGAAGAAATAATTGTGCGGATCGGACGTTTCGCTGCGCAGGACGACTCTTTCGCAGCCGCCGCAGGCGCGAAGCTTCCACCAGCCTTCCGAGGTGAACCCGCCAGTCGGACTGACCCAGGCCGCTGCGACGGTGACTTGGTCCGGCGTCCTGTTGCAGACGGTGAGATCGGCTCTCGCCGCCGGCGCGAAGGCGCAGCATGCGATCGCGAGCGTGAACGAAAGACGCAAAGGATTCATTTTCAATCTCCATACGCAAATTGAGTTTCTATAAACGTCGTGGCGCTTCCGGCGCCGGCAGTCCTGCGTCAACAACAGACGCGCATGCTTGCGATCGTCAGCTTGCGCGCGCCGGAAAGGCCGCGAGCATGAAGGCGATGGCGAGCGCAAGGAGCAGCGCCAGATGCAGGGCGCGATTGCGCAATCTGGACATTTCTCGACTCCCTCAAATTGCGCGCACAAAGAATGACGCGCAGTAACATCATTATGAATGAAATCGCACGAGGCGCCTCATCCGGTTGGCTGAGAGCGCGCGAAAGAAATTAGCCTTGCAGCGCAGGCGAGAACGGCGCGTTTCGGCGCAATGATGCCGCAGTCCGCTCAGTCTATGGCTTCGTGCTTCCGCTTTGGCGGGTTTACTGTCACGACCATGTCGGCGCGCGCTTTTCAAGAAAGGCGGCAATACCCTCCTTGGCGTCTTCCGCCAGCATATTCTCGACCATCACCGCGCTCGCGATTTCATAGGCCTCCACGAGCGGCCGCTCGCGCTGGGCGTAGAATGCTTTTTTTCCGTAGCGGATCGCTTGCGGGGATTTTCTCGCGATGAGCTGCGCCAGCGCCAGTGCGCCAGTTCGCGCGCCATCGGCCGATATGCGGTTGACGAGCCCGATACGCAGCGCTTCTTCGGCGCCGATCGGAACGCCGGTCAGCAGCATCTCCATCGCCTGCTTCTGCGCCACATTGCGCGAGAGCGCGACAGACGGCGTCGAACAGAAGAGGCCGATGTCGACGCCGGGCGTGCAGAAGCGCGCGCGCGGCCCGGCGACGGCGAGATCGCAGCTGGCGACAAGTTGGCAGCCGGCGGCCGTCGCCATCTCGTCGACCGCCGCGATCACCGGGCGAGGCAGCGTCACGATTTTCTGCATCAGCGCCGCGCAGGCGCGCATCGTCTCCTCAATGAAGGCGCGGCCGCTATCGGGGTCGTTGCGATGCGCCGTCAGCTCCTTGAGGTCGTGGCCGGCGCAGAAAGCCGGCCCTTCCGCCTGCAGCACGACGGCGCGCACCTCATTGCCGCCGGCGAGGGCGTCGAGCCTGGCCGATAGCGACTCGATCATCGCGAGCGAGAGAGCGTTGCGCGAAGCGGCGCTGTTTAGCGTGAGGATCGCGATGTCGGACGCAGTCTCCAGCGTCACGCGCGCGCTCGTATCGGCGTCGAGGGTGGTCATCGCTTGCAGCATATAAGCCGGCGGCCGGAAACCAAAGGTCGCCGGCCGCCGTGCTTGATTAGTAAAGACCGCCGGTGCCGCTGCCGACCTGCTGATCCACGTCATGCGGCGTATCGAGCTGTCGCGGGCCGCCGCCGCCGGAATAGGAATCGGGCGGCGCCGTCCCCGGCTTGAACGCTTCGAGAATCGTGCCGGCGCCCGACGAACGCAGTCCCGAATGGACGTCGACCGAAATGAGCTTGATCCCCGGCGGCACGCGGAACGGCGTATCCGGCTTGTCCTTCAGCGCCACCGTCATAAAGTCGCGGAAGATCGGCGCGGCGAATTGCGCGGCCTGGGCGTGGCTGCCGAGCGAACGCGGCCGGTCGTAGCCGATGAAAACGCCGACCGCGAGATCGGGCGAGAAGCCGACGAACCAGAGATCCTTGGCTTCGTTCGTCGTGCCCGTCTTGCCGGCGAGATGCTTGCCGACCGCCTTGATCGAAACGCCAGTGCCGCGCTGGATGACGCCTTCCATGATCGAGGTGATCTGATAGGCGGTGAGCGGATCGAGCACCTGCTCGCGCTTGTCGATGAGCTTCGGTTCGAGCTGATTTTCCCATTTCGCCGAGTCGCAGCCGATGCATTGGCGCTCGTCGTGGCGGTAGAGCGTCTTGCCCCAGCGATCCTGAATTCGGTCGATCAGCGTGGGCTTGATGCGCTTGCCGCCATTCGCCAGCATCGAATAGCCGGTGACCATGCGCAGCAGCGTCGTTTCGCCTGCGCCGAGCGCCATCGACAGATAGGGCGTCATCTCGTCATAGACGCCGAAGCGCTTGGCGTATTCGGCGATGAGCGGCATGCCGACGTCCTTCGCCAGACGCACCGTCATCATGTTCTTCGAGTGCTCGATGCCGTAGCGCAGCGGATGCGCGCCGGTGCCGTGGCCGCCTTCGAAATTCTCCGGCGTCCAATAGGTGCCGTCCGCCTGCTGAATCGAAATCGGTTCGTCCAGGATCGACGAAGACGGCGTGTAGCCATTGTCGAGCGCCGTCGCGTAAACGAACGGCTTGAACGAGGAGCCGGGCTGACGCAGCGCCTGGGTCGAGCGGTTGAACGCCGACTGGTCGAAAGAGAAGCCGCCGACCATCGAGAAGACGCGGCCGGTATGCGGATCCATCGCCACCATCGCGCCGGAGATGTCGGGGATCTGGCGCAGACGATATTGGCCGGCGCGGCCCGCGAGCGGTTCGACGTAGACTACGTCGCCCGGCGTGAAGGCGGTTCGCGGATTGCGGCCCGCCCAGCGCATGCCCTCCGCTGTGAGCAGGCCGGTCTCGCGTTCGCGCGCCACTTCGCCGGATTTCTCGCGTCCCGGCTGAAGGCCGATGCGCGCAGCGTCGCCGGTCACGTCGAGCACGACGGCGAGGCGCCAGGGCTTGACGTCGCCAAGCGCCGGAATTGTCGCGAGCGTCACGCCCCAATCCGACGAGATGTCGATGTGGTTCATGGCGCCGCGGAAGCCATGCGCCTCGTCAAAACGCACGAGGCCGTCGGCGAGGGCCTTTCGCGTCCAGGCCTGCATCTTGGGATCGAGCGTGGTGCGGACGGAGAGGCCGCCCTCATAGAGCTTCTTCTCGCTGTACTGTTCGAGAAGCTGACGGCGCACTTCTTCGGCGAAATAGCCGGCGACATAGGTGTTCGGCGACAGCACGCGCGGATTGACGCCGAGCGGTTCGGCTTTCGCCTTCGCGCCTTCTTCGGCGGTCACATAGCCGTCCGCGATCAGGCGGTCGATGACATAGTTGCGGCGCTCGAGCGCGCGCTCGCGGTTCTGAAACGGATGATAATTGCTCGGGGCCTTGGGAAGCGCGGCGAGATAGGCCGCCTCGGCGAGCGTCAGCTCATTGACCGACTTGTTGAAATAGTTGAGCGCCGCGGCGGCGACGCCGTAGTTTCCAAGGCCGAGATAGATCTCATTCAGATAGAGTTCGAGGATCTTGTCCTTGGGATAAGCGGCTTCAATGCGGAAGGCGACGAGCGCTTCGCGGACCTTGCGTTCGATGGAGCGTTCATTGCCGACGAGGAAGTTCTTGGCGACCTGCTGCGTGATGGTCGAGGCGCCCTGCACATGGCGGCCGCCCTGGGCGAGCACCGTCACCGCGCGCATCACGCCTTCCGGGTCGATGCCGATGTGATTGTAGAAATTCTTGTCTTCGGCGGAGATGAAGGCTTGCTTCACCAGCTGCGGTATTGCGGAGCTCGGCAGGAACAGGCGGCGCTCATGCGAATATTCCGCGAGGATCGATCCGTCGCCGGCGTGCAGCCGCGTCGTCACCGGCGGCTCGTAGTTGCGCAACTGCTCGGTGTCCGGCAGGTCCTTGGAGAAATAATAGACCAGCCCGGCGACGGCGACGGATCCGATAAGGAACAGGATCGTCGCGGTCGCGAAGACGAAGCCCAAAAACCTCGCGAGCATTCGCATGAAATATCACCCTTAGAGCGGCCGACGCGGGGCGTCGGCTAGCGTTTCCAATGTCGAATCACGTTTATCGCGAGGCCGGGGCGCTCCCGGTCGGCGCGTCAGCCGGTCCGTCCGGCTGAGATATAGTGAGCGATCGCACGTTTTGCGTCTGTTTTTCTAACAACGCTGGTTTCGATCATTCCACCATTCGCGAATTCTCGGCGCATTCGACTGCCAGCGCCGCCGGCCACGAAATTGCCGCAACCCCGTAAGGGCTTATCGGCAAACCTATGACGACGCCTCTGCGTTTCTCGTCGTTCGGCGGCCTGCGACGCCCGGGCGGTCGTGCGTCGCGACATTCTCCATTTGGCGTGATTTTGTGTTTTATTGTGGGCGCGCCGCGCCCGAGGGAGCGTCTGCTGGCGCGCGCGCCTCGCGGCTGCGGGCGCTGACGAAGGCGTCAACGGCTTCGGCGGCTTTCTGCGCCGCCCGGTCGCGCCAGTTCTGGGACGTCAGCCGGACGAGATCCTGCTCGCTCGAGAGATATCCAAGCTCCAGCAGCACGGAGGGGACGTCGAAGGCTTTGAGCACGACGAAGCCCGCCGAGCGGCTCGGATTCTTGTTGAGCGCCCCGACCTCCTTCCAAAAGGAGATCAGCGAATGCGAAAACTGTCGGCTATAGGCGCGGGTCTCCCGTCGCGTGAGCTCGAACAATATGTCGCCGACCTCCTCGGCGTCCGCCTTGCTCTCGAGTCCGGCGGCCTGATCGGCGAGATTCTCCTTCTCAGCCATCCGCGCGGCTTCGGCGTCCGACGCGCGTTCTGAGACGGTGTAGACAGTCGCGCCCTCGACCCGGGATGAGGAGAGGGTGTCGGCGTGAATTGAGACAAACAGCGAGGCGTTGTTTTCACGCGCGATTCGCACCCGCTCGGCAAGCGGGAGAAACATATCGTGGTCGCGGGTCAGAACTACGCGCGCATGGTCGGTTGCTTCGATCTTCTCCCGCAGCGCGCGCGCGAATTCGAGCACGACGTCCTTTTCCAGTTCGCCGTGCTTGCCGGTCGCGCCCATGTCGACCCCGCCGTGGCCGGGATCGATGACCACCATGGGTTTGTCCGCGGGCGATTTGGGCGCGATCCCTGAGATCTGCGGCGGCAGGGCCGGCGGATCGGCGGTCTGGAGGCGGGCCTGTTCGGCGACGGTCGCGGCGAAATGCTGGGCGCTGGTGGGCGCGAGCTCGATCGCGAGCCGCGGTCCGCCGATCGCCACCTCGCTGTCGGCTTTTAGAATTTTCGCGGGCCCCGCAAGATCGATCACGACCCGCGAGCGTCCAGGCGCGAATATGCCATATCGATATGATTTTATCAGCTTGTCGCCCGTCGACAGGCCGGCGTTCGCCTCCATGCGGAAGAGCACCTGGGGAAGATCGACGATAATGCGCGGCGGGTTCGCCACCGGGTGGGCGGTCACCGGCGGCAGACCCGTGAGATCGAACAGAAGGCGGGAGCGGTCAGGGAGCGCCTCGATGCGGGCGCTCAGCGCAGAGATTTCCTTCTGCTGCTCGTCGGCTGCGGCGGGCCAGGCGAGGGCGCCCGCAATCGCCAGCGCGGCCAGATTGATCCGTCGTGGCCCTCCTGCGCGCAAAGCGATCCTCCTCAACTTGGTCCCTAAATGGTCCGACGTCCGCCGATTTTGAGACAGCGCCGTTAACGCGCCGTTAGCCTATCCGAAAGCCTCCCCCTGAGGGACCTTTCTCCACGATTTTTTTGGTGAATAGCCGAGGCGGCGCTTGCGCCGACCAACGGCGACCGATATGTAAGGAGAAGCTGCGGAATTCTGCGGCGCGATATTTGCCGCGAAATGCGGCCGTCAAATCGGGCCAAGGGAATTTCGGGACAGTTGACGTCTTTCCGTTACGCCATGTGCAGGCCGTAACGTTTGTTCGCCGCCTTTCGCGGCGCGAAAGGTTTTTTGACGATCTCATGGCCAGGACCGTGATAGGCGCGAGAGTAGGCGTTACCGCTGTGCGGCTTGTCCGCGCGGCTCGACGCGGCTTCGCCAAAATCATGGCCCTTCGGCCCGTTCGTCATCTCACGGGGACGAGGCGTTCCGCGCTTCGTCGTCCCGCCGGCGCCAACGCCGGCCAGCGTATCGCAGGTTTAACGCCTGCCCCCCTCATCATCACAAGAAGCGTTCGCGCCGTCAGGCTGCGCCAAAGAGCGGTCGCCAAGTCCATGCTTGGACTTAGGGTTGCCCCGTCGGCGTCATTGCGCGCGACGCCGCAAAAGAGTCCCCCATGGCTAACAAGATGCTCATCGACGCCTCCCACCCGGAGGAGACGCGCGTAGTCGTTCTACGTGGAAACCGCGTTCAGGAATTCGATTTCGAGGCTGCCGACAAAAAACCGCTGCGAGGCAACATTTACCTCGCGAAGGTCACGCGAGTGGAGCCGTCGCTTCAGGCGGCCTTCGTCGACTACGGCGGAAACCGCCACGGTTTTCTGGCCTTTGCCGAAATCCACCCCGACTACTATCAGATCCCCGTCGCCGACCGACAGGCGCTCCTCGAAGAGGAAAGCCGGGCCCATCAGCAGGCTGAAGAGGAAGAGCGCACGCCGCACGGCCGCGGACGCCGTTCGCGCCGCCGCCAGTACGAGGGCGCGGAAAAGCGCGCGAGCGCCGATGAGGCGTTGACGAGCGACCCCATCGACGATGCGGTCGCGACGTCGGGCGTCATCGTCGAGGACCAGGCCGAGACCGGCTTCGCGGAATCAACCGAGGACATGCCGCAATCCGTGGTGGCAGAGGCCGCCGCTGAATCCGAGACGGAAGAAGCTCTCGAAAGTCCGACCGCCACGATCGAACCCGAAGCGAAGGAATCCGCACCCGAAGCCTATGCGCCTGAAGCCGCCGTGGCGGAAGCAAGCGGGCCCGCGATTGAGCCCAATGAGGTTGAGCCCCGTGAGGCGGAGGCGGGCGAGCAGCCGGTCGACGCCGCGCAGCATGAACGCATTTCCATCGATCCCGCGGGCTTTGGCTCGGTCGAGACCGGCGAAGCGGAGGAGTTCGTCCTCCAGGCGCCGGAGCCCGATCATGAGTTGAAGGCGCGCCGGCAGGACGAGCGCGACGAGGCGCGCGAACGCGCCCGCGAAGAGCCGGAAGAAGTGGAAGACGACAGCGCCGAAGTGAGCGCCCGCATCGAAGCTCCGGTCGAGGAGCACGACGAGGAAGAGCACGACGACGAAGAGGATCACGTCGAGCACATCGGCGGCGACGCCATGGACGAAGCGCCTTATCGCGCGCCCCGCGCCCGCCGCCAGTACAAGATTCAGGAAGTCATCAAGCGCCGTCAGGTGCTGCTCGTTCAGGTCGTCAAGGAAGAGCGCGGCAACAAGGGCGCGGCGCTCACCACCTATCTTTCGCTCGCGGGCCGCTATTCGGTGCTGATGCCCAACACCGCGCGGGGCGGCGGAATTTCGCGCAAGATCACTGACGGCGCCGACCGCAAGCGGCTGAAAGAGATCGTGCATGATCTCGAAGTGCCGGAGGGCATGGGCGTCATCCTGCGCACGGCCGGCGCGACGCGCACCAAGCAGGAGGTCAAGCGCGACTTCGAATATCTGCTGCGGCTTTGGGAAAGCGTGCGCGAATTGACGCTGCGCTCCTCTGCGCCGACGCTCGTCTATGAGGAAGGCTCGCTGATCAAGCGCGCCATCCGCGACCTTTACGGCCGCGACGTCGAGGAAGTCGTCGTCTCCGGCGAAGACGCCTACCGTGAGGCGAAAGACTTCATGCGCATGCTGATGCCGAGCCACGCCAAAAACGTGCGCCTGCATCGCGAGGCTTTCCCGATCTTCGCCGAGAGCGGCGTCGAGGCGCAGCTCGACGCGATGTTCTCCAACCATGTCACGCTGAAATCGGGCGGCTATCTCGTCATCAATCAGACCGAGGCGCTTGTCGCGATCGACGTGAACTCGGGGCGCTCGACGCGCGAGCACAATATCGAGGATACGGCGCTCCGCACCAACCTCGAAGCCGCCGACGAAGTCGCGCGGCAATTGCGGCTGCGCGATCTCGCCGGGCTGATCGTCGTCGACTTCATCGACATGGAGGAGAGCCGCAACAATCGCTCCGTCGAGCGTCGCCTGAAGGATGCGTTGAAGAACGATCGCGCCCGCATTCAGGTCGGCCGCATCTCGCATTTCGGCTTGCTGGAAATGTCGCGTCAGCGCATTCGCGCCGGCGTCGTCGAAGGCTCGACGGTGCCGTGTCCGCATTGCGCCGGCGCCGGTCATGTGCGCTCCACCGCCTCCATCGCGCTGCATGTGCTGCGCGTGCTCGAGGAGGCGCTGGTCAAGAGTTCGGCGCATGACGTGACGCTGCGCACGCGCGCCGTCGTGGCGCTCTACATCCTCAACCAGAAGCGCACCCATCTTCAGGAGCTGGAACGCCGCTTCGGCGTCCATATCACGGTGGCGGCGGACGACACGCTCACCGGCGCGACCTATCACGCGCTCGAGCGCGGCGAACTCGCGAGCGGGCCACGCGTTCCGCAGCGCGATGCGCCTTTGCGCGTCGATTCCATTCGCGCCGAACCGCTTGAAGAGGAAGCGCCCGAAGAAGCTCTCTCCGGCGACCTTGTCGAGGAAGAGGAAGAAGGCGTCGAGGCCAGCGGCGAACTGCGCCGAGACGAGAATGGCGGCCGGTCGCGTTTCAGCGGAGAGGATGATGGCGCGTCGCGGGGCCGGCGTCGCCGCCGTCGCCGCGGCCGCGGCGGCCAGGGCGAACATCTGGCGCCCGGCGCCGAGCAGCCGTCCGACGAGGGGCTTGCGCTGATGGCGGCGATCGAGGGCGCTCCCGCGCCGACCGAGGAGCGGCCTGATCGCCGCGGCGGCAGGCGCGGCGCAGGTCGCGGCCCGGATCGTGGTCCCGGCCGTTGGCGGCGTTCGGCGCCCTTGCCGGAGGAATTCAAAGACCCTTCGGCGCTCTTCCCGCTCGATGACGCCGAGGAGGACGCCCCGGCCTCTCCGTTCGAGGCCCATATGCCGGCGTTCCCGCCCGAACTCCCTGTAAACGGGACTGACATTGCGCCATCCCCCGAGGAGCGCGAAAGCGAGGAGGCGGCGCCGGAGACCGTTCGCCCGGAGGCGGCGGCGTCCGAGCCCGCGCCAGAGCCGATCGCTCCGCCGCAGCCAGTCGCCCCGCGCAAACCGACGGAAGTGGTGATCACCGAAGCCGATCCCAACCGTCCCAAGAAGGGCGGCTGGTGGCAGCGCGTGCGCACGCCGTTTGGCGGCTAGGCTCTGAGCCAGGCCTCCAGGCGGGCGACGCCCTCCCGCACGTCAGCTTCGGGACCCGCGTAGGAGATCCGCAGCGTCTTGCCGCCGCGACGCGGATCGAAATCGAGGCCCGGCGTCGTCGCGACGCCGGCCTCATGCAGCATCCGCCGGCAAAAGCCGATCGAATCATCGGTGAAGCGCGAAATGTCGGCGTAGATGTAGAAGGCGCCGTCCGGCGGCGCGAAATTGTCCAATCCCAATTTAGGCAGGCGATCGATCAGAAGCGCACGGTTTCGCGCGTAGGCGGCGCGGTTCGTCTCCAATTCGTCGCCAGCGTCGAACGCGGCGAGAGCCGCGCGCTGCGACAAAGTCGGCGCGCAGATCGCCAGCGACTGCTGCAGGCGTTCGAGCGGACGCATCAATTCGAGCGGAGCGATGAGCCAGCCGAGACGCCACCCGGTCATCGCGTAATATTTCGAGAAGGAATTGATGACGAGACTGCGTTGCGAAAAGCGCAGTGCGGTCTCCGAGCGCATCTCATATTCCAGTCCGTGATAGATTTCGTCGGAGACGAGAACGATTCCGGCGTCGTCGCAAAAGGCGGAGATCCGCGCCAGCTCCTCCCCGGCGATCATCGTCCCGGTCGGATTGGCCGGACTCATGAAAAGCGCGCCGTGGAGTCTGTTCGCGCGATGCGCCGCCTCCAACATCGCCGCCGTGGGCGCAAAGCGCGTCTCTTCGCCGACGTCGAGCAGGACCGGCTCCAGGCCGAGCGCGCAAAGGATATTCGCATAGGCCGGATAGCCCGGTGCAGTGACGGCGATGCGCGCGCCCGGATCAAACGCGGCAAGAAAGGCGAGCTGAAAGCCTCCCGATGAGCCGGTCGTGACGATGACGCGGTCGGGCGTCACGTCGGCGCCGTAGCGCTCGCCATAGTGAAGCGCGATGCGGGCGCGCAGCGCGGCGTCGCCGAGCGCCTCGCCATAGCCGATCGATCCCGCGTGCAGCGACTCCATGGCGGCTTCGCGCACGCGGCGCGGCGTGGGAACGCCTGGCTCGCCAAGCTCCAGATGGATGACACGGCGGCCTGCGCGCTCCAACGCGAGCGCGTCGCGCAGCACGTCCATCGCCATGAACGGCGCGACGCTGGAGCGGCGAGAAGGAGACAAGGGTAAGTTCATATAATTCTTCTATTGCCAATCTGGATCAGGCGCACGTCCTCGGCTTGCGCCATATCTATTATCTATCTTGAGGCCGGCGTCGCGCCGGCCTTTCGTGGAGCAGTCGTGGCCACCAGCCGTGATTTTCAGCGCATCGCAAAGTCTCTCGAAGGAACGAGCGAAGCGCCGCATTTCGACAGAACCGCTTTCAAGGTCGCGCGGATCTACGCGACGCTCGCCGCAGATGGCGAGACGGCCAATCTGAAGCTTGCGCCCGAAGAGCAGGCGTTCAAATGCATGATGGCCCCTCACGCGTTTGCGCCCGTGCCGAACGCCTGGGGGCGCCAAGGCTGGACGACGATTCTGCTTCACGCGATCGATGTCGGCGAACTGCGCGACGCCCTCGAAACAGCCTGGCGTCACGGCGCCAAGAAGAAGACCGCAAGGAAATAGATACGAAGAACAGCATGTACGAATTAAGCCCCGTCGAACTGATTCAGCGACTGTCGATCGCGCTGGCGATCGGCCTGCTTATTGGTCTCGAGCGGGGTTGGACGTCACGTGACGAAGCGGAGGGCGAACGCGCCGCCGGTCTGCGCACCCATGGGCTCGCCGGACTGCTTGGCGGCGTGTGGGGCGCAATCGTTCTGCCTTTCGGCGCCGCCGGCGTTGTCGCCTTGGCGATCGCCTTCGCCTTCGTCAGCGCTTTGATCGGCGTCTATCGCTATCGCGAAAACGTCCACGATCAGACCTTCGGCGCGACCACCGTCGTCGCGGTGTCGCTCGCCTTTTCGCTCGGCGCCTTCGCGGTGGTCGGCGACATTCAGGCGGCGGCTGCGGCGGCCGTGGCGACGACGGCGATCCTGGCGCTGAAGGCGTTTCTCCATGGCCTCGTCGAGCGCATCACCTGGGCCGAATTGCGCTCCGGACTGGCGCTGCTCGCGATGAGCTTCATCTTGCTGCCGGTTCTGCCCAATCGCGCCGTCGATCCGTGGAATGCGGTGAACCCTTTCGAATTGTGGCTGATGACCGTCCTGATCGGCGTGATCTCCTTCGCCGGCTACGTCGCCGTAAGAGTGATCGGCTACCGGCGGGGCGTCGCCGTCGCCGGAATGGCGGGAGGGCTGGCGTCGTCGACGGCCGCGACGGCGGCGATGTCGCGGCTGGCGCGCGAACATCCATCGCAGATTGGCGCTTCCGCCGCAGGCGCGATCTTCGCGAATGCGATCATGGCGCCGCGGATCCTTGCGATCATAGCGATCATCAATTCACCGCTCGCTTGGCGCCTCGCGCCGCCGGTCGCGGCCGCCGGCGTTCTTTTCGCGCTTGCGGGAGTCTTTCTCCTGCGACGAAGCGAGCCGCCTCGCGAGCCAAGCGACCTTTCGCTCGGCAATCCGCTTGATCTCGTCGCGGTGCTCAAATTCGGCGCTCTTCTCGCGACGGTGATGGTCCTCTCGCGGCTCGCGACACATTTCGCCGGAAGCGCCGGCGCATATGCGCTCGCGCTCATTTCCGGGATCGTCGACGTTGACGCGATCGGGCTGACGATGGCGCGACTCGGCGCGACGGAAATTGGCGCAGGAGCGGCGGCGGGCGCTGTGCTGCTGGCGTTGCTGTCGAACACAGCCGCGAAAGTCGCGATGGGCTGGATCATCGGCGGCGCCGGCATGGGCGTGAGACTTACCGGCGCTTCGGCGCTCGCCGTCGTCGGCGCGCTCGCGGCGTTGTGGCTGCAGGATTCGGTTCTCCTGTAACCCCGCGCGTCGAGCACGACCGATTTACGTTCAGCGGATGATCCGCGCGTTAGCCGCCCTCATTGAGCGGCAAACGTCTGTTCGGCGAGAGCGCTGCGAGCGGCGCTGTTGCGTGGCGCCGGCGCCTCCCGTTGGAGGAATCGTTCAGACCGCCGCGGAAATCCACCGCGACAATTCGCCCTTCGGGGCAGCGCCAACCTTTTGCGCTGCGGCCTTGCCGTCCTTGAACAGAATCAGCGTCGGAATCGATCGAATGCCGAGCTTGCTGGCGACGGCGGGATTCTCGTCGATGTTCAGCTTGACGACTTTGACCTTGCCCTTCATCTCCGCGGCGATCTCTTCGAGCGCAGGCGCGATCATGCGGCAGGGACCGCACCACTCCGCCCAAAAATCGACGACGACCGGCTCGGCGGATTTGAGCACTTCCTGTTCGAAAGTGGCGTCGGTGATTTTCTGCGTGGACATGGCCGGCCTTTCGTTAGGGCTTTTCGTTAGACGTGCGCGGAAGGTAGGAAGCGCGTCATCGCCCGTCAAGGCGACGGCCAGAGCAGTTCCGGTTGAGCTCAACTGGAAGCATCCTTGGCGCTTAGCAATTCGTTTAAAGCCTGGCGTTGCGAAACACGTCGATGAAACACAAAGAGCGGGGATGGCGTCCCGCCGCTCCCCGCTCTTTGGCACCCCGTCCTTAACCAAACTGAAACGCCAAGCTCCGAAGTCTTAAGTCGCTCCGATAGCCCGTTCGCGCCGGCTCATCTTTCGAGCCTCGGCGAACTGCGTTCTGTTCGGCGTCCTCCCCGACTTGGACCGTAGCTGGGCCTAATTCCTGCGACGCATCCGACGCTTAGGCTTTTACCCAACCAACCTGGCGAGCGAACACTATGACAAAACGGCCGGGCTGTCACTTCAAAAATGTGCACTCTGACGAATTTTGTGGTCAGGCGCCGCGGAATTAGGCTTAACGCTCACACCCATCTCGAATGGCGCAACGCCACAACGCGCGCGGCGGCGGCGCGCGCGCTATTGCGCCGCGTCACAGCGGAATGTTGTCGTGCTTCTTCCAGGGATTCTCGAGTTCCTTGTGACGAAGCAATGCAAGCGCACGTCCGATTCGTTTGCGTGTGGAATGCGGCATGATCACTTCGTCGATATAGCCGCGCTCCGCAGCGACGAATGGCGACAGGAAGCGATCTTCATATTCCTTCGTGCGCTGCGCGATCTTCTCCGGATCGCCGAGATCGGAGCGGAAGATGATCTCGACGGCGCCCTTGGCGCCCATGACGGCGATCTGCGCCGACGGCCACGCGTAGTTGACGTCGCCGCGCAGATGTTTTGACGCCATGACGTCATAGGCGCCGCCGAACGCTTTTCGGGTGATGACGGTCACCTTCGGCACTGTCGCTTCGGCGTATGCAAACAGCAGCTTCGCGCCATGCTTGATCAGCCCGCCGTATTCCTGCGCCGTGCCGGGCAGGAAGCCTGGAACGTCGACAAAGGTGACGATCGGAATGTTGAAGCAGTCGCAGAAGCGCACGAAGCGCGCCGCCTTTTTGGAGGCGTCGATGTCGAGCACGCCCGCGAGCACGAGCGGCTGATTGGCGACGAAGCCGACGGTGCGCCCTTCGATGCGGCCGAAGCCGATCACCATATTGCGCGCATGCGCTTCCTGAATCTCGAAAAAATCCGCCTCGTCGACGACCTTATGGATGAGCTCCTTGATGTCGTAAGGCTTGTTGGGATTATCCGGAACGATCGTGTCGAGCGAATCATCGATGCGGTCGACGTCGTCGAAGGCGGGCCATTCCGGCGGCTCCTCCTGGTTGGAGGAGGGCAGGAAATCAATCAGTCTGCGCATCTGCAGCAGCGCTTCGACGTCATTGTCATAGCCGCGATCGGCGATTGAGCTCTTGGTCGTATGGACCGATGCGCCGCCGAGCTCTTCCGCCGTGACCGTCTCGTTCGTCACCGTCTTCACGACGTCGGGTCCGGTCACGAACATGTAGCTCGTGTCGCGCACCATGAAGATGAAGTCCGTCATGGCCGGCGAATAGACGTCGCCGCCGGCGCAGGGGCCCATGATCACCGAGATCTGCGGAATGACCCCCGAGGCCATCACGTTGCGCTGGAAGACCTCGCCATAGCCGCCGAGCGCCGCGACGCCTTCCTGGATGCGCGCGCCGCCCGCGTCGAACAGGCCGATGATCGGGGCGCGATTCTTCAGCGCCATGTCCTGCAGTTTGGTGATCTTCTGCGCGTGAGTCTCGGAGAGCGATCCGCCGAAGACGGTGAAGTCCTTGGCGAAGACGAACACCGCGCGTCCGTTGACGGTGCCCCAACCGGTGACGACGCCGTCGCCGGAGATTTTTTCGCCCTGATCCATGCCGAAATCGGTGCAGCGGTGGGCGACGAACATGTCGAATTCTTCAAAAGAATTGTGATCGAGCAGCAGTTCGATTCTTTCGCGCGCGGTGAGCTTGCCGCGGGCGTGCTGCGCCTCGATGCGTTTATGTCCGCCGCCAAGCCGGGCGGACGCGCGCCGCCGTTCGAGCCCCTCGAGAATATGTTTCATGTCCTGCCCTGTTGCTGATTGTACTTTGTCCGGCGGCGGGTCCTAGAGCTTGCGCGACCCAAGCCGCCATCGCGCGATGTCGGCGCCGGTCAGCACGTAAAGCTTATCGGGCGACGTGCGCTCGGCGAGTTTCACGAGATCGGTGCTCACGCCCATCATCGCGGCGTAGCGCGAAAGCGTCTGCAGCATGCCGCCGTCGTCGTAATTGCGCTCGCGGACGAATCCGCCTTCGGCGATATCGAAATTCGTTGAATAATTGAACATGCGGTGCACGCCGACGCTGCTCTGCGCCGGGATCACGCGCTTTCTGCCGCCCATCAGCGCATACACGCATGCCGAATAGCAGCGGCCGGAAACGAGCGCCATGGTGCGCGACTGATTGGCCGCGGGACGAGCGACGATCACCGCCATGCCGAGCTTGCGGATGACCTGGCCGAGCTCCATCGAAGCGACGACTTTTCCGCCAGGGGAGTCGAGCAGCACGATTCCGTGCAGATTGCCGCCGCGCGCGTTCTGGCGCACGAAGGAGAGGAAGGCGTCGGGCGTTTCGGCGCTGATTTCGCCCTGCGCCGCGATCACCTGCGGGCAGTGATCGCCGCAGCCGCCGGAATTCACGCCGACGGCGCGAAAGCTCATCTCTTCGGCGTGCGCGGCGGAGGCGGAGAAACAGAGCGCGAAAAGGACGGTTTTGATCAGTCTCATTCGGGGCGCCTTCTTTGTTCCAACAACCTAAAGCGAATTCCTAGGCCTTGGAACACCATTCCCCGCGCCGCCGCCTCGATGGCGCCAGTGGTGGGCGGTGACGGTCTCGAACCGCCGACCCTCTCGGTGTAAACGAGATGCTCTACCAACTGAGCTAACCGCCCCGGCGACGCGATGCGCGTCCGCGGGTTTTAAGGGCGGGGTCGTCGCTAGGCAAGCCGACTCGCAACTACGGCCGCCGGGGCTCCGACGGCCGTCCTGAAAAATGCGCAAAAGCTGCGACGCCTGCGCCTCCCAGCGATGGAGCTACTTGGTCTTGTTGAGCGCGGTCTTCAGCGTCGCGCCGGGCTTGAAGCGTGCGCTCTTGGACGCAGGAATCTTGATCTCTTCGCCGGTCGCCGGGTTGCGGCCCTTGCCGGCGGCGCGCTTCTTGACCGAAAAGGTGCCGAAGCCGACGAGCCGAACTTCATCGCCCTTCTTGAGGGCCTTGGTGATGCCGTCGATGACGGCGTCGATGGCGGCGGCCGCCGCCGCTTTCGAGCTGTCCGTCTCGTTCGCGACGTGCTCGACGAGTTCCAGTTTGTTCATGGCTTTTTTCCTTCTCCTTCACTGCGAGCCGCCCGGCGTATGAATGCGCGACCTCGAATCGGCATGGCGCAGCGATGGCGAGTGTTGGTCGCGAATCGCAGGAAAGGCAAGGGATACCGGCCGCCAAAGGCTTTGAATCCTTGGTTTTCCGGGGAAAATGGACGGTGCGCCGCGAAAAAATCATGAATTCCGGGGCATCTCGCGCTCAGGCGTCCAAAACAAAAGGCCCCGCCGAGGAGCGGGGCCCTTTCGTCTCTTGCCGAACAGTCGGCGTCAGTGGGCGCGAACGCCCGTGCCGTCATCGTCGGCGACGGCGGCGCCGTGCTTGGCGATAGCGGCCGCATCTTCCTGCCATACGATCGGCGTCGGCTGGGAGACGAGCGCATGCCGCAGCACTTCCTCCATCCGCGCGACCGGCACGATCTCAAGGCCGTTCTTCACCGCGTCCGGGATTTCCGCGAGATCCTTCGCGTTCTCCTCGGGGATCAGCACCTTCTTCAATCCGCCGCGCAGCGCCGCGAGCAGCTTTTCCTTCAAGCCGCCGATCGGCAGCACGCGGCCGCGCAGCGTGATCTCGCCGGTCATGGCGATGTCGCGGCGCACCGGAATGCCGGTGATGATCGAGACGATGGCGGTCGCCATCGCCACGCCCGCGGACGGCCCGTCCTTGGGCGTCGCGCCTTCCGGCACGTGCACATGGAAGTCTCTGCGGTCGAACACGGGCGGCTCGACGCCGAAGTCGACCGCGCGCGAGCGCACATAGGACGCCGCCGCCGAGATCGACTCCTTCATCACGTCGCGCAGATTGCCCGTCACCGTCATTTTGCCCTTGCCCGGCATCATGACGCCTTCGATCGTCAGCAGTTCGCCGCCGACCTCGGTCCAGGCGAGCCCCGTGACGACGCCGACCTGGTCCTCCAGTTCGGCCTCGCCGTAGCGGAATTTCGGCACGCCAAGATAATCCGAGATGTTCTCGCTCGTGACGACGATCTTGTCCTTCTTCTTGAGAAGGATTTCCTTCACCGCCTTGCGCGCCAGATTGGAGATTTCGCGCTCCAGATTGCGCACGCCGGCTTCGCGCGTGTAGCGGCGAATGAGCGTGAGCAGCCCGTCGTCGGCGACCATCCATTCGTCGGGCGACAGACCGTGCTTGTGCACCGCATTGGGAATGAGGTGCCTGCGCGCGATCTCGACCTTCTCATCCTCCGTGTAGCCGGCGATGCGAATGATCTCCATGCGGTCCATCAGCGGCGCCGGAATGTTGAGCGTATTCGCCGTCGTTACGAACATCACCTTCGAGAGGTCATAGTCGACCCAGAGGTAATGGTCGTTGAACGTCGCGTTCTGCTCAGGATCCAGCACTTCAAGCAGGGCCGAGGACGGATCGCCGCGGAAATCCATGCCCATCTTGTCGATCTCGTCGAGCAGGAAGAGCGGATTGGACGTCTTCGCCTTGCGCATCGACTGGATGATCTTGCCGGGCATCGAGCCGATGTAGGTGCGGCGATGGCCGCGGATCTCCGCCTCGTCGCGCACGCCGCCAAGCGACATGCGCACGAACTCGCGGCCCGTGGCCTTGGCGATCGACTTGCCGAGCGAGGTCTTGCCGACGCCGGGCGGGCCGACGAGGCAGAGGATCGGGCCGGTCAGCTTGTTGGCGCGGCTCTGCACGGCGAGATATTCGACGATGCGCTCCTTAACCTTCTCGAGGCCGAAGTGCTCGGCGTCGAGCACTTCCTCGGCCTGTACAAGATCGCGCTTCACCTTGGAGCGCTTGCCCCACGGGATCGACAGGATCCAGTCGAGATAGTTGCGCACGACGGTGGCTTCGGCGGACATCGGCGACATCTGCCGCAGCTTCTTGAACTCCGCGAGGGCCTTGTCGCGCGCTTCCTTCGAGAGCTTGGTGTTCTTGATGCGCTCCTCGAGCTCGGCGAGGTCGTCCTTGCCGTCCTCGTCGCCCAGCTCCTTCTGGATCGCCTTCATCTGCTCGTTGAGATAGTATTCGCGCTGCGTCTTCTCCATCTGGCGTTTGACGCGCGTGCGAATGCGCTTCTCGACCTGCAGGACCGAGATCTCGCTCTCCATCAGCGACAGGCATTTCTCGAGGCGCCGCGCGACGCTGACCGTCTCGAGCACGTCCTGCTTCTCTGCGATCTTCACCGAAAGGTGAGACGCGACCGTGTCCGCGAGCTTCGAATAATCGTCGATCTGCGTCACCGCGCCGACGACCTCGGACGAAACTCGCTTGTTGAGCTTCACATAGCTTTCGAATTCGGCGATCACCGAGCGGCCGAGCGCTTCGACCTCGACCGGAGAGCCGAGATCGTCGGCGAGAACTTCGGCGTCGGCTTCGTAATAGTCGTCCGCGCGGGTGTAGGTGCGCACGCTGGCGCGCGCCACGCCTTCGACCAGCACCTTCACGGTGCCGTCGGGCAATTTCAGCAGCTGCAGCACGGAGGCGAGCGTGCCGATCGGGTAGATGGCGTCGCTCGCAGGATCGTCATCGCCCGCGTTCTTCTGCGTCGCGAGCAGAATCAGCCTGTCGGATTTCGTCACCTCTTCGAGCGCGCGGATGGATTTCTCGCGCGCGACGAAAAGCGGAACAATCATGTGCGGAAAGACGACAATGTCGCGCAGCGGCAGCACCGGATAGCTTTCGACCGCTCCGGGCGTGACGGCGTCTCGCTTCTCGTTCGACATTCTTCTTGTCCTGTCCTTGACGCGCCCCGCTAAAGCGGCGACGCGAGACCGCAGGCGAATTTAGGGTTAAGGCCGCGATACGGTCGCCCGCCGGTTCCGCGCCAATAAAAGACCGCCGGCGATCACGCCCGACGGCCCCGTTAACGCAAATGGGATACGCGAACAATTGATTCAAGGCGCTGCGGCGCCCAAGCTTAACTCGCGTGCGCCGGCGGCCTAACGCCGCCGTAACGCGCGTCTTCGCAGCCGGTTAGGCGCTTGCGCCGCTCTTCTCGCTGCGTTCGGCGTAGATGTAGAGCGGCCGGGCTTTGCCCTCGACGACTTCCGGCCCGATGACAACCTGTTCGACGCCCTCCAGTCCTGGCAGGTCGAACATCGTATCTAGCAAGATTCCTTCCATGATCGAGCGCAGGCCGCGCGCGCCGGTATGACGTTCGATCGCCTTGCGGGCGACGGCCGAAAGCGCGTCGTCCTGGAAGGTGAGCTCGACGTTTTCCATCTCGAAGAGCCGCTGATATTGCTTGACCAGCGCGTTCTTGGGCTCGGTGAGGATTTTCTTGAGCGCGTCCTCGTCGAGGTCTTCGAGCGTGGCGATGACCGGCAGACGGCCGACGAATTCCGGGATGAGCCGGAACTTCAGCATGTCTTTGGGCTGCACCTGCCTAAAAATGTCGCCGGTGCGCCGCTCGTCGGGCGCCTGCACCGTGGCGCCGAAGCCGATCGAGGTGTTGCGGCCGCGGGCGGAAATGATCTTTTCAAGGCCCGCGAAGGCGCCGCCGCAGATGAACAGGATGTTGGTCGTGTCGACCTGCAGGAATTCCTGCTGCGGGTGCTTGCGGCCGCCCTGCGGCGGCACCGAGGCGACGGTGCCCTCCATGATCTTCAAGAGCGCCTGCTGCACGCCCTCGCCGGAAACGTCGCGGGTGATCGAGGGATTGTCGGATTTGCGCGAAATCTTGTCGATTTCATCGACATAAACGATGCCGCGCTGCGCGCGCTCGACATTGTAGTCGGACGCCTGCAGAAGCTTCAGGATGATGTTTTCGACGTCCTCGCCGACGTAGCCCGCCTCGGTCAGGGTCGTGGCGTCGGCCATGGTGAAGGGCACGTCAAGGATGCGGGCCAGGGTCTGCGCGAGCATGGTCTTGCCGACGCCGGTCGGACCGATCAGCAGAATATTGGACTTCGCAAGCTCGACGTCGCCATGCTTTGTCGCATGGTTCAGGCGCTTGTAGTGGTTATGGACCGCGACCGAGAGCACGCGCTTGGCCTGAGCCTGGCCGATGACATAATCGTCCAGAACCTTACAAATTTCCCGCGGGGTCGGAATGCCGTCGCGCTGTTTGACCAGCGAGGATTTGTTCTCCTCGCGGATGATGTCCATGCACAATTCGACGCATTCATCGCAGATGAACACCGTCGGTCCGGCGATGAGCTTACGCACCTCATGCTGGCTCTTGCCGCAAAAGGAGCAGTAAAGCGTGTTCTTGGAATCGCCGCCGCCGACCTTGCTCATATTGTTCTCCTATCGGGCCGGACTGCCGGGCGAATCGGCCCGAACACCTGTGTTACCGGCGCCAGACTAACAAAAGGTGGAAGCGGTTGGCGTGCCCGTTCCCCATCCATCGTTTCGGTCATCCGCGACGAGCGCCCGAGAACCATGACTAGTTAGTGTATTTTACACGACGGCCAAATTGCAACCTTCGCCGGAAATTCCGTTCAAGCAAGAAAGGCGCCCCAGGGGGGCCGGCTTAGGCCGTGAGGATTTTGGGGACCCGATTGAGCCGCAACCGATAGGCGTCCGGCATGCCGCTTCCAAGCAGCGGGCGCAGATAGAGCCGGAAGGCGTCGGTGACGTCGGTCCCGCAGGGGCTGATGAATTCGTCCGGCATGACTTTGGTCTTCGCCGCGATTTCTTCAAGCGGGGTCAGCTGATAGTCGACGGAATAAAAGCCGGTGCGGTGGATGGTCACCGAGCCGTCGCGATCGCCCCAGATGGCGTATTGCACGGCCTTTTCGCCGACCTCGCGCGCCTCGCGCTGGTCGACGTCGGAGACGCAGCCGACGAAGCTGCGTTGCACATAGCCGAACGTGTCGGCGCGCACCCGCTTGAATCCAAGCCGATCCTTCACGAGTCGCGTCAGCTCGTCGGCGAGCGCTCCGCCGCCGAGATGAACATTGCCGTGATCGTCCCGCTCCACCGCCTTGGCGAGCTTCTCGGCGATCGGCATGTGGTCTTCGTCGCAAACGCCTTCCGAGATCGCGACGACGCAGCGGCCATATTTCGCCATCGTCGCTTTCACGTCGGCGAGGAATTTATCGATGATGAAGGCGCGCTCGGGAATGTAGATGAGATGCGGGCCGTCGTCGGGGAATTTCTTGCCGCGCGCCGAGGCGGCGGTCAGGAAGCCGGCGTGGCGCCCCATGACGACCGCGATATAGACGCCCGGCAGCGCCCAGTTATCGAGGTTAGCGCCGGCGAACGCCTGCGCCACCCAGCGCGCCGCCGAGGGGAAGCCCGGCGTGTGGTCGTTGACCATCAGATCATTGTCGATGGTTTTGGGGATGTGAACGGTGCGCAGCGGATAGCCGGCGCTCCTGGCTTCCTGCGAGACGATGCGCACCGTGTCCGATGAATCATTGCCGCCGATGTAGAAAAAGCAGCCGACGCCATGCGCGCGCAGGACGCGAAAAATCTCCTGGCAGTATTTCAGGTCCGGCTTGTCGCGCGTCGAGCCGAGCGCCGACGACGGCGTGCAGGCGACGAGTTCGAGATTATGGGTCGTCTCCTGCGTGAGGTCGACGAAATCCTCGTTCACGATGCCGCGGACGCCGTGGAACGCGCCATAGACCCGCTCGACTTCGCGAAACTTGCGGGATTCCAGCACGGCGCCGACGAGCGACTGGTTGATGACGGCGGTGGGGCCGCCGCCCTGGGCGACGAGCACTTTGGAGAAATCAATGGCGGTCACGACAAGCTCCTGGAAACCCGCGGCGGCGCTTTCCCGCGATCGCAGGACGGCGCTTCAATCGCGCTGCGCTTATATTCTCAGCCGCGAGGCGGTTCAAATCGAACCAGCCGCTAATCCGAGGACTTGCTCGCGCAGACCTTGGCGAAGAGTCCGTCGTAATAGGGCGGCACCGGCGACCATTGATCCTTCGGCGGATAGGGTTTGGTGATCTTTCCCTCGCCCATCTGGCGCTCGCGCCAGCCGCCGCCCTCGGATCTGTATTTGCGATTGGCGCAATCGAAAGACACTTTTTCGATTTCCGACAGCCCCTTCTCAGCGAGGCCGAATGCGGCGGCTTGCGGCGAGGCGGCGTTGTAATCGGTGAGCGCGTCGATCGTCACGATCCCCTCAGCCGACATGCGGCGCGAGGCGCGGTCCATGTAAACAGTCGAAAACCCGTCGCTTGAGACGGGCGCCCAATCCGCTCTGGCCGATGCGGAAGAAGCCAGCGTCGACAGGAGAGCCGAGACGCTGATCTTCCACATCGCCGTCCTCATCTTCATCCTAGACCAGGGCGCCGTGGCAGTGCTTGTATTTCTTGCCCGAACCGCAAGGGCAGGGCTCATTGCGCCCGACCTTGCCCCAGGTGGCCGGATTTGTCGGATCCCGCGCGACCGGCGCCTCGCTGACCGCGAGCCCGCGCGCCGAGAAATCGGCCGCCGCGAGACGCGTGTTGAGCTCTTCGAGCGCGCCGCCCTGCGGTCCGCCGCCGCCAACCAGCGCCTCCGGATTGGGATGCGACATCTCCATCGGCGGCAGTTCCGGCGGCGCCGACGGCGGCGCCTCGAAGGACACTTCGACGCGCATCAGTTGCGCGATCACCGTTTCGTCCCAGCGCGTCATCAGGCTCTTGAACAGCTCGAGCGCCTCGGACTTGTATTCGTTCAGCGGATCGCGCTGCGCCATGCCGCGCCAGCCGATCACCTGCCGAAGATGGTCGAGCGCGACGAGATGTTCGCGCCATAGCGTATCGAGAGATTGCAGGACGACCTGCTTCTCGATCATCCGCATCAGCGGGCCGGTGTTCTTTTCGACGCGTTCGGCGTAGCCGGAGTCGGCCGCCTCCAGCAGGCGTTCCTTGATCTCCTCGTCGGCGATGCCTTCTTCCTTCGCCCAATCAGCGACCGGAAGATCGAGATTGAGCTTCGCCTTCACCTCTTCGACGAGACCTTCGACGTCCCAGGCTTCCGCGTAGGCGTCATGTGGAATGTGCTGCGACACCAGCGCGTCGACGACGTCGGCGCGCATGTCGGCGACCTGCTCCTCGACGCTTTCCTCATCCATGATTTCGCGCCGGCGCTCGAAGATCACCTTCCGCTGGTCATTCATGACGTTGTCGAACTTGAGGATGTTCTTGCGGATGTCGAAGTTGCGCGCCTCGACCTTGTGCTGCGCCTTTTCAATGGCCTTGTTGATCCAGGTATGGACGATGGCTTCGCCTTCCTGCAGGCCAAGCTTCACCAGCATCGAATCCATGCGCTCGGAGCCGAAGATGCGCATGAGATCGTCCTGCAGCGACAGGAAGAACTTCGAGCGGCCCGGGTCGCCCTGGCGTCCGGAGCGGCCGCGCAGCTGATTGTCAATGCGCCGGCTCTCGTGACGCTCGGTGCCGATGATGTAGAGTCCGCCCGAAGCGATCGCCTTCTCCTTGAAGGCCGCGACCTCCTCGCGGATCTCCGCCTCCTTCTTGACGCGCGCGTCGCCTTCGAGGCTGGCGCATTCCTGCGCCACGCGCATCTCCACATTGCCGCCGAGCTGAATGTCGGTGCCGCGGCCCGCCATATTGGTGGCGATGGTGATCGCGCCGGGCACGCCGGCTTCCGCGACGATATAGGCTTCCTGTTCGTGGAAGCGCGCGTTGAGGACGGCGAACAGCTTCGACGGCTTGCCCGAGCGCGCCGCCTCATAAAGCTTGGAAAGGCCCTTCGGATCGGCGAAGTCGATCATCTTGTAGCCCTGCGACTGCAGGAACTCGGCAAGCTGCTCCGATTTCTCGATCGACGTGGTGCCGACGAGAAGCGGCTGCATCCGGCTGTTCGCGTCCTTGATCTCGGCGGCGATGGAGCCGAGCTTTTCCTTGTAGGTCCGATAGACCTCGTCGTCCTCATCGAGGCGGCAGACTGGCCGGTTCGTCGGAATTTCGACGACGTCGAGCTTGTAGATTTCCGCAAACTCATTCGCTTCCGTGGCGGCCGTGCCGGTCATGCCGGCGAGCTTGGCGTAGAGACGGAAGTAGTTTTGGAAGGTGATCGACGCGAGGGTGACGTTTTCGGGCTGAACCTGAACGCGCTCCTTGGCCTCGAGCGCCTGATGCAGACCTTCCGAATAGCGGCGGCCCGGCATCATGCGGCCGGTGAATTCGTCGATGATGACGACTTCGCCCTTGCGAACGATGTAATCCTTGTCCTTCTGGAACAGCTTATGGGCGCGCAGCGCCTGATTGACGTGATGCACGAGCGTGACGTTGTGCGCCTCGTAGAGCGCGCCTTCGGTCAGCGCTCCCGCTTCGCCCAGCAACTCTTCCATGTGCTCATTGCCGGCGTCGGTGAGATGAACCGTGCGCTGCTTTTCGTCGAGCTCGAAGTCGTCGGCGTTGAGTTTGGGGATCAGCTTGTCGATCGTGTTGTAGAGATCGGATTTGTCGTCGATGGCGCCCGAAATGATGAGCGGCGTGCGCGCCTCGTCGATGAGGATCGAGTCCACCTCGTCGACGATCGCAAAGTTGTGGCCGCGCTGCACCATCTGCGAAAACTCGAACTTCATATTGTCGCGCAGATAGTCGAAGCCGAATTCGTTGTTCGTGCCGTAGGTGATGTCGCAGGCGTAGGCGGCGGCGCGCTCTTCGTCGGTTATCTCATGCACCACGACGCCGACGGTCATGCCGAGAAATTTGTAGATCTCGCCCATCCACTCGGAGTCGCGCTTGGCGAGATAGTCGTTCACCGTGACGACATGAACGCCCTTGCCGGAGAGCGCATTGAGATAGACCGCGAGGGTGGCGACGAGGGTCTTGCCTTCGCCGGTGCGCATCTCGGCGATCGCCCCCTCATGCAGCACCATGCCGCCGATGAGCTGGACGTCGAAATGGCGTTGGCCGAGGGTGCGCTTGGCCGCCTCGCGCACGGTGGCGAAAGCGGGGACGAGCAGTTCATCAAGGCTTTTGCCGGCGGCGAGCTCTTCGCGAAACTGGCGGGTTCGATCCCGGAGCTCATCGTCGCTCAGCGCCTCGACTTCCGGCTCCAGAGCGTTGATCGCTTTGACCTTCGGCGCATAGGTCTTAAGCCGGCGCTCATTTGCCGAGCCGAATATCTTCTTGGCGAGTGCGCCGATCATTCGTGCGAACCTTTCTCCCGCGCAGCGTCTGCCGCCTTCTCGGCGCGCCGGGGGACGGCGGCCGGCGGAACGTCGCATAATGCATGAATAACATCCGCCTGCGACATCGCGCCAACGGCGGGGCGCCGAGACCGACGCGGCATTTCCGCCGGAGAGATAAGAGCCGCCGGAAACCTTGTCAATGAAGGGCGTTCCCGGCGTTAAGACGCGTCATTGATCGGCCGCAGGGGGAGAGGCATCGCGCCGGTCTCGAGAAGGCGCCAGAACAAGCGCAGCCCTGCCGGCTCATTGCCGTTGGGGTGCACAAGCACGATCGAGCCTGGGCGGGGCCGCAGGCCGAGCGCCAGCCAGCCGTCCGCCCCGAGCGCCACCAGATGCCGGCTGCGCAGGCGCTCGAGCAGGGCGCCGTCGGCCACGAGCCCCGGAAAGCGGAAAAACACGGAAGGCGTTTCCCCCTGCGCGATGATGAGCTTTTCAGTCTCGAAAATCTCGCGATCGAGATCCACGCTCCGCCGCATGAGGTAGTTTCGGCTTTCCGGCAGTCGGGCGACATAGGGGTGGCTGTACGAATGGTTCGCCCAGACGATGGCCAGCGCTCCGGCCCGCTCCTGCTCGCGCAGCCAGGCGAAGTCGGCCCGGTGACGCTGAAGCCATGCGCCCGACACGGCGAGGGTCACGGGCGTGCGCGGGCCCTGCGCGGCGAGTTTTTCGAAAAAGCTGCGGTCGAGCGGCTTGCGGCTGGGGCAGAGGTCGCCGGTGACGAAGGCGCCGTCGCCGGCTCCATGGGTCAGACCGGCGTTGACGAGCGCCGCCGGGCGCGCCGCTTCTTGGGGCGGACGCAGCGCTTTGAGATAGCGGGTTTCGGCCTGAGCGGCGTCGCTCGTCTCGGCGCAGCGCCAGCAGTCGGCGCGCTCCAGCGACGTCTGCAGCGTCTGCGGGTCGACGGTCAGAAGCAGCGACTGCCCATCGACGTTCATTCGGCGGATCGCGAGGCGCGACTCGCCGTCTTTGGCGCAAAGTTCGAACATGGGCGAATAGTCGCGCACCCGCTCGCGCGTTGGCGCCGGCGCGGGCGATATGTCGACGAACCTGCAAGCCTCGTCGGCGGCCGTTGCGGCGCCCGCGGCGCACGCCCAAAATAAAGTAACGAGGACCCGTCTCACGGCGCGATCATGGTCAAGAGCGAAGAAGTTGAGAAGATCGCCCTTTCCTTCGAGGAAATGGAGTCGGCCCATATTGCGGCAAGGCTCGGCGATGAGATCGCGGACCAGTTCGGCCCCCGCGACGAAAGGGGAGCCTGCATCGCGGCGCGCGATCCACAGGGCGTCCTCGTCGCCGGCTTGAATGGCGTCACCCACTGGCGCTGGCTCTATGCTCGTCATCTCTGGGTCGAGCCTTCGCGGCGGGGGCGCGGCCTGGGCCGCCGACTGATGGCCGAGGCCGAGCGGCTGGCCAGGGGCCGCGGCTGCGTCGGTATCTATATCGACACCTTCGACCCGCTGGCGGCGACCTTTTACGAAGCTCTGGGATTCACGCGCGCGGGAGAGATTGTCGGCTTTCCGCCCGGACATGCGCGGCTGTTTTTGCGGAAGTCGCTGCAATGACGGAAATCATGCGGGCCATGGTCCTGCGGCGGCCCAACACGCCGCTCGTAATGGAGGAACTGCCGCTTCCCGCGCCACGCGCCGGGGAAGTGCGGCTCAAGGTCGAGGCGTGCGGCGTCTGCCGCACCGATCTTCATGTGATCGACGGCGAATTGACCAAGCCGAAGCTTCCGATCATCCCCGGCCATGAGATCGTCGGGCGGGTTGACGCGAGCGGTCTTGGCGTGACCGGCTTCTCGCCTGGGCAACGGGTCGGCGTGCCCTGGCTTGGCCACACATGCGGGCACTGCGCCTACTGCTTGAGCGCGCGCGAAAACCTGTGCGACGACCCGCTCTTCACCGGCTACACGCGCGACGGCGGCTATGCGACCCATGCCGTCGCCGACGCCTCCTATTGTTTCCCGCTGCCCGAGACCGCAGATCCGGCGACGCTCGCGCCGCTGCTGTGCGCGGGCCTCATCGGTTGGCGCACATTGAAGATGGCGGGACCGGCGGAAGCGATCGGCGTCTACGGCTTCGGGGCCGCTGCGCATATCATCGCTCAGGTCGCGATCGCGCAAGGCAAGCGCGTTCACGCCTTCGTGCGGCCGGGCGATCAAGCGGCGGCCGATTTTGCGCTCTCGCTCGGCGCGGCGTCGGCTCAGGACTCTGACGCGCCCTCGCAGGAGCCGCTCGACGCCGCGCTGATCTTTGCGCCGGTCGGCGCGCTCATTCCGCGCGCGCTCGCCGCGACGAAGAAAGGCGGCGCCGTCGTGTGCGGCGGCATTCACATGAGCGACATTCCGAGCTTTCCCTATGCGCTGCTCTGGGAGGAGCGGCGATTGCTCTCAGTGGCCAATCTCACCCGAGAGGACGCGCGCGAATTTCTGGCGCTCGCGCCGACGCTGCCGCTGAAGATGCATGCGACGCGCTATCCTCTGGCGCAGGCGAACGAAGCGCTTGCGGACCTGCGCGAAGGCCGGCTGCAAGGCGCGGCGGTGCTCATTCCATAGGCGCTGCTGTCATTCCCGGCAGGCCAACGGCCTGACCGGGCAACTGTGTATTGCTTAGCATGCGAAGGACGCATTTTCGCGGCAGATGGCGTTGAGAATAACTAGGATTTTTCGTGCGAGGGCGATGAGAACCAGTTTTGGCGGTTTTCCGGCGGCGCGTAATTTACGGGCAAA
>JBPFDX010000079.1:0-5295 GCA_051061385.1 Methylocystis sp.
CGAGCCCCATGAGGAATCGATCGCGAATGGCGCGGATGCGCAGCCATATCGCCTGCCATTCGTTTGTAAATTCGCGGCCCTGTTTCGCGAGCTTGTCAGGATCAAGCCCATAATCTTGATTGACGCGGCGTGATTCCTCAAGAAAGTCACGCGACTTCGGGTCCGTTAGAGCCCGCCACGTGTTTTCGCTGATCCCGAAATCCTGAAGATATTTGCGCCTTACATGCTCAGGATGTTTATTGAACCGTTCGCTATTGACGAGCTTGTCCATCAGCTCAGTCGTATCGAGCAACTGGCCTTTCGCGTCGCGCGCTCTGCCGATGAACGTCTCTAGTAGCGCAATCTGCCCTGGGCTCTCCCGCAGCTTCCGCGCAAACGTCTGTATCGAGCCGAGCGCTTCTTCAACCGTTCCGCCGAGTTGAGAAACCGCGTAGGTATATGTCTTGATGTTCTCCGCGCTGGCGCCGACGTTGCGCGATTCGGTTTGCAGATTGGCATATGACATCGCGATGCGCTGCGCGGCGAACATCGCCGTCGCCGCCATTGATTCAAGAGCGGCACCAAGCCCGAGTGTCAGCTTCGTCATGCTGGCAATGGATTCGGTAACTTTCTGCGCGCCGGCGTCGTCGTGCTTTTAGCCGAGTGCGACAAGAAATTCCTTGATGACGCCGGATTCAGACATTTATGCGTTCCCGAAATAGTCACGAGACATAGATTGCAGTTGCTCGCATGCGACCTGCCGAGCGGCGCACTCGAATAACGCCACTGCATCGCGCATGTCGTCGAGGTCATCGTGCAACAGCTCGCCCCATGCCATCGCCTCGCGCGTTCCGTCGTCATTCGACCGTTCGACGCGAGACAGAACGTCAGACAATAGCCAGCCGTCGTCTGGAGTCGTCGGGTCGCCCGCAAAAGGGGCGCCCTCTTCGAAATACTCCGCCAGCACGCGCAACCGCCGAGCAGCGCTCAGAGCCGCGCCGGCGTCAAAGGGTGCCCTGATGCTGTAGCGACGGCCGCCGAATGTGAATTCGTTCATCTCAACCTCAGAAGAGCCCGCCCAGCCGTGAAGGAGGACACGGCTGGGCGGGAATGCGCAGCCGGCGGGAAGGAGGCCCGCCGACGCGCGGCTCCGCTCATGCGCGCGGATCTCGTAATTCCGCCAACGCCGCGTCTGCGTCGTTCAGCAGCGCGTCTCGGAAAGCGCTTAGCCGCTGCGCCGCAGGATGACGAAGGGCGCCCGATTGATCCATGATGGTGACGCCGTTGAAAAATGCGTGAAGCCGCGCGTCACCTGGCATCAGCTTGTTCAGCAGCCAAAGACGGGCGAGGCTCGCTGTGGTCTACTCGATAATGGCGTTTATGTCGGTGACACTCGCCACAGCGGCCGCAATCGCCGCCGCAGCAACCTCGCGCCTCGCGGATTCGAGCATGGCCCGTCGCGCGCCGATTTCCTGTTCGGTGATTTTCCGCACCTCCCGCCACTTGCGGATTTCCTTCTCCACAAGCCGCGAGCGCCGCGCTGACTTCGCTGAGCCGATCGGGCGGAGGCGCGGGCGCTTCAACGTCAGAGCCCCCGGCCAACGCAGCGATGAGACGGCCGTGATCGTGCGCAGGGGTAGCGGACGCATTGCATGCGATATCGCGGTGAAGCAGCTCGAGGTGCTCCTGCTCACGAAACGCGACGCTCAACTTTTCGAGGGCGTTCTCGGAAGCCGCTTCCGCCTCGGCGAGGCTCTTCGCCGCAGCATCTTCATGAGCAATAGCAGCCGCAAGAGCAGCGCGTTCCGCAGTATCGGCGGCGACGACTTTAAGGTCTGGCTTCGCCATCGTCGCCTCCTATCGTGCCAACCGGCGAGCGTTCGGAAAGCGCGCGTAATAGTCGCGCTCCGCTGCGGTGTCGGCTGCAATCGCTTTGGCAGTCGGCGTAGTCGCGACGGTGCTGTTCGCGGAACGCTCCAAGCGACGCGCGTTGGGATAGCGCGCGTGGTATTCCTGCTCAGCGCTCGCCGACGCCTTGGCGTTGGCGGCGACGAAGCGGCGCGCGTAGTTCTCGCCATACGCTCGCCATTTGCGGAGTGACGCAGCGTCCATCGCAGCCGTGGGGTCTGTCTTCTTGCCCATCGCCTCGCGCGAACTATGCTCGAAAAGCTCATCGGACATGCTCTGCAACTCCATCCCCAGCCGCGCGACTTCTTCGCCGCTGAGATTTTGCTTCGCCCATAGCAGAATCTGCTCGACCGCATCGGCGTTGCCGCTGGAACCAACCATATTGCCCGAAGCGACTCCTTCAGCTTCACGCGCTGCGCGACTCTCAGACGGGGACGAGTCATAGGCCATCATGACGCCATGACGTCGCTTCGCAGCGTCTGAGCGCCACATAGGCCGAATGAATAGTTGTTCGCGAATTGGTTTGCTTACATAAGCCATGGGTTCTCTCCTTTTCATCTCCAGCCGCCAGTTAGCGGATCGCGCGAAGGCATGGACGCGGCGGACGGCGTCGGACGCTGCAGGCTTTTCGCCAAAACGCTGTCGGTGATTTTCATCGGGCCGCGCCGACCGCTAGCCGCAGCGATAATCGCGCCCGCGGCAGCGCAGGCCCAATCATCATGGTCGCCGGGCTGGTGATCGATCTTCGATCCTCGGTAAACCAGCGTGAGGAATTGCTCCTGCAACTTCGGAATATCGAGCAGCTCGACTTCGCCAGCGTTCAAACGCGGCTCGAACGCTTCATAGTTCTCGGAGGTCGAATCCTTGCAAACAATATAGGTGACGCCTTCGGTCTGAAAGTCAGCGCGAAACGTCTCTCCCGCATACGCGTCGCCCGTCACCCGCGACAGTCCGTAAGCCTTCAACTCCGAGACAAACTTGCGAACAGCATCCCGCGGATTAAATGGAACGCCGCCAGTCTGCGACATTATCGAAACTAAAACCGCAACCTTCCGCTGCTTGTCGTAATACGCAATGGCAAGAACCGCGTCGTCGCTCGACCCACCAGACATGTCGACATAGGCGACATACGAAACGCCTTCTGCGCGCGGCAGATGCTTACGACCCGAGACAGTCGCAGACATGACACTGTCAGCATTGAACGCCGCGCCATCCGGTGCGCCAGGTAGATTAAGATGCAGGCGCCGATACTTGTGCGTCGGAAGACGCTTGCGCTGTTGCGCCAAATAATCGTCATTGCCCCAGCTTGCCATCGACGGATTAGCGCGCTGCTCCGGTGTCGCATCGTCGGGAACGTCAGGGTCCGTCGTGAAGTCGCCCGCATACCAGCTGAAATACATCCGCGGATCGTCGCCGCGCTTGCCGTGCTGCATGAAGTCATAAAGTGGAATGCCCGGCGCATGACGAATGCCGGAATACCATGTGATCCACGTTAGCGCATCAAGCCGTGTCGGATCTGGCGCAAGCGCCTCAAACAAGTCATGCCCCCGATAGCCGTGGATCTCATCGAAGCCTATGAAGCCGTAGGTCTTACCGTGAGCGCCGACAGCATCCCGCGCCGGCAGAATGCGCAGCGTGCCATGACCATCCTTGCGAATGATTTCCTTCGCCTGGATCGTGACCTCTTCCTCTAGCTCGGGATTGGCCCGGATGAGCTTCTTTGCGAGCGATAAGTCGTCGCCGGCCTGCTGCTCGTCATTCGCAAGAATGAAGGCGTCGTTCCCCGCCGCAGATGGCCACGCCAGAAAGCGGTAGAGCGCCGCGAGAATGAGATCGCTGATCTTCCAATTCTTTTGGCGCGCCCACACAGCGCCATGTTGTATTTGGGCCGCCCGTTCTCATCAAAAGCCCAAAGCACGTCCTCAAAGATGCGCCGCCGATACGGTTCGATCGTCTCTATCAGCGGTCGGCCGTCGATCCACTGTAAAACCGCAAAGAAGGCCAGCGGAGAGATAGCGTCGGGATGGCTCATTTAATCGCCGCCCCAGCGTCGCCCAAAAGGATTTCGACCAGCGCCGCCCCCATCATCCCTTCGCGGCCCAAACGCCAATCAGCAAGCCCGAGAATGCGTTTGGCGACTACCTCCCAACCATCCGCTCGGCAGTCGTCGCGCGTGCACATCATGAGGCTGCTGGTGAGATGGCCAACCCTGCGTCGCGCTTCATCAGGAGAAGCGCGCCCGTCAGACAGGTCACACAACATCTCGGCGAGGTCGCTCAGCTTGGCGTGGTCGAGAGGGTGAAGCGCGCAAATGTTCACCCCTGGGCGCCCCGTAGCTTCTCCGCGAGCGACAGAGAGCGCGCAGGTTTCCGACGCCGATGCAGGGCGGCCATAGCTCGGGTGAGCAAGTTCCCGACCCTGACAGCCTGCTCCGTGTCGACATGCTCCCCGTTCACAACAGCCCGCGACAAGGCCTCGCTCTGCATCGTCGCGCTCGCTGCATGTCGGCAAAGCGCAGCATCGGCTTCTGACAGTTCGGTAACGTCAGAGCCGAGGTCGGCGGCGAAGGCCATCACAAGGTCGCGGAATCTACGCGCCTCGGCACTGCGGCCGTCGACGCCGTCAAGGATGGTCGACCCATTAGAAGTGGCCGCACGGTTCCTCGCCGACACGGCGACGGGACGCAGGCGGTTCGGCTTCTTGGAAGCAACGGGAGGCGAACGTGTTTGGGTCAGCGACATGCGGCGAAAATCATCGTTTGTTGTCCTATCGTTGTCCATTTCTCGCCGGCATCTGCTAAGAATGCAAGACGCTCAGCGGATAACACTAGCTATCACAAGAGATTGGGAGAGGGCCGCGAAGGCAAGGACTTGTGATTATCAATCACGTGCCTGGCGGATTCGAGGACCGCGAGGGCATGGAAAATTCGAGGTATTGGCGGGTTTTTGGCTGGGCTCTTTCCGCCGTCCATCTGCCAGCGTGACATGCGTGACAAAGCGTGCCGTGCGTGACAAATGTCACCGTATGAAGCGTCACGCATTCTTCACGCAAAGCGTGACGTGACGTGACACACCCCTTTAGGGGTGTCACGCATGTCACGCTTGCTGAAGCGGACCGACGAACTATGGGAGCCATAGAACGCGCTCGCCGTTCTTTTCAGCGGCGGCGAGGCGCTTGGCCTTAAGAACGGCGGCGATTGAACGATTGAATGCCTGCCGCTGCCTGTTCGCGATTGTCTTTTCATTCTCACCGGGCGCGGGCTGCTCTGCGATGCGCGCGTAGTAGCGTTCTCGCACAATCGAGTCAGCGACGGCTTTGACGAGCGGCCCGTCTGAGAACGGCCGGAACACCTCGCCGGCTTCGTCGATTGACACCGCGATGGTGTCCATTAGGAGCCGCTGCGACTGC
>JBPFDX010000080.1:0-3670 GCA_051061385.1 Methylocystis sp.
GTTTCGCCGGCCTGGTGGCCTTCGGCGGAGCGATCAGACCCGATCCCATCCCGAACTCGGCCGTCAAACGCTTCTGCGCCAATGGTACTATGTCTCAAGACCTGGGAGAGTAGGTCGTCGCCAGGCCTGCGAAGCGCATCACATCCTCTTCAACGATTTCGAAGCAGCGCTGCTTTCGCCGCGCTGCTTTTTTGTCTTCGCGCGTTATATTTAAGTGTGCGCGTGCCGCCATTCGTCTTGGCGCGGGGTGGAGCAGCCCGGTAGCTCGTCAGGCTCATAACCTGAAGGTCGTCAGTTCAAATCTGGCCCCCGCAACCAATCCGATCCAACCCCGGTCCTCGCGGCCGGGGTTTTTCTTTGCGCGCCAGGGTTCGTTGCGCGGCGGCGGACGCGCTGCGTTCGGATCTCGCGCCGTGTTCAGGAACGCCGCGAGTCAGCCGGGGATCGATGCCGGGCCTCACCCGGACAATGAGGCGATGAAAGCGAATTCAGTTCGGCTTTCTCGACAGCAGCCATAGCGCGGAGATGAAAAATCCCTTCGTAAGCGGGAGTAGGAGCAGGGCGAGCGCGATCGTTAGCGGCAGAACGATCAACATCTCCGTCGCGTAGGAGAAACGTCCGCTGCTCTCCAATACGAAGAGAAGCGACACCACGATGATCGTCACGGCGCCGACGGTCAGCCAGGCCGGGCCGTCGTCCGCCTCGAGGCCTGCAAAGCTTTCCCGGCAGTGCTCACACGAATCGCGCGGCTTGAGGTAGCTCGAGAACAGGCTGCCCACGCCGCAGTTTGGGCATCTCCGCGTCAGTCCCCGAAACAAGGAGGTGCGCGGCGACGGATCGCTCTTCATTGACGCCAAACCGAATGAGGGAAATCGCCGCGCCATTGCGCGCGATCGCATACAGCGCTGAATTTCGCTCTGATTAAAGGAATAGTTTTTTGTGGCGCCGCAGGCAAGCGTCGATGGCGAGACGCCCCTCCAGAACGCCAGGCGGCAAGATACACCCTAGGCAAGGCGCCCGCAGGCCAAGATACTCTGGCAAAGCGCCCGCAGGTCAAGACATCCAGAGTGATCGGCGTTAAGCTCTCCCTGCATTTGAGCGGGGTCGAGCATTTCTTGAACGACATTTCGCGCACGGCTGAGAGGGATGAGGGCGGCCGCGATCTGCCATCGCGCTTCTTTCCAAGCCGCGTTGCAGGACTTGCGGAAGCGCTAAGCGCGGCGCTCGAGCAGGAACGGGCGCTGCGGCGTCCATTTCTCTGGTTGGTCGTGGCGTCTGGCGGCGGCGTCGTGCTCTATTTTGCCGCCGAACGCCAGCCCTCGCTGACGATGTGCCTCTGCGCGCTCGCCGCCCTGGCGACATTGGCCGCGCTCACGCGCCGGCATGCGCGCGCGCATGCGCTGTTTCTGGCGCTCGCGTTCTTCGCCGGCGGTTTCGCGTCAGGCGCCTGGCGGACGGCGAGGGTCGCCGCGCCGATCGTCCCCCGCGTCGGCGTCGGCGAGCTGACAGGTTTCGTCGAGGAGGTGGATCTCCGCCGGACCGGCGCGCGCTTCATTCTGCGCGTCGCGAGCGCCGAAGGCTTTCCGGACGACGTCGTTCCCGCCCGCGTGCGGCTGACCACCCGCGGCGATCCGAATTTCTCCGCCGGCGATTTTCTCGCCTTCAAGGCTCGGTTGATCCCGCCGGCGCGAGCGGCGCTTCCGGGCGGCTATGATTTCGCGCGCGACGCCTTCTTCGCGCGCATCGGCGGCGTCGGCAACGCGCTGGGGCGCATCGAGACGATGCCGGCGCCCGAACCGGCGCCTTTGTCCTTACGTTTTTTTGCGCGCGTCGATCAGGCGCGCAACGCGCTGGCGATGCGGGTCTATCGAATCATCGAAGGCGACGCCGGCGCGATCGCCGCCGCGATGGTGACGGGCAAGCGCGACCTCTTATCGGAAGACGCCAGGAGCCTCATCCGCCGGGCCGGCATTTTTCACATCATCACCATTTCCGGCGTTCAGATGACGCTCGTCGCGGGCATATTCTTCGTCGGCTTTCGCCGTCTCCTGGCGACCTCGCAAACCCTGGCGCTCAATTATCCGATCAAGAAGTGGGCTGCGGCGCTCGCCATGATTGGCGCCATTCTCTACGACATCGGCACAGGCTCGCGCGTCGGCACCGAGCGCGCGCTCGTCATGACTCTGATCATGCTGGCGGCGGTTCTGTTCGACCGGCCGTCGCTCTCGATGCGCAATCTGGCGCTCGCCGCGCTCTTCATCATCGCCTTCGAGCCGGAGGCGCTGCTCGGCGCAAGCTTTCAGCTCTCTTTCGCCGCCGTGGCGGCGTTGATCGCCGTCTATGAATGGCGCGGCGAATATCTCGCGAAGCGCCGCATCGACGATCGCGCGCCGCTAGGATGGTGGGGCGCGCTGCGCGAAAGCGTGGTCGAACGTCTGTTGCATGGACCGGGCGCCGCGATCTTTGCGACGCTCTGCGCGACCTCGGCGACCGCCTCATTCATGGCGAATGATTTTCATGAACTCAGCCCCTATGTGCTGATCGGCAATCCGCTGACGCTCGCGATCATCGAATTCTTCGCCGTTCCCTGCGCGCTGGTCGGCGCGGCGCTTTACCCGTTCGGCCTCGACGGTTTCATCTGGCGCTACCTCAAGATGGGCATCGATCTCGTGACCTATCTCGCGGGACTCATCGCCAGCGCGCCCGGCGCGAGCCTGCCCGTCAAAGCCTTCGCGCCTTGGGCGATCCTCTTCCTTTCGCTCGCGGTGTTGTCGCTCGTATTGTGGCGGACCTGGGCGTGGCGCGCCCTGGCGATCCCTCTCGCCCTTATCGGATTGATGGGCGCAAGGAACGGCGCGCCCTTTGACCTTGCCGTGCCGGCGACGGGCGAATCGGCGGCGCTGCGCCTGCCGTCCGGCCAGCTGGCGGTGATGGGTCAGAGGGCAAGCGTTTTCGCCGCCGAACAATGGCTGAAGGCGGACGGGGACGCGCGCGCGGCTTCAGACGCCAGAAACGGCGTCGCCTGCGATGACAGCGGCTGCGTGGCGAAAGCCATCGACGGCCGCTTCGTGGCGCTCGTCGCCGGGCGCGGCGCGTTCCTCGAGGATTGCGCGCGCGCCGCCGTCGTCATCACGCCGCTCTATGCGCCGCTTGGCTGCGCGGCGCCGATCGTGATCGATCGCCGCAGGTTGAGCGAAACCGGCGCGGTGGCGTTGCGGTTCGTCGGTGACGCGGTCGAATGGACGAGCGCGCGCGCCGTCGACGAGGATCGGCCATGGTCGCCTGCGCCGCGCGAGCGCCGCAAGCCGGGATTTGCGGCGCCGCTCAGCGACGAAGAGCGCAATGAGGAAGACGCGCGGGCGATGGAGCCGCTCGAATGACGAGCAACGCCGCCATTCTTGGTGTCATTCCCGGCAGGCCGAAGGCCTGACCGGGAATCCAGAGCGATGTCATGAATGATGAAGCTGTTCTGGATTCCTGTGTGTCTGTTTTGTGAGAGACTGAGAATGCGGACGGGAGATCGTTGGATTCCTGTGTGTCTGTTTTGTGAGAGACTGAGAATGCGGACGGGAGATCGTTGGATTCCTGGTGTCGCCACCGTATCTGGCATGATCCCCGTCCGCTTTTCGCAGTTCACCTGAACAGTTGCACGAGGCTGCGCCAATAGACC
>JBPFDX010000081.1:0-9919 GCA_051061385.1 Methylocystis sp.
GACGACGGTGGCGCTGTGATGGCCCGCATTTGCGGACCAAATCAGCATCCGCGCTCCCTTCAGGAGAAGCGTCACGGCGACGATGGTCCGCAGCGGCAGACGGGGCAGCCGGGCTCTGGCGCGGGAAAGGTCGGTCATCGCGCCGGCTCCTCATGCCATTGACGTTCGCGTCGCGGATCCGTTGCTGGATTTCAATCGCAAGCTGCGAGATCGCCAGGAGGTCTTCCTGACCGATCGAATTAGGATATTCGTGAGTTAGCCAAGCATCAGCATCGCCAGCGCGCGCGAAAGCTCCATCGCCTCTCTGAGGTTCTTCTCGGTATCCTTCTGATAGGTGGCCTCTGTCATGACTGCCCCCAATCGCGGGGGCGCATCGCGGCCCGCGCCTCTTCGAAATTAACGACCTGCTTGCCGCAGACTTGCGCGCGGATGCTGGCCATTTCCGCTCTTTCGCGCGCGTGCCGCTCTGCGATGAGGGGCGCGAATCGTGCTTCAAGTGATCGCAGCGCCTCGAAGGTTTCCAGCAACGACGGCGCTTCCTCTGGCAGCGCATCCGCAAGCTTGCGTTCGGCCTCGTCGATTTTTCGCGCCAAAATTCGTTCAATCGCCGCTGCGTAGTCCCTTTATCCGGGCGGCGGCCTTCGATAGGGCTTTCGAGATCGAGCAAATATTTCAGCTTCGCGTGCAATTCCGAGTCGGACGTGCATGGCGTTTCGGCGAGCCTGTCGCGCGCATCGAATTCTTCGATAAGTAGGCGATTGCGGCCTTCGTCGTCGTCCTCGTCGCAGGCGTCATAGGCCGCCTGTGCCGCCTTGTGTCGCGCAAAGGCAGCGGCGAGTTCTTCAGACAGTGGCAAATCGGAAACCGCGCCAGCAATCGCAGGCAGCCCGGCGACGGTGCCGCGGCAAGGCCGGCCAGGATCGTGCGGCGGGACGCGTTCGTGGTCATGTTCTCCTCCTTCAGGCAAGCCGCCAGCGGTGTCGAATCCTGGGGAAACGGCGGGCGCGGGCGTTGTTAGCGCTTGAGCTTTATGTTACGCGTTGCGCATGTTGCCCAACACAGTGGGCTGCGTCAACTCTAATCACAACGTTGCGCAAAATGTCTATAACGCCCGCTCAATGTCGAGCAGCAAGAGGCTTGGTAGAATTGGACCAAGCGGAGCTGGCGGCGCTCGCTTCGGTTTCCCGAAACACTATCCTTGAGTTTGAGAAAGGACGGCGACAGCCGTCAATCAATAACCTCGCCGCCATCCGCGCGGCGCTCGAAAAGGCTGGCGTCATCTTCGTCGAGGAGAATGGCGAAGGTCCCGGCGTGAGGCTGAGGAAGGGGAGCGGGAAATACCGCTGATGTTGCTCAATAGGGTCGAAGAGTGACGGCGGCGTCTCTCACCTCACTTCTGTCAATTCCAAAGCGAAGGAAGAATGTCCTTCCCGGAATTGTCTCAGCCAACGTCTCGCTAAGCGTGACCGGAATGCACTGCTTGAAAGCGTCGAGAAATTCGCCGGTAAGGCGATTGCGATCCTCGCGGGATGATCCTTTGAATTTGAGCCAAGCGATTCGCGGTTCCCCGAGGAGTTTGCCATCGCGGCCAAGAGCAAAATGGAAGGTGGCCTGAGATTCTTCTTCCCCGCAGGGCGCTTGGAAGCAAGTCGCAAAATGCGCTTCCAGCTCCTGCACGCTCGCTACGGGCTTATCCTGACCGGCACCGCAAACCGGCCCCATGACGATCAAAAACAGTCCGATGGATAGCGTAGAGCGCAGCAATGAACGCCTCCGACTACTGCCTTCGCGTCTCTATGCGGCACAGCCTCCGTCAAGAACCCGCGAAAGACAAGTCCCTCGGACACGAGCAGTTTCTTCGTCTCTTCGCCTCGCATCGCGACCCGCTGCCGGAGCCCGTGAGGTGTCACAAGAGGTGGGCGCAGCGCTTCATGAAGTGCGCGATCAAGCAGGATGCAGCAGCAAAAGAAGACTTTAGTCTTCCTTTGCATGTTCTCCCGGCTGACCTGAATACGCTTTCCGTCCTCTTCGCGGATGACATGGACATTCAGGGTCTCAAGGTCGCGTTCTCGGAAGGCTGGATCACGCCATTCACGCCATTGCATTTGTTGGCGCCGACAAAATTCGAAACTAACCGACGTCGGTTAGTCCTCAACTCCAAAGCGCAAGCCGCCCCAGCCGCACGCCGTCGACGAACACCGGCCGTCGCGGCCCGCCGCGCCCGCGCCGGGACGCCGTGTGCAACTCCGGCGAGGCGGCAATTTCACCCGCGCCCGGCGCCTTGCGTTGCACAGCCGCTTCGTCTCGCCATGCGCAAACGTCGGCGATGGACGCGCCGCTGAGGGCCGCCGCTTGTCGGATTGAGGCGCCGGCATTCAAAAAATTGAGCGCGCGGCGCTTCTGATCGGCGGTGATTTCGCGCGGCCGCATCATCGTCTCGACGATCATTTCTGCGTCTCCGCGAACTTCTCAGCCATTGCCGCGACTTCGTGCATCAGCTTTGTGAAGTCGTCGCCGTCCAATTCGAGCAACACATCCTCGGGAACGTCGCAGAGAATCGACGCAATGCGCACTAGCTTAGGCAGCAGGCCAGCTTTGTCATCGACGATGGACCACTCTTTCGGACTGCCGCGAAGGCGTGGCGTGATGACCGAATACGTCACGCCGGCGATTGTGACGGGATGTTGCAGCTTCACGGCGGCGGTAGCCTCTTGAACCATTCGCTTTTTTCGGACTCCGAAATTTCGTCCGGGATTTTAACTTCGGCGACGAGCGCCATCATCTCATCTTCGGTCAATTGCCAGAAGGTCTGCCGCGGCAGACCGGTAAGACGCGAGAGTAGGACGACGATGAAAAGGCCCTCGGGGAGTTTCTGAACGGCTGTCCAGTCCAAAATTGTCAGCCGGCGCCGGATCGAAATTTCATCGATGCTGACGCCATTGACTATGATTGTCCTCGAAAGGCGTATTCACCACCTCGTCAAACGGGCGCGAAGCCAATGTCAGAATGTGAGCCTCTGAATATTGAGCCGAGCTTGTTGCGTATATGTCGCTCTACTTGATTCGCGACTTGCTGCGGATCCGTTGCGCCGTTGATATGGAACGTCGCGTTAAAGTGATTGTTTACGGCGCCGCGCCCCTCAGCCGCAAGTTGCTTCTGATTGACGATCTGGCCGGATTTGCTCGGCCGATAGATTTCCCAGACCTGTTCGCCGACCACGTATGACTGCCCGGCGTGGACTGGCCCGCCGCGCGCGCGGCGCGCATGGCGCTTGAAGCCTTCCCAGGCGCCGACCCTGCATGCGATAGATCACTCGAGCTATCGCATCCTGATTTGCGGAAGAGAATTTATCTGACCACTTCAGGCCTAGCCGCGCCATCGCGATCTTCATCGTGTTGCCGACAATCTGATAGCGGCCAAGCACCGATGAGCGCCCATGCTTCGCCTTCACCTTCCGGCCAAACGCGAACGCTTCGGCGAGCGTCATCTCTGTGAGCGGCTTGTTCGGTAGACCGTAACGGCCATAGCCCAGCACAGTATTGTAGTCGCCGCGCCCGGCCGTTCCTTCGGCGCGCGCGATGCGGTCGAGAAGCCCGCTGCCGCCCGTCGCGGCGCCGGCAACGCTCGGCGTCGCGCCCCCAGCGCGCGAAGACGGCGTCGAAGCGCCAGAACCGCGCGGCGATGAACCGAGGCCACTGGACGCGCCAGGCGTCGCCCCGCTGGCCCCGCCGCCGCTGAGACGGCGCATACGTTCCGCCGCAGCTGTATAGCCGCCGCCACCGCCGCTGCCGCCCGTATCGCCGCCCATGCTCGTCGCGCTGCCGCCCGTTGACGCCGACGCCGAGCCGACAAACAGCCCCCTCACCTTGCCGATGAAGTCCCCGACGCCGGCCAGGATCTTATTGAGCCATTCCTTCATGCCGGCCCATAGGCTCGAGATCATGTCGCGCCCGACTTGCATCCAATCGGTGTTGAGCAGTGTGTCCTTGATCGACGTGACGGTTTCCTCAAACCGCTTAGTGACATTCGGGAAAAGCTCTTTGAGCTTGTCCCAATTGGTCCAGATCAAAAGAACAGCGGCGCCAATGGCCGTTAGCGACGCGCCAAGAGGTGTCGCGATGAACGCCAGTCCAGCGGCGCGGAGCCCGAGGAACGCCCAGCGCGCGCCAATGAGCGCGGTCCTTAGCCCAACAAATGCCGCCGTCGCAATCGTCACGTTGCGCACCAAAATAGGATGTTCGGTTGTTAAAACTTTCAGCCTCTCCGCGATTCCTTCGAGCATTTCGCTTAGTGGCGTGAGCACTGGCGTCAATGCGCCGCCGATTGCTGCATTCAAGCCGTCAATTGCATTCATCAGACGCCGAAACGCGTCGCCGGTAGTCTGCGCGCGGTCTTTCAAATCGCGGTCGACGGTGCCTTTTGAGTTCTTGTTCACGTCGGCGAGAATGTCGTTATAGAGCTTCACATTCGCGACCAAGGACGCAATACCGGCTTGCGCCTCACTGTCGGCGAAGAGGTCACTGACCGATATCCCGTTAATCTTTGCTTCGATCAGCGCCTTCGCGATGTCATCGGCGGATTTGCCAGCTTTCTGCATCCGAGCGACCATCGCGTCCAACTTGTCCGCGCCGATGACGTCACGTGTCACGCTGCGGATTGCCTCGATAGGCGACTCGCCAAGTTGCGCACGCTTCAATAGCTCGCCCTTCAGCCATTGCGCTTTGTAGACGTTTTCAACAGCCTTGACGTCTTTCGACTTCATGCCGGCGAAATTCGTCGCGAGCGCGCGCTTAACAAAGTCCGGCGCATTCGCAAGCGACGTCCGCCGCGCGAGAGCGTCGCGCGCCATCGCCGCCTTGCCGAACTTGTTGCGCGTCTCCTCGAAATCCATCTTCTGCAGCACATTGCGCAGATTCGTCGCGGCTTGTTCCGGCGTGCCTGCGCCTTTTTGGACAACCTGCAGCGCAGTTGCGATCTGCGTCGCGCCGATGACGCCGGTCATTCCTCGCATCTGACCAATCGCCAGTAGTTGTGGAAACTCCTTCGCCATGTTCTTTAGCTCGAACGCGCCGGCTTTGCTCGCCTGCGACAATCGGTCGATGACTTCCGGCAGTTGTTCGGCCTTGACCTTGAAATTATCGAGCAGCGCCATCGACGTCGACGCCATGTCGTCGATTTCGGCTTTATAAGTAGTTGCAGCCCGGCCGATCGACGGCAGCACCTTAAACGCCGTATCGAAGTTCAAGCCGCGACCAACGACATTGTCCATCGTGTCGGCAACTTCCTGTTGACTCCGTGTCGTCGATTTAGCGATGCGTGCAATATCTTCGCCGACGCGCTTCATCTCTTCGCGCGTTTTTCCAGCTTTTTGTCCGATATCGACGAGTCTGTCTTCGAATGTTGCCGCGGCCTTAATCGGAGCCGTCAATGCATTTTTCAAAATGTAAAGTTGCGCGACACTATCGACCATTCGTCCGCGCATCTGGTCTAATTGACGATTGACAACGCCAATCTCGCGATGAAGCGAATTGAAGACGCCGCCGCCGCCGAGCTTTATGTTCGCATCCTTTGAGAGCCCCTTCAGCGACTCCGACGCCTTGCGCGCCGGGCCGCTGATGCGGTCGGTTAAAGATGCGATTAAGCGCGTCTCAAGAGTTGCCATCGTGTCTATTCCTTCAGGTCGCCAAGGTGAATTTCCGGCACATCTCGAGATCCGGCCAGCAATCACCGCGGGGGTCCATGCGGAGCATCTCCACCATCACGGTGTTGCCCTGCCGCCTCGCGAGCGCGTGAGCGATTGCCAGGATTTTCGCGACTACATCCGCAGACGCGCCCGCCTGACGTGCCGCGGCCGCCGAGATGTTAGGGATACAGCAGAACATGCCGGCGAGCGCCGCGTTCATCGCCATATCAATCGGGTTATCCTCATCATCGCGGCGACGGGGAGCGCTCCTCGCCGGCTTCGCCGTCTTGCCGCGCAGCAATTCGTGCGCGACAACCGACGCGCCGCCGCCATCTGCATCAGGCACAACGTTGCGCGCGACCCAATTAAGCGCGTCATCAAGATCAAGCAGGCCGTCTGGGCGGACCGGAAGGCCCATTTTTAAGAATTGCGACCCTCGCGCGAGAAACGAGCAAGGTTTCCGCAAATTCTGATTCCGTTACGAGCGGCATGGCGATTCCACGTGAGTTAAGGTCTCGAAAAAAATTGCTCTGACCGATATTTGGGGTGCAACGTGCCCGCAAGTGGAAGGACCTGGCGGAGGACCCAAGTCATTGAGCTGCAATGATGTTCCGCCGTGAGTGATTGGCGGCTACGCGCCGATACACGTCGCCGCCGTATTGAGCGCGAAGGAGAAACACGCCGCCCCTGCCGACGCGCTCAATCTGATCATCTCGGAATCACCACGTGTTCGAACGGCGAGGCATAGGTCTCTTCCCACGGCCTTTTGCGCGTCGCGTTGGCGACGACGCAGGGGAATGTCGTCGCTGCGCTTCGGATATGTGCGCCGGCATCAGCGCCGATCGCGACGCCCGACAACTCCAGCGGCGTCCACCTCGTGACGCGCCAGAGCGGCACGTCGCCGCTGCGCTCCATCACCTCAACGCGGTCGATGGAATAGCCGGTCGAAACGCTGCGGATCACGCCCTCTTTGATCTTGTGCACGACGTCGGCGTCGCTTGGCGCGCTGGACAGCTTCACACGCGCGGTTCCCTGACCATTCGCGATACGCGCCGATCCGGCGACAACCGTTCCGATGACGGTCGACAGATCATAAGCGGCATGAGAATTGAGGAAAGGCGCAGCGCCGCCATTCAAGCGTTCTAGGTTGACTGCTTCAAGCGTGACGAGCAACTGTTCGTCATAGAGCTCATCGCTCCATTTGCGACGACGGACAGTCGCGCCGGAGTTAAAAACGATTTCGATGGAGTTGTCGTGTCGAATGATGCAGCGCGAACTTCAGCGCCACGGGATTGTTTGGGTAGTTCGATGGCTTTCACTGTGCCGCACTCCATGTTTCGATATCGAAACCGTCAACGCTTACGAGCAATCGCGCTTCGACGTCACGCAGATCGTCAGCATCAACGAGCCCAGCGACTTCGTCCCCAAAAAGCCGCCTGCTTTCGCGAAGAGCGTCGGCGACGCGCCAGAACGCGCCTGACCATGCGGGGGTCTTAAGAAGAGCGCGCGTTATCTCGAACGCACTTGCCCATGCCTCGGCGAGCGCGTCATCCGAATGGAGAGGAAATCTGGTGACTAGGAGTCGCGCCGACTTGCAAAAATCGCAGTGCCCGTCGTCGTCTTTGCGCGCATCCTTGATGTAGGCGTGCAGCACGTCAATCGATGGCGACCCATAGCCCGACGCAAGCCCCTCGCCGACGTCCCCGGCGCAGAAGTCAATGAGACACCGCAGCGGTGAAAGGTGCGGGGATTTCTGCGAGATCGTCATCGGGTATTCGCCGATCGCGACGGCGCGCAGATCGTCGCCATGGGCGAGCGCCGCCAGCGCATGGCCGGCTTCATGCGCCGACGCGCCGCGGTCGTGGATCAGAGTTTCGTTTCGATCGGCCGCCGCCGTCTGCACCTCGGCGCGCCGCAGCGCGCCGTCGCCCAGCACGATCGTCTCGAAGACTTCGAACGGTATCGGGTTTGAGCAGCACGCGCACTTCATTCTGCCGCCTCACGATATTCATTCAAGCGCTCGCGCTCGACGTCCAGGATGGCCCTCACGTCGACGCCGAGATCGACTGGCTCTTCGGGCTTGAGATGCGCTTGGAACCGCATGTCGACGTCCGGGCGGCGACGCGCGGTCTGCCTGTGCTCGGCTGCGCGCGGGTCCTCGGGCGTCACGGCGAGGCCAAGCGCGAGCGCGCGGTCGAACGCTGGCTGAGGGAGATGAGTGTCGCCGGGCGAGACGATATCCATGTCGCCCCGAAAATTCGTGTAACGCAAGGTTTTCAGCACATAGGCGCGGACGAGCGGCGGCAGCGAGGGTTTGAGCGGCGTCCGCTTCGGCGCCGGGCGCATTGCATCTGCTGCAACACGGCCGTTGCGAATTTCGGCGGCGACCTGGCGCAGCGGCGAGACGACGATCCTGTCGGCCGCGCCGGAGGCGAGCGGGAACCTGATGTCGGCCGCGATGTCCTTGGGAATGGCGTTGCAGAGATAGCCGTCGCGGTGGACATACGGAACGGGCATGCGGATCTGGAATTCAGTCCCGACCGCCCGGCGCCCAACTACCTCGAAGGCGTCCGGGAGCCTTTGAAAGAGGCCCTGCGCAAGGACGGCGCGCGCCAGCGCTACGGCGCGCTCGCCATCCTGGCGCTCGTCGGCGCAGTCGCCGTGCGGAATGTGCCACTCGGCGGCGCGGCGCTCTCGAAAGGGCTCTTCGCTCTCGCGATCGGCTTCGCTTGCTTCGATGGGGGCTACTCCTGGCGCGCGGCGATCGATCGCGAAGCGTGGGACCGTGCCGAGGCGTCACGGCTCGCCGCCGAGCTCGCCGAACATGCTCGCCGCGAAGCGGCGATCGGCAGGGCGCGCGTCGCCGCCATCGCAGAAGCGCGCGCTCAAGCGGCGCTCGAAGCCGATCGAGAGAAAATCCTGAAGGAGTCTGACCATGCGTCGCGCGAGAACGATCACAGCGCTTGCCTGCCTGCTTCTAGCGTCATGCGCCTCAACCGGATCCGGTAGCCCGCCGCCAAAGGAGCTCGCGACGCCGGCGGCGCAGCCTCCGGGCACGCTGGAAAAGGTCTGCGTGCGGCCGGCGCGGCTCCGTGGCAAGGCGATGACCGCCGGCGAGGTGGAAAGACGTTGGGGACGCGATCGCGCTTCGCTGGCCGCCTGCGCGCGCCGTCACGCCGCTCTCGCCGCCTGGCGAAGGAACCGCGACGCGGGGCTCGCCGGAGAGGCGCTGCGGGAGCCGCAGAACGAGCCGGAAGAGCCGGCGCCGACCGCGCCGGCGGCTTCTGCATCCCGCAACCCCTTCGCCGGACTGTTCCGTCCAGAAGATGCCCAGCGAGAAGACAGATGATCGATATCGATTATACAATTTCGCTCGGCGCGATCCTGAACACGATCGTCATAGCTGCCGGCGGCCTGATGACGCTTGGCGCGCTTCGATTCCAGCTCAAATCGCTTGACGCGCGTCTCGCCGATCTGGAGCGCGAAGCCAAGAAGCAGACCGACATTCTTACTACACTGGCTCGCCAGGACGCACGCCTCGATGGGTTGGACACGCGCTTCAATGACCTTATCGCCCGCTTAGGCCGCAATCCGGAATGCCATTTGTGATCGTCGATCGAACGACGTAGCGGGGCCGAATCGTCCCGGACGCGGGTCCTCCGGCAAGCAAGTCCCGCAGCGCACCATCAGATAATTGCTTCTGCGCTGGCGCGCCTTCTCACTAACCGAAGGTAGCAACGACCGCATTGGACATGCAGAAGTGGCAATTGACGAGCAGGGCTGAATTCGAGCGCCTGGCGAGCCAGGACGGCGTAACGCTCACGGATCTCGAGCGCGCTACGCGGTTCCTCTATTTGCAACGCCTGTCGTTCGGCGGGAAGGCCGTAGTTTCGGCATCGCCACGACTAGGCCGGCGAGCTTTGAGATTGCGCGGCTCGCACCGATCCTAGAGGTGATTCATGAGCGCCTGTCGGGGGGTCACCATCGAATATCTCGACTAGCGTGTCTTCCTCGAGAGCTGGATCGGGGGCGCGCTGTTCCATCTGGGCCCGCCCCATTTCGGGACCGAGACTGTCTACGACGCAGCCTTCGCTGCTCTAGAGCACGTTCGTCGTTTTCCGATTCTGTGTGGGATTCCCGAATCGGCTGAACAGTGATTCCTTCATTGCGACAGCGATGGAGGCGAAGCATGGCTCGGGCTTACAGCCAGGATTTGCGTGATCGCGTGATTGACGC
>JBPFDX010000082.1:0-20921 GCA_051061385.1 Methylocystis sp.
CCAATCGCAAATGGAAGAACTGCTTCTCGCCTTTCCTTTACCGAAACCGCAACGCCCTTGCGCGCATGTTCTGCCGGTTGAAGGACTTCAGACGCATCGACACGCGCTAGGATCGAAGCGCGACTAACTTTCTCGCAGCCGTCTGCATCGCGGCGACAATCAGCTATTGGTTATGAGTCTGGACCCTAACATTCAGGATTTGCGGCCCGGCGATTCAAGCAGTCGAAGGTCGCTTAGAGCGAATATAGATCGAGCGCGCCGGACAGGCGCGTCCGGAATTGTTCGAGCCGCGCCTTGTCTCTTTCGTCGGCGGCGCGCTCAACATAGGGCGCGTAATTGATCAGATTGATCGCCTTGATGATCGGCGCGATCTCGCGGACCTTCTCCTCCGTCAGACCATAGCCCGCGAGGAATTCCTGCTTGGCGTCGACCGAAAGATCATGCAGCGCCACCGAAAGATCCCAGTAGGGCGCAACGTTCGAGGCGCAGTTCTCCCAGTCGATGACGGCGGCGACCGCGCCGGAGGCGTCCGCGACGACATTCTTCAGCCGCATGTCGCCATGGTTGAGGACGGGCGATGGCTCCCAGCGCTCCATTTCGCGAACAATGGATCGCAGGCTTTTGAGTTGCGCCTTGTCGAGCATGCCATGCTCATCGAGCACGTCGACGCGCGCTTCCACTTTCAACTCCCCGTGCAGATATTCCTGCCATGTTTCCTTGCGCGAGAGCTGATTTCCCGACCAGTCGAAGGTGTGGCCAAAGCCCGAAGTGCCGATCGAGTGTATCAGGGCGGTCAGGCGCCCCATCTCGCGTAAGATTGCGAAGCGTTCCGGATGATGCGTGCCCTCCTGACCCTCGATCTTGGGAAGCACCATGTAAGGCATGCCGATGATGTCTGCGCCCACCTCCAGAATCGTCGCGGTCGGCACGCCTGCCTCGCTCGCCCTGGCGATCGCCCATTGCTCTTTGAGATAGTCCTTCAGCTTGTCTGGAGTCGTGTTCATGCGAACGATGAAATCGCCTTCCGCATGGCGCGCCTCAAACACGAAATTCGTCAGGCCGCCGCCGCGCGCCAGAATGCGTTTGGGTTTCGATCCAAAATGATGCTCGATGATCCTGGCCGCATTGGATCGCGCCTTGCGCGCGCTGACCTGCACATCCTGCACATCGGTCATTGCGGCGCCTCGCTCTGCAGCCGCCCGAGTCGAAACAGCAGTTCTCCGAGTTCGATCGAACTACCGATCTTCACCGTCCGCAGCAGACCTTTGTATTCCAGATCGCGGGTTCCGACATGCACCGCGAGCCCGACGCCGGAAAGGAACGAATCCATCGGCGTGTCGCCGCAGCCGACGGAAGCCTCCAGTTCGACCCCGAGCCGTTCGGCGATGGCGCGGACGCCGGACAATTTGTCGACGCCCCGGCGCGTCGCGAAGTTGGATCGCTTGACGTGCTGGTAGGCCATCAGCCGATCCTGCGGGGCTTCGACAAGCAGAAACATCATGCAGATCTCATGGGCCATCAAGGCCTCGCGAAGATCCTCCAGCGTTACGCAGACAACGGAGGACGCGCTTTGGTATTTTGCGCGAACATGAGGAATTCTGTCGGCGTCGGGCGTCCAGATCGTCTCGCCGAGGGTCCAGTCCCGCGTGTAATAGAAGACGAGAAGCTCATTGACGCCATTTGCGAGCAGCCCCTGCACGCCTGTCAGCACTTCGTCGATTTCCTCGGCTTCAAGCGGAAAGGCGTCGAGCTCCTCGAAGATGATTTCGCCGGCGTGGTCTTCTCTGAGATAGCCGACGACGCCGCCATTCAGCGAAACAAGCGGCAACGGCGCATTTGTGATCGCATACCACTCGCGACCGAAGGTGCGGATGACGTTCAGCGGAAATCGCAGCGTGTTCAGCACAATCGGCCGGCCAAGGTCATTGAGGCGCTTCAGGCCGCATGCGACCGGATCTGGAATGACGACGCGCCCTTCGAATTCGTGCACCGCCGTTCCGTCGAGATCGGTGACGACCGCGCCCGCTCGCGCGAAATCGGTTTCCGACAGAAACGCCTTAAGCTCATCCTCGATCTTTTCGGAGAGCGCCATTCATTGCGCCTCCATAGCTTCTCGCCGCATCGCGACGCCTGCGCATGAGACGCGCACCCCGACCGAGACAGCAGATTTTGACAGCGAGAAGGGAAACATTGAGGTCACGCTTGTGCTTCGTCCATAGATCTGCAGCGTCGCTGACCGCGCACAGTTTCGTTTATCTGGCGATGACGGACCCGATGCGACAGACCTTGAAAGTCATTTCCGGATGACTTTTCTCCGGAGGGGGCTTCGAAACTGTGCCAGAAAGTCGCCAGCGCGCCCTGCCAAGGACTCGCTGTCCGAGCGATCGTTGGCGGCGCCCGGGCGGTGATGAGCCTCGTCGAGGCGCTTGTTGTGAGGGAGCGCGACTGACGCGCAGCTCCGCTACTCGGCCGAGAACTCGACCATCAAGGTCGTCCCGCAAGAGGCTTCCATCTCCAGCGATCCGCCGAGCTGACGCGCGAAGGCCTGCATAATGTGCATGCCGAGAGAACCCGACGCAGCTGCAGGAGCCGGCATAATCCCAGGACCGTCATCACGAACGATAAGCTGCAGATGGCCGTTCGTCAGCCTCAGCAAGGCGACCTCGAACTTCGATCCCCGCCCTTTTTCGAAGACATGCTTGGTGGCGTTGAGCGCAGCCTCATTTATCAGGAGAAGCGCCGCCGTCATCTGATCCAGTGACAGTTTTGCATCCGGGGCAATATCCACCGCGACCTCGATCTGCAGCTCGCCAAAATTATTTAGCAACATCTCGCGAAGAATGGGCGCCAGTCCCTGCTCATATGTCGTCTTGTCGTAGAGCCGGCGATGCAAGGTCGACATCGCGGCAATACGATCTTCCGCGGCCGCGAGTCGTTCCACGGCCGGCCCCTCCGGCATTCCCCGCCGGGCGCTGCTGATCATGGCGAGCACAATCTGGAGATTGTTGGCCACGCGATGCTGAAGCTCGCCAAACAGGCTGACCTGCACCTGGTTCGCCGCCTCGAGTCGCCTGATCAGATCGGCCATTCCCGACACGAGAATGAGCAGGAAGCCGCCGACGAGGAGAAAGCCGATCAGGGCGAATAGGGCGTTCTGCTCTCGGAGCAGAAACGAGTTGTGGGGCTCGAAGAAAAAATACCAACCCGCAAGAGCGGAGAGCGCCAGCACCAACATGCCCTGACGCCAGCCGCAGAGGAGCGCACTCCCCGCGATCGCCGGGTAAAAGGTCACGAACTTCAGAGTGAGCCAGGGATCCGCCAGATAACGAACAGAAAGGCTCGCGGCAAATAGGGTCAGAGCAATGATCCAGGAAGGCGCGCCCTCTAATCTTTTCGACGCCCTGTAAACTTTCGTCGCCCACGCCACGTCGCGCACCCTGTTGAAGTCGACGCAATTTCGATACTTCCGCCCTAGCCTGGCGCGCGTATCGTCGCACAACGTACTGTTGCGAACAAGATCGCGGCTTTAGCGTCGCGCATCCATCGCGCAACGACTGCCGGCGCGACGAAATGGCGTTCGTCTCTCCTTGACGCGCGTCAAGGCGCTCGGCCCGACAAGGGATCGCGCAGACGTGCGTGATGCGACCTCCCATCGGGAATTTTGTTTCGCCTGGGGAACAATACGAATTGGCCCGAGGTTACGCTTACGATTGGTCTTCTACTGCGGCTTTTCGGAGTTTTCCCATGGCATCAAAACGCAAACCGGCGTCGCCCGCCAAATCCTCCATGCCCTATCCTGGAAAAAGTCCGACCGAGCAGCCGGAAATTCTGGCGTCCGAAACTGAAAGCTCCTTTCAACAGCCGCAAGGCAATGGCGGGGAAACCCACCAGACCGCCAATGATGAAGTTGAGACGCTCACCACGCAGCAGGGCGTCCCGGTGTCGGACGACCAGAACACGCTGCGCATCGGCGCTCGCGGTCCGAGTCTGCTCGAAGACTTTCACTTCCGAGAGAAGATCTTTCATTTCGATCATGAGCGCATTCCGGAACGCGTCGTTCATGCGCGCGGCTTCGGCGTGCACGGCTATTTCGAACTCACGAAATCTCTCGCCGACGTCACACGCGCCAATCTTTTTCAGCGCGTCGGCGATCAGACGCCGGTGTTCGTGCGGTTCTCGACGGTGGCGGGCAGCAAGGGGTCGTTCGATCTCGCCCGCGACGTCAGAGGCTTTGCGGTCAAGTTCTACACCAAAGAAGGAAACTGGGATCTCGTCGGCAATAACATCCCGGTGTTCTTCATCCAGGACGCGATCAAGTTTCCGGACCTGGTTCATTCAGTGAAGCCTGCTCCAGATCGAGGCTTTCCTCAGGCCCAGTCCGCGCATGACAATTTCTGGGATTTCGCGTCGCTCTCGCCGGAAAGCTTTCACATGATCATGTGGATCATGTCCGATCGCGCCATTCCGCGCTCCTTCCGCTTCATGGAAGGATTTGGCGTGCACACTTTCCGTTTTGTCAATGCAAAGGGCAAGTCGACCTTCGTCAAATTCCACTGGAAGCCGAAGCTCGGGCTGCAATCGGTGCTGTGGAACGAAGCGGTCAAGATCAACGGCGCCGACCCCGACTTTCATCGCCGCGACCTCTGGGATGCGATCAAGGGCGGACATTTCCCGGAATGGGAGCTGGGCGTTCAGCTCTTCGACGACGAGTTTGCCGACGCATTCGAATTCGACGTTCTCGACGCGACGAAGATCATCCCCGAGGAGCAGGTTCCCGTTCAAATCGTCGGTCGGCTTGTGCTCGACCGCACTGTGGACAATTTCTTTGCCGAAACCGAGCAGGTCGCCTTCTGCACGCAAAACATCGTACCCGGAATTGATTTCAGCGACGATCCGCTGCTTCAGGGCCGCAACTTCTCCTATCTGGACACCCAGCTGAAGCGGCTCGGAAGCCCCAACTTCACCCACATTCCGGTGAATGCGCCGCGATGCCCGATGGCGCATTTCCAGCAGGACGGACATATGGCGATGAAGAACCCGAAAGGGCGCGCCAATTACGAGCCGAACAGCTGGGGCGCGCTCGGCGGACCGCGCGAGAATCCCGAACGCGGCTTCACATCCTTCCCGACGGACATCTCTGGGCCGAAGAGGCGGCTTCGCTCCGAAAGCTTCGCCGATCACTACAGCCAGGCGCGACAATTCTTTCTCAGCCAGACGCCGATCGAGCGCAAACACATCGGCGACGCGCTCGTGTTCGAACTGAGCAAATGCGAGCGCCCCGATATCCGCGCACGGGTCGTGTCGCATCTCCTGAACATCGACGTTGCGCTCGCGACGCGGGTCGCCGACGGTTTGCGGCTCGAAATGCCAGAGCCGGCGAAGGCCGCGCGTCCGACGCGACACGAACTCCCCCCATCCGCGCCCTTGAGCATATTGGCGCGTCCGAAAACCTTCACCGGGCGCAAGCTCGGGATTCTCGTTACGGACGGCGCGGACGCCAAGCTGCTCACGGCGCTGATCGAAGCCGTCGAGAAGATCGGAGCGGTCTACGAGATCGTTGCGCCTCACATCGGCGGCGTCGTGCTTGACGACGGCGTCATGCAGCCGGCCGCGCAGAAAATCGATGGTGGACCATCGGTGCTGTTCGACGCCGTGGCTGTCGTCGCGTCGGAGACGGGGGCCGCCGACCTCGCGGCCGACGCCGCCGCGCGAGACTTCGTGAGCGACGCCTTTGCGCACTGCAAGTTCATCGGCTTCACCGACGCGGCCATGCCATTGCTGGAGAAGGCCGGCGTCGCCGAAGCGCTGGATGAGGCCTGCATTCGGCTCGCGACCCCCAAGGACGCGGCGGCGTTTGTCGCGGCTTGCGCGCAACTTCGACACTGGCCCCGGGAACTAACGGTCGATCTCGACGCTTGAGTATGCGCCCTGCTGCGACGCGAGGCTGACGAATATCGATGCGAGAGAAGGAGAACGAAGATGCCCACCGCCAGTGTAAGCAGCAATGCGAAGACGAGAAAGCCGGCGTCGAAGTCGCGCGCCAAGCCGACGGCCTCCGCGCCCAGGCCGGCCGACGCAATCAAGCTCCTGCGCGATGATCATCGAGAGGTGAAAAACTGGTTCAAGGAATACGAGAAGCTTGACGGCGAGGCGGAGAAAGAGGCGCTCGCTCGAAAGATATGCGCCGCGCTGACCGTTCACGCCAGGATTGAGGAGGAAATCTTCTATCCGGCGCTGCGCGAGAGCATAGAGGACCAAGATCTTCTCGACGAAGCGGCGGTCGAACATGCGAGCGCGAAACAGCTCATAGCGGAGATCGAGTCGATGTCGCCGGACGAGGAGCTGTTCGACGCAAAGGTCAAGGTCCTCGGCGAATATGTGATGCACCATGTGCAAGAAGAAGAGCAGGAAATGTTCCCCGAGGCGCGCGAGAGCGACGTCGATCTGCGCGCGCTGGGGGCGCAGCTTTCCAAGCGGAAAGCCGAACTGATAAAAAAGGCGAGCTGATCGCGCTCGCGTTAATTCTCAGACCGCCGCGACAGGCATGTCATGCGCATGAACGTCGCGGCCGGAATGCTGGGCGAGAATATGCTTCGCCTTTTCCTCCAGCGCTGAATTCCGGGTTCGCACCCAGAGCAAAAGCCCGCCATGGTCAAGTTGCTCCTGGAGATATTTTGCATGACGCTCTTCCAGGAACTCGCCAAGCACGACGCCGATCAGGCCGCCGACTTCCGCGCCCACGACCCCGCTGACGAGAAGCATCGCGAGCGCGCCGCCTGAAGCGAGCGCCGCGCCAGCCGCCATCGTCGCGCCGACATAAACAAGCGCGCCGACGAGCGCGCCATTCTTGACGCCTCGAGATTCCTTGGGCGCATAGGCGACTCGGGGCGCCTTGCCGTCGTCCTCGACGTCTTCGACCTTCTCGTATTTATGGCCAAGCTTGGCGGCGACGGTTTTCTCGCCCGCCAGCAGGTGTATGTCGCCGAGGTCGAATCCTGAATTCAGCAAGTCGTTGACCGCGCTTTCAAGCGCATAGCCGTCTGCGAAAACGCCGACAACCTCTCGCGTCCGTTCGCCGTCAGCACTGATCATGCCGCCCTCCCCTACGCTTTCAGAAGCCTCGCCTGGTCGCGAAGCTGGACCGCCGCCGCCGCGGCTGTTCAAAGCACAGTGCTGCCGAAGGACGGCCTTGGCAAGAGCCGCATTGACGCTGGCGAACGTCGCTCGGAAACGGCTAGGCGGACCGCGACGCGCCCGCCGAGTTCGCGAGCAGGCAGAGGTATTCCCACGCCATCGTCGCGCCGGCGAGGGCGGTGATTTCGGATATGTCATAGGCCGGCGCGACTTCGACGACGTCCATGCCGACGAAGCGCAGGCCGGCAAGCCTGCGGAGGATCGACTGCGCCTGCCAGGTCGCAAGGCCGCCGATTTCCGGCGTGCCGGTCCCGGGAGCGAAGGCCGGATCGAGCGCGTCGACGTCGAAGGTCAGATAAACCGGGGCGCCGCCGGCGACTTCCAGGATCCGCGAGGCGACGGCGGCGGGGCCGATCTCATGCGCCTCCTGCGCGGAGATGATCGTCACGCCTTTTCCGATCGTCCAGTCGTAGACGTCGCGTTGCACGGGCGAACGGATGCCGATCTGAATCATGCGGCGCGGATCGATCACGCCTTCGTTGATGGCATGGTAGAACATCGAGCCATGCGCGTAAGGCTGACCGAAGTTGTCTGGCCACGTGTCGACGTGCGCGTCGAAATGAATCAGCCCCAGCGGTCCGCGCTTTTTTGCGCAGGCGCGCAAGAGCGGCAGCGTTATGCCATGATCGCCGCCGAGCGTTACGAGATGCGCATAGCTTGATGCTTGTTCCTCGATGAGCGCCAGGCTTGCGGCGATGTCGCCGAGCGCGATCGCGAAATCCCCGATGTCGGCGATCGGCAGATCGACCGGCGACGTCCATAAGGATGGATGCTCGCCGTCGATGAGCATGCGGCTCGCGTGACGAATCGCCGCCGGCCCGAAGCGCGCGCCGCTGCGATTGGTCGTGCCGATATCGAAGGGCGCGCCCGCGACGACAACCGCGGCGTCCACGCGCGGTTCAACGCCAAGAAAGGTCGGTCTCGCGGCGAAGGTCGGCGTTCCGCTCACGGCGCGTCATCCAGTCTGGCGAAGCGGAACACCGCCGCCGCGATCGCACAGGTCCAATCGCCATTGGGCGCGCCGTCGGCGGCTGCGGTCAGCGACAGGCTCTCGACGATGAGCTCGCTCGTTTCATAGACTTTCTTGCGCTCGTTCCAGGCGGCGTCGGGATCGAATTCGATGCCGAGCGTCGACGCAAGCATCGTGGCGGCGAGATCTTCCGCGTAGTCGCCGCTCTCACGCTCGGTCATCCCATAGCCGTGATGTTCCGAAATATAGCCGTAGAGCGTCGGCTCTCTTGGCCGTGCAAGGCCGATGCTCGCGGTGATGCGCCGTCCGGGTTCGTCGGTCTCGGCGCGCGCGAGCACGGTGAAGGTGATTTCGCCGGGCTGAAGCGTCGCGACGCCTTTCTCGACAGGCACGAGATCGCATCCCGCCGGCAGGATCGACGATACGGCGACGAGATTCTGCTGTTCGATGTCCGCGTCGCGCAGCGCATATTCGAACGCCGTCAAACGATGGCGATGCACGCCGACGCCGCGGGTGAGAAAGACGCATTGGGGAATGGGAAACATCGAACGCGCTCCGTGGCTCGAAGAAGCCACCGCCTCAATTAGGACGAAAAGCCTCTGCGGCGATAGCCATTCCGGCGACCTTCGTCTATGGCCACGCGCTCACAAACCGATTAGCATCGCCGCGAGAGCCGGCCGCTCTCGACTGATGGCGCAACATATCTCTATCGCATGAAAATTTTGCTGCTCGGCGGCTCCAACGCCGGAATGCGCGAAGGCTGGGCCTCCCAATTTCAACGGCAGGCGTCGGCGCACGACGTCGAGAACCGCTTTCTCGGCGCCGTAGGGTCGCTCTACGGGCTGATGGCGCTGCTGAAAATGGAGCGCGAGGGCGGTGCTCCTCCAGACGTCGTCGTCTTCGAATATTGTCTCAACGACGTTCTGCTTTTCGCCGCCGGCTGTCTCGATCGGAGGCTCGTCGCCGATACGCTCGAAGCAATCGCCGCCCATTGCGCCCGGCGCGGGATTCGCCTCATGTTTCTTTGTCTCGACCCGCGGCCGACAGATTCAAGAGCGCTGCGCAGCGCAATGCGGCGCGCGCGCCGGCTCTATAGTGAAGCGGCTCATCGTTACGCCCTGCCCGCCCTCTGGCTCGACGAGATCTTCCCGGGCGGACGGGCGACATCGCATTATCAGGATGAAAACCATCTCACGGTCGAGGCGTCAGTGGCCGTGGCGGCCGCGGCGCTAAGCAGGATCGAGGATGCTCGGCTCCCCTCGGCCCCCGGTGCGGAAATCCGCTTCGAATATGTGGATGCAACGCAGGCGCAGCATAGCGGCGCCTGCGAGCGTCAGCATATTGGCTCCAAGGTCTTTGACGGCGAGTTCATGCGCCTGAAGCGGCCGGGGGAATGCCACTGGCCGGGGCGCGGCCGTCTCGTGGCGCTGATGCTGCGCTCCGACGATGCGAGCGGCGAATATTTCATTCGCGCGCCGGGATGCGCATACCGCAAGAATCCGCGCTCGAAGATGCAGGAGATCGTCGCCAATCTCATGCTGCTGCATTACGTATCGCGAAACATCGTCACGGATTGCGGCGTCTCCGTCGCCCTGCCGGACGATGAAGCGGCGCTGAGATGCGCGCCAGAGGATGCGACGCTGCTCGCAGTTCCGCCGACGGCGCCATTTCTCGACCAGACTCTCGACATTCATGCCGCCATCTTCTGGCGCCCGCGATCGATCGCCCAGCGAATCGCAGCGCTTTTTCGCCGTCGGTGAGCTGCTGAGCGCGCGCTATTTTTTGCAGGAAGGCGTCGGCTGCAGGACGAGATCCGTCATGTCGCCGCGCAGGACGAAATCGCCGTAATCTAGCCTGAGAGCGCGCGAGACGCCATTTTCATAAAGGTCGAAGGACAGCACGTAGATCGGCTGCCCGTCCTTCTTGCCGAGATCGAAATAGGAGATCGCCACCGGCCAGCGGCGGGTGTTCTTGAGTTCGCTCGCGCGCGCGGCCTTTTCCGGCGGTTGTTCCGTCGTCGGCTTGCCGATAACCGTCAACGTGTCGAACGCCTTTTCGCCGTCGCCCGTGCCGTCAAAGACCCGCGCCTCGAGCAAAGGTTCGCCGGCGACGGCCGTCTCCACGATCTTGCGCAAATGCTCGGTCGGAAAGAGCATCGGACCCGCGAGCTCCAGTCGCGCGCGCTTTGGCTTGGAAAGGTCGATGGACAGACGGGCGTCGCCAGATTTTTTCGCCCTTCCGTCGACTTCCTCCGAACGCGAGTTGTCGATCCTGGTTTCCACCTTGAATCGAAAATCAGCGCCGTCGCCGCCCTCGAAGGTCGCCGAGCGCATGTCGGAGAGTTTCGCGGCGCCTTCCGAGGGCTGCAACTCGGTGATCTGGCGAAAATTCTGCACATAGCCCTCGCAGGCAGAACCGGAAAAGTCGAAGGCGATGCGGCCGCGCGCCTGCGCGGGCGCCTTCGCGCCGCTGGTCTTCAAGAGGCTCAGATCGTAAACAGCGCGATGGTTGGCGAGCGGAGCCAAAGCGCGCTCGGCAGCCGCCTGGCCGATCGGCGTCGCCGCGCAGATCGCCGCAGTCAGCAGGCGTAACGGAATCATCGGACCTCTTTCTGTGGCGGCCAATTCGACGCCATTGCGTCGGGTGGAGTAGGAAACTAGGGTCGCGCTTCATTGGGAGCAACGACTTTCTCTTTGGAGAGGCGCCATGACCGCATCGTCCGACACCCCGCTCGCGCGGTTGAAAGAGCTGGGACTGACGCTGCCTGCCGCGGCCGCGCCGGTGGCCAACTATGTTCCTTATGTGCGCACAGGCGCTTTGCTGTTCATCTCGGGACAGCTGCCGCTCGGCGCCAACGGCGTCGACCCGGCGCATAAGGGCAAGCTCGGCGCCGGCGTTTCGCTCGAGGCGGGACAGTCCGCCGCCCGCCAGGCTGCGCTCAATGTTCTCGCCCAGGCCAACGCCGCGGTCGGCGATCTCGCCAAGCTGCGCGCCGTGCGGCTCGGCGGCTTTGTGAACAGCGCGCCCGACTTCGATTCATTGCCGCAAGTCGTCAATGGCGCTTCCGATCTCGTCGCGACCGTGTTGGGCGAGAACGGCAAACACGCGCGCTTCGCCGTTGGCGTCGCGCAATTGCCGCTCGACGCCGCCGTCGAAGTCGAGGGGATCTTCGAGATTCTTCCGTGAACGCCTCTGATTTTACTTGGCTGGTCGCGCGTCCAATCGCGCACCGCGGCCTGCATGACGCGGCGAAGGGCGTGATCGAAAATTCGATTTCGGCGGCGCGCGCCGCGATCGCCGGCGGATTTGCGATCGAGTGCGACGTGCAGCTCACAGCCGACGGCGAACTCGTCGTTTTCCACGACGACACGCTCGAACGGCTGACCGAACGCGCCGGCGCCGTCGCGGCGCATAGCGCCGACGAGCTCGGTCGTCTGAAGTTACGCGGCGGCGTTGACCGCATTCCGAGGTTTTCTGAATTTCTCAAGGCGGTTGGCGGGCGAACGCCGATCGTCGTCGAGATCAAGAGCGCCTTCGATGGCGACACGACCGTGGCGCAGCGCACGGCGCAGGCGCTGGCGCGCTACGGCGGTCCCGTCGCGATCGAAAGCTTCGATCCCGATCAGATCGCCTTTCTTCGCGCGCGCGCCGCCGCGCTCGGCATCGCGCAACGGCCGCTCGGCATGGTCGGCGAAGCGCAGTACAGCGATGACGACTGGCCGCAGCTCTCGAGCGCGCAGCGCGCGGAGCTCACGCAGTTTCTGCACTACAGGCGCACGCTGCCGGATTTCCTGTCCTGGCGCGTCGGCGATCTGCCGCACGCCATTCCGCTGCTCATGCGCGACGCGCTGAAACTTCCAGTGACGGCCTGGACAGTGCGTTCGCCTGAAATGGCGGCGCGGTCGAGAGCGTGGGTCGATCAGATCGTCTTCGAGGGTTTCACGCCGTGAAGCGTTCGCGCCGCCTGTGCGTCGCCGGCCGAGTCAGACTCAGAGGAGGCGATGGGCGCAACGGCGAGGCGTAACTAAAGAGCGTTACGCTCGCCCGCCGTTACTATAGGGCATCCTGCCGGCTCGACCCGGAATTCGACGCATGCGCCTTCTCCCGGCGAGCGCTGAGTCCATGTGACGGGCCCGCTATTGTGCGGGAACCAACCCGTTGACGGGCTCAAGCCCCCGCATCTCCTTGAGTTCGACCCGGATGTTGTAGTCGCTCGCGGCTTTTATGTAATCCTGGATCGTCTCCATGATGTCCTGGTCGATAAAGCCGGCGCGCGTGCCGTCGATCACGAGGTAGCTGTTCTCGTCGACGTTCTCGAGGAAGTTGCGCAGCTGCGCCTTGTTGAGGAACGAAACGTCCTTTTGCAGGCGTAGCAGGTAGTGGCGGCCGTCGCGCGTCAACGTGAACGCCGAATGATAATTCGCGCGCAACACGAAGAAGAGGCCCACGGCCATGCCGATCGCCATTCCCTTGAGGAGGTCCGTCGAGAGAATTGCGCCAATCGTCACGGCGAAGGGGGCAAACTGGTTGAATCCCTTTTCATATTGCTGAACGAAGAGCTTCGGCTTCGCAAGCTTGTAGCCCGTCAGCAGCAGCACCGCGGCGAGACACGCGAGCGGAATCATATTGAGCACGCTGGCGAGGAACATCGCGCTGAGCAACAGCAGCACGCCGTGGACGAAGGAAGCCACCTTGGTGTGCGCGCCCGCGTCAATGCTGGCGGAGCTGCGCACGATCACCGCGGTGATCGGCAATCCTCCCAACATACCGCTCAGGAAATTGCCTACGCCCTGGGCCTTGAGCTCCTGGTTGGTCGGCGCGATGCGCTTGAGCGGGTCGAGTTTATCGACGGCCTCGAGACTGAGCAGAGTTTCAAGACTGCCGACCAGCGCCAAAGTCGCGGCCGTCACATAGATCTGGACGTCGATCAGCCGGGTAAAATCCGGAAAGCTGAACTCCCGTGCGAAATCTATCGGCCCGAAGACGTTCGGCAGGTTGACGAGATGCTGCGGAGCGATGGCCAAAGCAGGAAACAGCGTCTGAGCCACGACGTTGTAGAAAATGCCAAACAGCACCGCGACAAGCGGACCCGGCATCAGCGAGAGGTAACGATGCTTCTTGATCTGCTTCGTGTCCCAGAGAAGCATGATCGCAAGCGAAACCAGGCTGACGATCACCGCTCCTGTCGAAAACGAGCGGAAAGCGTCCCACAAAAAGGAAAGACCCGTGTGGCTATCGCCCTCAAGAAAGGACAAGTCAGCTTCCGCGTCGGCGTCATAGCCGACGGCGTGCGGCAGCTGCTTCATGATCAGGATCAGGCCGATCGCCGCGAGCATGCCTTTGATGACGGCCGACGGAAAAAACGCGCCGATGACGCCCGCCCGCAGAAAGCCCATCCCGAGCTGCATAAGCCCCGACAGCGCCACAGCAAGCAGCATGGCGTCGAAACCGAATTTTTCGACAGCGGTCGCAACGATGACGGTGAGTCCCGCAGCCGGGCCTGAAACGCTCAACTGCGATCCGCTAAGGAGAGAGATGACGAGACCGCCGATGATCCCGGAGATGACTCCGGAGAATGGCGGGGCGCCGGAAGCGACCGCAATGCCGAGGCAGAGCGGCACCGCGACAAGAAACACGACCACGCCCGCAGGAATGTCGTGATTAAGGTAGCGGAAGTAGTAGTCGAGATGCCTCCTCAACACGCCTGATTTCTCCTTATTCTGACCGTGTCCGCGCGCGGCGGATTAGTGTTGTTCATCGCCGCTGTGCTGCTGATAGATGACATCGACGTCGCTGCCCGGCGGCAGCGTGATGAGTTGATGCAGTATCCCATCCTCGAGCCCGAACACCCAGCCGTGCAGCATGGGCCGCCGGTCCTCTTTCCAGGCGGTCTGCACAATGGAGAACTGCGACAATCGGACCACCTGTTCGATCACGTTGAGTTCGACCAGCCGATTGGCTCTTTCAGTTTGAGAATTGAGGGCGTCGACTTCGTCCCTGTGCACCCGATAGGTGTCTTTGATGTGCATCAGCCATTTGTTGAGCAGCGCCAGATCGGGATGCTGCCGATCGAGAGCGGCGCGAACGCCGCCGCAATTATAGTGGCCGCAGACGATGACATGCGGAACTTTAAGCACTTGCACGGCGTATTGGATGACGCTGAGACAGTTGAAGTCCGTGCAGATCACCTGATTGGCGATGTTGCGATGCGCGAAGATCGCGCCCGGTCGCGCATTGACGATGATGTCGGCGGGCACACGGCTGTCGGAACAGCCGATCCATAGGAATTCTGGCTTCTGATCGGCGGCAAGGCGATCGAAATAGCTGGGATCGCGCTCTTGGACTTCTTCGGCCCAGGCTTTGTTCTCGAGTAGCAGTTTTTCGAAGGATTCCATCCGACGCCCGTTTCTCTCAAGCCGTCGCGATCAGAAGCGTTCCGGCTGCGACAGCAATATGACAGCGACGGATGCCGCTTGGAACAGGCGCTCGACGCGAGCGACTCTCATCGGCATCCACGGCGCCCTCGTTCAAGCACGTGACTCTACGAAGCTCTATTGGTCGCGGCAAGTCCGCCAACCAACAATCGAATAGGGCCACGCTTGCGACCAGTCAGGCGCGCGGCGACTGGTTTCGACAGTCTACTTGGGCTGAACCGCGCATAGCTCCCGCCACACTTGCGGCAAGGCGGCGATGATATCGTCAGCGATCAACCCAGGCCCGAAAATCTCGGCGGCGCGCGCATGCATCCAGGCTGCGCATGACGCCGCGAGAAAGCCGTCCATGCGCTGGGCAAGCAAGCCGGCGACGACGCCGGTCAAGACGTCGCCGGAACCCGCGGTGGCGAGCCAGGGCGTGGCATAAGGAAGAATTGAGGCGCGACCATCGGGCGCAGCGACGACGGTGTCGGCGCCTTTGAAGAGAACGACGGCGCCGCTCGCGCGCGCGGCTTCGCGCGCCTTGTCGAGTTTCGAATGGCAGTTGCAGTCGCTCTCGCAGGCGGCGAACAGCCGCGCGAATTCTCCCGCATGCGGCGTCATCACGACGGGACCAGGCGCGGCGCGCGTTGCGCGCCACAGTCGCTCCGGATCGTGGGCGAAGCTCGTGAGCGCGTCCGCGTCAAGCACCGCGGCGCGGCGATAGGCCTGCGGCGCGAGCGCCGTTTCGACCTGCGCGCAGCTTTCGTCGCTGACGCCCAGCCCCGGTCCGAGCGCGACGGCGTTCTTGCGCTCGTCGGTCAGGACCTTTGCGAGACCCTGCGCCCCGTCCGCCGGCCGAACCATCACGGAGGTCAGCGCGCTGGCGTTGACCGCGAGCGCGTCGACGGGGCTGGCGAGCGTCACCAGCCCGGCGCCGGCGCGCAGCGCCGCAGCCGCCGAAAGCCGCGCGGCGCCCGTGAAGGAGGCGCCGCCCGAGACGACCAGCGCATGGCCGCGCGAATATTTGTGCCCCTCGACCTGCGGCAGCGGCAGCGCCGCGCGCCAGAGCTGCGGCATGTTGACGAAAGTCGCGACATCGAGCGAATCGAGCGCTGAAGTTCTTATGCCGATATGCGCGCAGGCGAGCTGTCCGCAGTGCAGCCGGCCGGGCAACAGCAGGTGGCCGGTCTTAACTCGGAAAAAAGTGACGGTCGCGTCCGCCTCGACGGCCGCGCCGCGCACGGCGCCCGTGGTGCCGTCGACGCCGCTCGGAATATCGACGGCGACGACATTCTGGCCGCTTTCGCGACGCCAGCGGTTCAGGCGCCGGACGAGCGCGCATGCATCGGCGTCGAGGTCGCGCGCGAGCCCTGTTCCGAACAGCGCGTCGATGACGAGATCGATTCCGTCGAAGCTGCAGTCGAGCGCTGAAGTGACCGGACATGGCCAGGCGGCGGCGGCCCGCGCGGCGTCGCCGCGCAATTTGTCGAGCGGAGTCAGCGAGGCGACGCGCACCTTATAGCGCAGCGCGCGCAGCAGCCGCGCCGCGACAAAGCCGTCGCCGCCATTGTTGCCCGGACCGCACAGCACCAGGACGCGCCGCCCGCTGGTGCGCTGAAGAATCTGGCTGGTCGCCCGAGCGAGCGCCGCGGCCGCGCTCTCCATCAGCATCATCGCCGGCACGCCGCTCTCGATCGTCAAGCGATCGGCGCGAGCCATTTGATCCGTCGTGAGAATTTCGAGCGGGAATTCGGAGGGCATGCCGGGATGGTGACCGATGGGCGTCGCCCGCGCAATGGGCGCCGCGCACAAGAAGGACGCAGCGCACGTTAATGCGGCGCCGCATTCCGCCCCGCGCGGGTTTCCGCTATGTCAGCAAGATGCTGACCGCCGTGCTCATCGCCTTCGATTCCCCGCGCGCGCCGCTGCGCCGCGAGGCCGTGGCGCGCAGCCTCGGTTCGCTCGTCGAGTCCTGCGTGCAGGGAGTGATCGCCGACGCTCTGGTCCTCGCTGCGCCGGATCGAGGGCTGGACGGCATCGCGGATGAAGCTGGCTGCGCGCTCATTGAAACGCCGCGCGCGGCGGACGGCGTGGCGCAAGCGCTGAACGCGGCGCGGCGCGACCATATTCTTCTTCTGGAGGCCGGCTTCGCGGTCGAGCGGGGATTCGCGGAAGAAGCGCAGGATTTATTCGCCTATGGCGAAAGCGACCGACCCAGAGCCCTGCGGCTGGCGCCCGATTCCCTGCTGACGCGTCTTGCGCCCGGCCGGGCGCGCGCGGTCGGCCTCATTGCCCCGAAAAAAGCGCTTGCGGCTGCCGCAAGCGCGGACTTCGCGCGACTCGCGCGCCAGCTGCGGGCCGCCGATCTGACGACCCGCGCCCGCCGAGTCCTTTAGTTCAGTAAGCGAAGGTGTTGCAGGCGTCGACGCTGCCCGTGCGCAGCCCTTTCAGCAGCCATTGCGTGCGCTGCGCCGCGGAGCCATGGGTGAAACTGTCGGGCACGACATAGCCGCGCGTGGCGCGTTGCTGCCGGTCGTCGCCGATCGCCTGCGCCGAAGCGACAGCCTCCTCGATGTCGCCTTCCTCGAGAATCGGCTTCTGCTTGTTGGCGTTGTTCGCCCAGACGCCCGCCAGGCAATCGGCCATCAGCTCGGCCCGCACCGATAGCGCATTGGCTTCGGAGCGGCTGCCTGCCATCTGCTGCGCCCGCTGAATCTTCGGCAGAATGCCGAGCAGGTTCTGCACGTGATGGCCCATCTCGTGCGAGATCACATAGGCGTAGGCGAAATCGCCGCCGCCGCCGAACCGGCGCTGCATGTCGCGAAAGAAAGATGTGTCGAGATAGATGCGCTGATCGAGCGGGCAATAGAACGGCCCCATCGCCGACTGCGCCGGCCCGCAACGCGACTGGGTGTAGCCGCTGAAGAGAACGAGGCGCGGCGGCTGGAACCGGACGCCCTTCTGCTCGGGCAGCACCTGAGACCAGACCTGCTCATTCGACCCCACGACCTTCGCGACGAAACGGCCCAATTCGTCCGTTGGCGCGCTCTGCCGCGGCGCCTCCTGGCGTGGCAGAGCCGCCTCGCGATTCGGGCGCATGCTGTTGATCATCTGCGCGCCGCCGATGAGAATCGCCGGATTGATGCCGAGCGCCCAGCCGATCAGGCCGAGAATCACCATGGTCCCGAGACCGATGCCCCCCGCGCCCATGCGGGGGCCGCCCCCAATCATCGGCCCGCCGCCGCGGCGATCCTCGATGTTTTCCGACGACTGGAGATCTTCCCACTTCATATCCGCGCTCCGGACCCGCCCCCAGGGGCGCTGCTCGACTGCTATTTAAGCGAGCTTGCGGGCTCTGGGTAGAGCGGCGTTACGGCCCGCTCACGGCGCGCCCCATTCCTCCGGCCATTGTTCGCGCAGCCTGCCGCCGAGCCGCACCGGCGAGATCATCGTCGTTAGCCCGTTGCTGTCGATCTCCGCCGCCACGGCGCATAAGGTCGCCTCTCCATTTGCGGGCTCGTAGCGCGCCCCCGGCGTCTTTCGCAGAAAGCGACGCAGCGGCTCCTCCTTGTCCATGCCCACGACGGAATCATAATCGCCCGTCATTCCGGCGTCGGTCTGATAGCCGGTGCCTCCCGGAAGGATCTGCGCGTCGGCGGTCGGGATATGCGTATGCGAGCCGACCACCACCGAGGCGCGGCCGTCGACAAAATGCGCCATCGCCATCTTCTCGCTCGACGCCTCGGCGTGCATGTCGATGACGATGGCGTCGCATCCGACGCCGAGCGGACAGGCGCCAAGCTCGCGTTCGATGGCGGCGAAGGGATCGTCGAGCGCCTCCATGAAGACCCGGCCGATCGGATTGACGACGAGCACCTGCTGTCCCCGGGCGCCCATATAGAGCCCGGCGCCGCGCCCAGGCGTGCCCGGCGGATAATTGACGGGGCGCAGAAGACGCGGCTGACGCTCGATGAAGACGAGTGCTTCGCGCTGATCGAAGGCGTGATTGCCGAGCGTCACGCAATCGACGCCAAGGCCGAGCATCTCATCACAGATCGCCTCGGTGACGCCGAAGCCTCCGGCGGCGTTCTCGCCATTGGCGACGACGAAGTCGAGCGCCCATTTTTCGCGCAGCCGCGGGACGAAGCGCGACAAGGCCGCGCGGCCCGAACGGCCCAGCACGTCGCCGATGAAGAGAAAACGAAGCGGCGGGGATTTCACCATGGGCCGTCATAGCCCGCGCGCGCAGCCAGGGCAAAGGAGCGGGAGCCTGGATATTGCGCGCGGGCGTCGCGTTTCATAACTGGAGCCGCTGATGTAACATCCCCTTCCCTTGGAAACTCCGCCAAAAATGCAAGACGCCGCCGAACGCCCTGTCGTCGTGACGCAACAAGATGCGCCGGCGCGGCCTTACGTCGTTTTCGAGGACGGCCGCAGCGGACAGGCTCTGTTGTTCGATGAGCCGGACGAGATCATCGTCGCGCGGACGGCCGAAGAGGTCCCCACTGCATTCGAACGCATGGAGGCTGCGACGCGACGCGGCCTCTATCTCGCGGGCTACGCCGGCTATGAGCTGGGCTATGCGCTGGAGCCCAAATTCTCCGCTCAAGCGACGCCAGACGCGCGCACGCCGCTGCTGCTCTTTGGCGCATTTCGCGCGCCGCGCCCCTGGTCGCTGCCGCCGTCTGAAAGCGCCGCGCCGAATATTCCGCTGTCGCCCGCCTGGACCGAGGAAGAATACGCCGAACGATTCAACAAATGCCGCGAGTATATTTTCGCCGGCGACGTCTACCAGATCAATCTCACGTTTCCGCTCTACGGGCGCTTCGAAGGCGATCCGCTTGCGCTTTATCGCGGGTTGCGGAAGCGCCAGCCTGTCGCCTATGGCGGCGTCGTGGCGCTCGAAGCCGAAACCGTCGTCTCCCTGTCGCCGGAAGTTTTCTTCGAGGCGCAGGGCCGCGCCATTCGCGCGCGCCCGATGAAGGGCACCGCGCAACGCGGCGTGTTGCCGACCGAAGACATGGCGCGCGCGCAATATCTCGTCGAAGACGAGAAGTCCCGCGCCGAAAATCTGATGATCGTCGATCTCTTGAGAAACGATCTCTCCCGCCTAGCCATGGTCGGCACGGTGAAAGTCACCGACCTCTTCACCATCCAAACCTATCCGACGCTGCATCAGATGACCTCGGGCATCGAGGCGCGGCTGCGTGAGGAAGTGACTTTGAAGGATCTGTTCACCGGACTTTTTCCCTGCGGTTCGGTGACCGGCGCGCCGAAAATCCGCGCGATGGAGATTATCCGCGATCTCGAATGCGCCGCGCGCGGCGTCTACTGCGGCTCGCTCGGCGTCATCGCGCCGGACGGCGACATTCGTTTCAATGTCGCGATCCGCACGCTGACGATCTTTCCGGAGGGCGATCTCGTCTGCAATGTCGGCTCCGCCATCGTCGCCGACTCCCGCGCGCGCGAAGAGTATGAGGAATGTCTGATCAAGGCGCGCTTTCTGACGGGCGCGAACACGACTTCGGCCTGATCGAAACGCTGCTCTATACGCGCGACGAGGGCTTCCGCCTTCTGCCCGAACATCTCGCGCGTCTCGCAGCCTCGAGCGCCGCGCTCGGATTCGCGCATGAGGCGGCGCAAGTTCGGGGCGCGCTGGAAGCCGCCATTGCGCAGGCCGCGAGCGATCGCCTTCGCGTGCGACTGGTTCTCGCGCGCGACGGGACGATCGAAACGAGCGCTGCGCCGATCGAACCCATTCCGAGTGATACTGTCTGGAAGGTCGCCGTGGCGGAGCGACGATTCTCTTCCACAGATCCGCTGCTGCGGCACAAGACGACTCGGCGCGCGCTCTATGAAGACGCGCTCGCCGAGGCGGCGCAGCGCTGCGGCGCGGACGAAGTTCTCTTTCTAAACGAGCGTGACGAGCTGTGCGAAGCGGCGCGCTGCAATCTCTTCGTCCGTGACAGTGAAATCTTGCTGACGCCGCCGCTCTCCTGCGGGCTGCTGCCGGGAACGCTGCGCGCGGCGCTTATCGCGCAAGGGCGCGCCCGCGAGTCGATCTTGCGGCTCGAAGATGTTTCCGGGCGCGAATTTTTCCTTGGCAATTCGGTGCGCGGCCTCGTGCGCGCGCGGCTTGTTGAGTGACGTTTTGACGTCCAAATTCGTTTCAACGGGGATGTCATTCCCGACGCGCCGCGCGCGATCGGGCAACTGTGTATTGCTTAGCATGCGAAGGACGCATTTTCGCGGCAGATGGCGTTGAGAATAACTAGGATTTTTCGTGCGAGGGCGATGAGAACCAGTTTTGGCGGTTTTCCGGCGGCGCGTAATTTACGGGC
>JBPFDX010000083.1:0-23958 GCA_051061385.1 Methylocystis sp.
GCTCTGCAAGCCCAACACGATCCTCTTCAACAAGGTGACGATCAAGGGCGCCAAGCAGGCGGTGCAGATGTTCGGCCCGGCGCAGCATGGCGTCGCCAAGGCTGTTGCGGATTCGGTCGCCGAGGGCGTGATCCCGGTCGATGAAGCCGACGACATCTTCATCTCGGTCGGCGTGTTCATTCACTGGGACGCTTCGGACGACAAGAAGATCCAGGACTACAATTACACCGCGACGAAGGAAGCGATCGCGCGCGCCGTCAAGGGCGAGCCGAAGGCCTCCGAGGTCGTCGCCAAGCGCAACGAAGCCAAGCACCCCTTCGCGCCGAACTGAACCGCGTAAGGAAGATGCGCAGCGGGGAGCCGAGGCTCCCCGCCCGCGACGTCGCCGATCGACGTGCGCCGCTCAAGCGGCGTTGCGGCGACGTGCCAATCGTTCACGTCGGCAGAGCATCACATCTGGCGCGCGGGGGCGGTCGCCAGCAGAAATTCCGTCTTCCCTCCAGGAAGGCGCAATGAGAATAGGGGCATTCCGCGCGCGCAAAGTCAGCGACGCCGCAGGGACGCGAACGCACCGGAGATGGGATCATGGCTTCGTTCTTTGAAAAAATACTGGGCGCGCTCTTTCCGAAGCCGTCATCCGGCTTCACCTCGAGCAGCGCCAAGACGAGCGTCGGCGAATCGCTCGTCGGCGACGGCAATGAGGTCGCGCACATCGACCTGATCATGGGCCCGCGCGGCTCCGCCGCGGAGAAGGCCTTCGCCAACGGCCTCGTCAACAACAAGGACGGCTTCACGACGCTGCTCGCGGTCGTTGCGCCGAATCTGTTGGTGAAGCCCTATACGATGATGTTCAACAAGGTGACGATCAAGAACGCCAAGCAGGCCGTTCAGATGTTCGGCCCGGCGCAGTACGGCGTCGCCAAGGCGGTCGCCGACAGCGTCGCCGAGGGCGTCATTCCCATGAGCCAGGCCGACGACCTCTTCATCTGCGTCGGCGTGTTCATCCATTGGGAAGCCAACGACGACCAGAAGATCCAGGACTTCAACTACGCCGCGACGAAGGAAGCCATCGCACGCGCGATGAAGGGCGATCCGAGCGCGCGCAGCGTGTTATCGGCGCGCGTCACCGCGAAACATCCTTTCGCCGCCAACTGAGTGTCGGCGGATCGACTGCTAAGGGAGCCTCAGGGCTCCCTTTTTTTTGCGCCGACGTGCTGAAGCGCTGAAGTTCGGCGCGCGATAGGGCGCCGCCGTGCAGCGCCGTCGCGACGAGAGCGCCGGCGGCGCCGATCTTTCCCAGCCGTTCAAGATCGCGCGCGTCGCGAACTCCGCCAGCCGCATAGACGCGCCGGTCGCCCGCGCGCCCGATGATCTTCGCAAGTCGGTCAACATCGGGGCCGGCGCCGACGCCGACGCGCGCCAGCGTCATGACGATGAGCTGGCGCGGCCACAGCTCAGCGCAGACATCCAGCGCCTCGGGACCAAGGAAGACGTCGCCGCGAAAATCGAGCGAGAGAACGACGTCGGGATCGTCCTTCATTGCGCGCAAGGGTTCGCCGTCGCGCAATGATTCGCTGCCGATGACGCATTCGATTCGGGCCGCCCCGCGCCAGTCGTCGAACCTGGCGCCGGCGTCGACCATGAAGCGCAGCGCGGGGAAGCATTCAACAAGCGCCTCGATCTCGCGTCGGCTGTCGCCACTTCCCTCGATCGCGTCGAGATCGGCGATATAGATTTTTTCGAAGGGATGAAGCGTCAGGAAACCGGCGACGACGTCGGCCGGCGCGCTCGTCGCCGCGAGCGGCGAGACGATCGGCTTGTAGCTGTCGCGATCGCCGGCGCGCGCGCGCACGACGGCGCCGTTGCGAATGTCGATGACGGGAATGATCTGCATGGGGCATTATAGCGCGTCGCGCTCCCGCGACATTCGGCGGACGACATGACCTATCGCAGCCTGCTTCTCGCCTTCATTTCGCTGATCTGCGCCGACGCTGCGGCGGCGCAGTCGACGCCTCAGCAGGGCCAGCCGGATTGGCCGTGCCGGCAGGTGCGCGTGCCTGATCTCGCGGTGGGCGGCGTCTGGACCGGTCCGCCGCCGGGCGACGCCATGAAACATTGGCGCGACGATCAAGCAATCGCTGATCTCGTCGCGCGGGTTTCGCAGCGGCGCACACCGATGGACGAAGCGGAGCGGCTGATCGCGCAATTCGCCAAATCCTCCGGCGACAAGCGCAAGGAGCGTCTGACGGCGCTGTTCGCCGGAGTCTATGAGCATATGAACGATGAGCGCCACAGCGTCGTTAACGGCCTCGATCGCTTCGGTCGGCGGCTGAAGGATATGGCGGAGAAGGCGCGCGAGGAGACGCAGACGCTGCGCGCGCTGCAGGATCAAAAAACGTCAGACGCCGAAGCGGTGAAAAAGGCGAGCGAGGCGCTGCAATGGCGTTTGCGGCTCTTCGAGGAGCAGCGGCGCATGGTCGGCTATGTCTGCGAAAGCCCCGCGCTGATCGAGCAGCGGTTCGGCGCGCTGGCGCGCGCGATCGCGCAGGCGATGGAGTGAGCGACATTTGTCGTCTGGCTGTCATTCCCGGCAGGCCGACGGCCTGACCGCGGAATTCGGAAAACGATCAGAGATCGCTGGCCTCGCTCTGGATTCCCCATCGCTTCGCTCACGCGAAGCGTCGGGAATGACGCCAGCGGGCGTTGATTGAACTGCCCTACTCGCGCGGCTCCGGCTGGCGCTCCTCGAGCGGATGCCCCGCCTGCTCCCAGCCGTCGGCGCCGGGCGGATACCACATCACATTCGTATAGCCGAGCGAAAGCGCGCGTTTCCCCGCGTTCCACGACGCCCAGCAATTGGTGCGGCAATAGAACACGAGCGGCTTTGATTTGTCGTCGCCGCTCGCGCGCGCCAACCCTTTTTCAAAATAGCGCGCCATCGGCTCGGAGAGTTCGCCAAAGCCGGTGTCGGGAAGCCAGATGCTGCCGGGAATGTCGAAACGCTTCGGCTCGCGCCAGACGGCGTTCTTCGGCAGACCCTCGGGCTTTGGCGGATGCGACAGCGCGTCGATGAAGACCGCCTTCTTGCCGCTCCACAATTCAAAAGCCTTTGGCGTGTCGAGCACGGTCGCGCCCTTGAGCGTCTCCGGCGTCGGCGCGTGATAATTGTCCGTCCGGTAGCCTTCCGGCTCCGGCGGCGCCTGGGCGACCGCCGTCGAGGCGCAAAGCGCCACCGCCGCGCAGAGCGTGAGAAGGCCGCCAGTGAAGTTTCTCACCGAAGTCATCGCGGAGCTGTAATGGCATGTCCCGACTCATCGAGCAACGGGACCCCATAATCGAGAAGAATGCGATCGAGTTCGGTCTTGTTCTGGGCGATCAGCGTATTGAGTTCGCGCTTCCAGTTCTGATCCGAATGACGAACGCCAAAGCCGATGCGAAACGCCATGCGGGCGCCGGGCGTCTCGGGGAGCAACGCGACATTCAGCTTCTCGCTCGAATGCTTGGCGTAATAGCCGGCGATCGGCCCCCACAGCAGCGCAATATCGATGTCTCCCTTTTCGAGATCATGGATCATCGCCGCGCTCGAGGATTCAACGCGCGTATCGACCATCAGCGGATAGGGCTTCACCGACGCCATCAAGCCGTGCATCGCCAACACATTGCCGGGCGGCGTGTTGGCGACGAGGCCGATGCGGCGCGGTTTTTCCTTCAACCGGGGATCGTCGAGCGACGTCATGCCGTCGAGTTCGGACCCCGCGCGCGTCACGATGGCGTAGGTCGTCCGATAGTAGGGATTGGTGGGCTGCACGAAGTCATTGCCCTGCGGCATGCCGAGGATGACGTCGCAAAGATGGGCGTTGAGCGTGTTGCGCACAAAGCCCGTCGCGCCTGGATAATAGGAGTAGGCGAGATCCTTGCCGAGCTTCTTGGCGAGGAATTCGGCGATCCGGTTTTCGAAGCCTTCGCCCTTGTCGTTTGAGAAGGGCAAATTGTTCGGATCGGCGCACACGCGCAGCGTCTTGGGGTCGACGAGTTCGATCGAGCCCTGATTATCGTCGCCCTTGAGGCCGAAGTCGGCCCCCATATGCTGCGCCGGGGCGGGCGCCGCCGCAAAGAGACTTGCGGCGGCGCAGGCCGAGATAAGCAGCGTGGCGAAACCACGCCCATGATTGAAGCCGATCATGCGATCGCCTCGATGCCCTTACTTCTGAGCCATGCACTCTGTCTCTGCCTTGGCGAAGGCCTCGGGGCGCTCTTCCTTTTTCGTCGGACGGCCCGGCTCGATCGCGCCAGTCGAGAGCGCGCGCAGATAGACATATAGGTCGTCGATGTAGCAGGAAGCGTTCTTGTTGTCGGCGAAGGCCGGCATGACGCTGTTGCCGTTCTGACGGCCGCCGATGACGATGCCGGCGAATTCCGCGTAATCGAAGCGTTTCACCGAATCCTTGAGCGCCGGCGCATAGGTCGAGCCGCCGCCGTTCGGGCCGTGGCAGACGTGGCATTCCGCATGATAGCGGCGATAGCCGGAGAAGGTGTACCAGTCCACCTTGCCGTCAGGGCCGACGTTGTAGGTGGGGTCGCCTTTGGCGTCGAAATATTTGCCGTCGGTCGATTTGACGGCCTTGGGGTCTCCCGGCGCCTCGGCCATTGCGGAGGTCCCCACGCACATGATGACGCCCAGAGCTAACGCTCCGGCAAGCGACGATCTCATTACCTGTCTCCTTGGTCTCTTCCCACACACTGGAAACGCCGACGCTCGGCGGCACCTTGACGGTGCGCCGAGCGCCGGACTTCGGTGAATCTTCGCGCCGATTAGTTCGGCAGAGCGAAGACAGTCAACACGCCGCCGAGAGCCGTATAATTGGCGAGCGACGCATAGTTACCCACGGCGCCCAGACCCTCGCTGCTCTTCGAGAGGCCAGCCGCGAGACCGATGCCGGCCCAGCCGCCAACGCCCGAGAGCACCGCGACATACTGCTTGCCGCCGGACTCATAGGTCATGACGTTGCCAATGATTCCCGACGGAGTCTTGTACTTGTAGAGCTCCTTGCCGGTCTTCGTGTCGACGGCCTTCAGATAGCCTTCGAGCGTGCCGTAGAAGGTGACGCCGCCGTCCGTGGAGACCGCGCCGCCCCAGGCCGAGAACTGCTCCTTGTTGGACCAGACGATCTTGCCGGTCTTGGCGTCCCAGGCGATGAAGTTGCCCGTATGGTTGGTGCCGTCGCCCAGCACCCGGCCGGCCGGATACATTTCCAGCGTCGCGCCGACGTAGGGCTGGCCCGCCGTGTAGGACACGCGGAACGGCTCGTAGTCCATGCAGACGTGGTTGGTCGGCACCAGGAACAGGCCGGTCGCCGCGTCATAGCTCGCCGGCTGCTGGTCCTTGGAGCCGAGCGCCGCCGGGCAGACGCCCTGCGTGTTGACGTCCTCGCCGTTATGCTGGGTCGAATATTTATCCACGACCAGCGGACGGCCGTAGGTCTTGGACGCCTTGTCCATGTCGACCTTGGTCGCCCAGTTCACCGCCGGATCGAACTTCTCGGCGACGAGAAGTTCGCCGTTCGTGCGATCCAGCGTGTAGCCGAAGCCGTTACGGTCGAAGTGAACGAGAGTCTTGCGCTTCTGGCCGCCCATGTCCTGGTCGGCGAGGATCATCTCGTTGATGCCGTCATAGTCCCACTCGTCGTGGGGCGTCATCTGGTAGAGCCACTTCACCTTGCCGGTGTCGAGGTCGCGCGCCCAGATGGTCATCGACCAGCGATTGTCGCCAGGACGCTGCGCCGGATTCCAGGTCGAGGGGTTGCCCGAGCCGTAGTAGACCAGATTGAGGTCCGGATCATAGCTGTACCAGCCCCAGGTGGTGCCGCCGCCGGTCTTCCACTGCTCGCCTTCCCAGGTCGTGATGCCCGAGTCCTTCTCGACCGCCTTGCCGAGATGGGTGGTCTTGCCCGGCTCGATGAGCGTGTCGGCGTCGGGGCCCATCGAATAGCCGCGCCACACCTGCTGGCCGGTCTTGACGTCATAGGCGGTGATGTGGCCGCGCACGCCGAACTCGCCGCCGGCGATGCCGACGAAGACCTTATCCTTGAAGACATGCGGAGCGGCGGTCGAGGTCTGACCCTTCGACGGGTCGCCGTTCTTGACCGACCAGACGAGCTTGCCGGTCTTGGCGTCGAGCGCGACAAGCGTGGTGTCGGCCTGCGCCAGGAAAATCTTGCCGTCGCCATAGGCGAGACCGCGGTTGACGGTGTCGCAGCACATCACGGGCACGACGGACGGGTCTTGCTTTGGCTCATACTTCCAGAGGATCTGATGGGCCGGATCCTTGGCGTCGAGCGCGTAGACGATGTTGGGGAACGGCGTGTGCAGATACATCACGTCGGTCGTGATCGACTTGCCGGAGGTGTCCGTGATCTGCACATTGTTGAGGACCAGCGGCGCGCCTTCATGGCCGCGCAGCACGCCGGTGGAGAACTGCCACGCCGGCGCGAGTTTGCCGACGTTATCGGCCGTGATCTGCTTGAGAGCGGAATCGCGCAGGTTCGCGTAGTCGCCCGTCGGCATCACCCACTGCTTGGGATCTTTCGCCAGGTTCTGCAATTCGTCGGCTTTGGCCGCGCCAGCGAGCGCGAGTACGGCCACCGAAGTCGACAACAACAGCTTATGCATGAGCTTTTCCTCCAGACGACGCGTGGCGCGCATTATCGTTGCGCCGCCGCCGACGTTGCGCCTCCTAGGCGCGTCGACATTGGGAAGGCGATTTCCGTTTGTATCTCATGCCGGCGGGACAAAACGTCCGCCGACGGCGAGAAGCTCCCAGTTCCCGTCCGGGAGGCATTCTTTACTCGGAAACGGCGGGATAATATGTCGCTAACGGTTGAATCGCAATCGCAAAAAACGACGGCGCGGCCATGCGATGCGCGGCATCGTCCGCTCCCTGAAACAGCCAAGGCTACCAATATGTTGCGTCGCATGTTGGCGATCATCGCGGTGGTTGCGCCGCTTGCGGTCGCAAATGCCGCAGGCGCCTTTTCCGTGACCGAAATCGCGCCTGGCGTATACGCGCACGAGGGGAAAACTTCCCTCATGACGCGGGAAAATCTCGGCGATATCGCCAATCTCGGCGCGATCGTCGGGGACGACGCGGTCGCGGTGATCGACACCGGCGGCAGCCTGATCGAGGGCCGCGCCTTCCTCGCGGCGCTGCGGGAGAAGACGCAAAAGCCGATCCGCTACGTCATCAACACCCACGCCCATCCCGACCACACGTTCGGCAACGGCGCCTTCGCCGAGACGGGCGCGACATTCGTCGGGCACAAGAACCTGCCGCGCGCGCTCGCTGCGCGGGGGCCGCATTACCTTGCGGCCTTCCGCGCTCAGATGGGCGACGCGCTCGACGGCGTCACGATCGTGGCGCCGACAGTGACCGTTGACGAGACGATGACGCTGGATCTCGGACATCGCCAGCTCGTCCTGCAGGCCTGGCGCACGGCGCATAGCGAATGCGACCTGACCATCCTCGATATAAAGAGCGGCGTGCTCTTTTCCGGCGATCTGCTCTTTCTCCAGCACGTGCCTGTCGTGGACGGGAGCCTGCTCGGCTTTCTCGACGTCGCCGACAGGCTCGCAGCGATCAAGGCGACGCAGGTCGTCGCCGGGCATGGCCCTCTCCCGGCGCCCTGGCCCAAGGCGCTCGACGACCAGCGCGCCTATCTGATGCGGCTGACCGCGGACCTTCGCGCCGCGATCAAGCAGGGCGAGGGCGTCTCCGCCGCCGCGAAGAGCGCGGGCGCGGAAGAGCGGGACAAGTGGCGGCTGTTCGACGATTACAACGCGCGCAACGCCACGGCGGGCTTCGCCGAGCTGGAGTGGGAGACTCCGTGAAGCGAATCAGGAATAAGGGACGATGAGACCGTCATCTCTAGATGGAGATGCGCATGCACGACCCAAAAAGCGCAATCGATTTTCTCAAAAGCAACCCAATTGGTTTCTTTTGGATTGCCGGATCAATCTCGTCCGCCGCAGTTGTTAGCTGTATTTTTGCATATCTCTCAGTATTTGACAAAAGCCTCATTTGGCTAATTGAAATAAATGATATTTTGAAAATATCCGCCATATTCGCGGGAACAGTAATTTTCTTTATGTTCTCAAACCAATTATATATGACGATCGGAAAGAAGGAAAACAGAGAAAACAAAGCATTACTCATAACTGCCATAACGTTCGGATCATTATATATTATTTCTGCCGCGCTACAGATATTTTTTGCTAGCAGTGAAAACAGAATTAACGTCGTCTGGTTTTACTTTTTATTTGGAGCTTCGATAATATCTTTCTTCGATGTTTTGAATTTGATGAGAGCAGCCCGTTGGCAGTATGAAGACATCGGGCTTTTTAGCACAAATGATCTTGCTATATTGAGTTATAGGATATTATTTTTCTGTATATTCATAAGCCTTACTTATGGTAATTTTATTCGATATGCGAGCAAGCACGGCCTATCTGTGGAGTTTGTTAAAAATGGACATGAGGTAAACGTTCTCGACAATGCAACAATAGTGGCGATGCTACAAAATCATTGTGTTGTGCTATCAAATGACTACGTTTATGTGGTCAAAACATCAGATATTATCTCGATAACAAATTCAAAATGACGATCTGGGACTATGTCACGCGACATGCCATTGAAACTATATTAGATTTCGCAACGTCGCCAGAGGGCAATCGTTTCGGAGGTATTCCGTGAGAGACAAAGCAACACTCGTCATCGCCACGATTTTTGCGGCGCTCCATCTCACTTCGCTCTCGATAGCCCAAACCGGGCCCGATCCCTGGCCCGAGCTCGTCGTCGACATCTTTCACAGCCGGCCGATCGCGGCGGCTGACGGCGCCATCGCGCTCGACGCGCCGGCGCGCGCTGAGGACGCAGCGATCGTGCCGGTGACCATGCGGTTTTCCGACCCCTCGCAGATCAGGGCGGCGACGCTGGTCATCGACCAGAACCCGATGCCGATGGCGGCGGCCTTCACGCTCGGCGACAAATCCGGCGTCGGCTTCATCGAAACCCGCGTGCGGGTGAATTCCTATTCCAATGTCCATGCGGTGGCGGAGACGAGCGACGGCAGCCTGCGCGCCGACGCCAAATTCGTCAAAGCCTCGGGCGGCTGTTCGGCGCCCGCGGTCAAGGATCAGGACGAGGCGGTCGCCAATATCGGCAAGATGAAATATCGCGAGTTCAAGAGCGCCGACCCAATGCGGCGCGAGGCGCAGATCATGATCCGCCACCCGAACGCCTCGGGCATGCAGATGGACCCGATCTCGCGCGCCTATCTCCCGGCGCATTTCATCGATTCTGTCGAAGTCTTCCAGGGCGACGCGCCGATCTTCAAGATGGAAGGCGGCATCTCGCTCTCTGAAGACCCGACCTTCCGCTTCACCTATGCGCCGAACGGCGCGAAGACGATTCGCGTCGAGGCCCATGACAACAAGGGCGGCGTCTACAAGGGCGAATGGCCGATCGGCGAAGCCTCCTGAGCGGCGATCAATAGGTCGCCGCGAGATAGTCGACGATCGCGGCGGCGTCGGCAGGGTCGATCTGCGCGTGATAGGACTGGGTCATCTTTTTCACGACGCCTTCCCAGAAGGCGCGGCCCATCTTCGGCGGCTGGCGCTCGATATAATCGACGGAGTGGCAGGCGGCGCAGTTGCTCTGCGCGATGTCCTGACCCGGCCCCGCGCGCAGCGTCGCGGTCTCCTCCGGCAGCGCGTAGGTCAGCGTCTCGGCGGCGCAGAGCGGCGGCGCGAATAAAGCGGCGGTCGCCAACAAAACCAGCTTTTTGCGCGAATGCTGCATGTCTTCGCTCAGACCGCTTCTATGCGAACCGTCTCTGCGACGTTTCGCATATAGCCGGCATGGTTCCATAAGGGCGCCAAGGGCTGCGAATGGCCGGCGCGATTGACGGCGCGAGATCTCAGATGATGCACGCCGGGCGGCAGCGACAGCTCGGCCCGCCAGGCGCGAAATGAATATCGGCCAAGATCGTCGCCGAGCCGCGTCTCGATCCAGTTCGCGCCCTTATCGGTTGAGAGCAGCACTGTTTCAACGCCGTGGCCGCCGTCGAAGGCGATGCCTCTGACTTCAAGGGCGACATGCGCCGCCACCTTCGCGCTTTCCGCGGGGCTCGTGATGAAGCTGCGCACATTGAGCCGTTTGATCGGCCGCGTCGCGCCTTTCGGCGCGCCGGGTTCGACGCAGGCGCAGTCATTGTCAGGGATGCGATAGGCGCTCGACAACCAGAAGCCGTCAAAGCTCCTGTCGAGCACCTCGATGTCGTTGAGGTGCTTCACCCAATAGGTCCCGTAGCAGCCGGGCACCACGAGCCGCAGGGGATAGCCGTTGAGCCATGGCAGATCTTCGCCGTTCATGGCGTAAGCGAGCATGACCTCGCCGTCGCCGGCATGGCCGAGGTCCAGCGCCTTGACGAAATCCGGCGTCTCCGGCGCGACGGGAGCGTCGAGTCCGTTGAAGGCGACGGACTGGGCGCCTTCCTTCGTCCCGGCCTTTTCGAGCAGCGACTTGAGCGCGACGCCGCGCCAGCGGGCGTTGCCCATGGCGCCATGGCCGAACTGGCCGCCGCCGACGCGCGGTTCGACGAAGCCGCGGCTGTTGCCGGAGCATTGATTGACGGCGACGATCTCGACCGGTTCGAAGTCGCGTTTGATCTCTTCGAGCGAGAGCGACAGCGGCGTTTCGACATGGCCGCGCACCTGGAGGCGAAAGGCTTGCGGATCGATGCTGAGGGGTATGTCCGCGAGGTGATAGCGGACGAAGAAGGCGTCGTTGGGCGTCAAAACGCCTTCGTCATAAACGGAAAAGGGGGTTTCGAGCTGCGGCGGACGGACGGTCTGCTCGATGAGCGCGCGCTTGCCCGGATAACGAACCAGAGGCCGGACGCCATTGGCGAAGCCAAGGTCGGTCTTTTCGGCCGAAAACGCGGCCGCGCCATGCGTGGACGCCAGCGCAGCAAAACCCGCGCCCGCGCCTCGCAGAAACGCTCTTCTATTCGTAGGTCGGGGCATTTGCTCACCGCCGACGCCGCGTCCGTGGTCCCGCGCGGCGCGGCTAGACCGTCACGAGCCCCAGATCGTCAGCGCGGCGCAGAGCGCGAACGGCAACGTCGCAAGCGCCAGAACAGCCGAAACGCACAAAAACCGCTCCGCTTCGCTCGCCTCTCTCGGAGCCGCCTTGTCCTGCCAGTGAATGAACGCCATCACCATCCCCTTACGATTCAACGCACGCGCATAGACAACGCGCGAGACGCGAAATCGTTGCAGAGCCGTTAACAGCAATGGCGCCGGCGGCGGTCAGTGGCGGGCGGCGGCGAGCGGCGCGCGCGACAGATGCTGGCGCGGCTGCGCCGGCGCAGGCGCGGCGCTTTCGCTGAACAGCTCCGCGAGCTTCTCGGTCATGGCGCCGCCCAGCTCCTCGGCGTCGACGATCGTCACCGCGCGGCGATAGTAGCGGGTGACGTCATGGCCGATGCCGATGGCGATGAGTTCGACGGGCGACCTCGTCTCGATTTCATGAATGACCTGGCGCAGATGGCGTTCGAGATAGTTGCCGGGGTTTACGGAGAGCGTCGAATCGTCGACCGGCGCGCCGTCCGAGATCATCATCAGGATGCGCCGCTGCTCGGAACGCGCGAGCAGGCGGCGATGCGCCCAGTCCAGCGCCTCGCCGTCGATGTTCTCCTTGAGCAGCCCCTCGCGCATCATCAGGCCGAGATTGCGCCGCGCCCGCCGCCAGGGGGCGTCGGCGGCCTTATAGATGATGTGGCGGATGTCGTTCAGCCGGCCGGGATTGGGCTTTTTCCCCTCGGTGATCCAGGCCTCGCGGGACTGGCCGCCCTTCCAGGCGCGCGTCGTGAAGCCGAGGATCTCGACCTTCACGCCGCAGCGCTCCAGCGTTCGGGCCAGAATGTCGGCGCAGGTGGCGGCGACCGTGATCGGGCGCCCGCGCATCGAGCCGGAATTGTCGAGCAGCAGCGTCACCACCGTGTCGCGGAAATCCATGTCCTTTTCGCGTTTGAAGGAGAGCGGCTGCTGCGGATCGATAATGATCCGCGGCAGGCGCGCGGGGTCGAGCATGCCCTCTTCGAGATCGAATTCCCAGGAGCGGCTCTGCTGCGCCATCAGCCGCCGCTGCAGGCGGTTCGCGAGCCGTCCCACGACCGAGGAGAGATGCAAGAGCTGCTTGTCGAGATAGGCACGCAGCCGGTCCAGCTCCTCGGCGTCGCAGAGTTCCTCGGCGCGAATGATCTCGTCGAATCGCGTGGTGTAGGCGTGGTAATCGGCGCCGGCGCGCTCGGCGGCGTTGGTCGCCGGACGGCGCGCTTCGGCCGCCTCTTCGGCGTCTCCGGCGTCGGCCTCACGCTCGGTCTCGCCATAGGGCGCTTCGGCGGAGTCGCTTTCGCCTTCCTGCTCGGCGTCTTCCGCCGCGAGCGCCGTATCCATCTCCGTGGCGCTTTTCGACTCCTGGTCGTCCCGGTCGTCGCTCTCGCTCTGATCCGGATTCTGCGGCGCCTCCTCGCTTTCCTCGTCGGACTTCGTCTCGTCGGGCGCTTCGCCGCTCGCCATGTCGAGATGCGAGAGGAGTTCGCGCAAGATCTGTGCGAACAGCTTCTGGTCTTCGACGGCGCCGGACAGCCGGTCGAGGTCCGCGCCGGCGCGCTCTTCAATCATGTCGCGCCACAGTTCGACGATCTTCTGCCCGTTCGGCGGCGGCGTGAGGCCCGTCAGACGCTGGCGCGCGAGCAGCGCCAGCGCGTCCTCGAGCGGCGCATCCTCGCGGCTCGAAATCTCGGCGGCGTGGCTGCGCTGATAGCGGTCGTCGAGCATCGCGCCGATATTGGCGGCGACGCCCGGCATCCGCATCGCGCCGATCGACTCGCAGCGCGCCTGCTCCATGGCGTCGAAGGCGGCGCGGGCGGCCTGCGGCTCCGGCGAATAGCGCCGGTGCAGCGCGTCATCGTGGCAGGCGAGGCGCAGCGCGAGCGAATCCGCCTGGCCGCGCAGAATGGCCGCGTCCTTGAGGCTCAGCCTTCTCGGCGGCTCGGTCAGTCGCGCCTTCGCCCCCTCGGCGCCGGCGATGAGCGAGGGCCGCTCCGGGGCATAGATGACGTCGAGCTCCGGCGAGCGCGCCATGGCGCGCATCGCCCCGGCGACCGCGCGCTTGAAGGGCTCCTGCGGCGCCTCCTTGGGCGAGGCGGGCCGTCGATTTGTCGGCGATGGGGGCATGGGAAACTATATGCGCGCGGCCCGCCGAGGCCGCAAGCGAAATGCGCCGCGAGTGGCCGCCATCCCTTTCCCCGCTCCGCCTCGTTCAAATGCGTGACGCGCGCCTCGGCGGATTGGCTAGGATCGATCCGTCGTCATTCATTTTTTTCGGGGAGATTCATATGACATTGATTTCGCCGCGCGCCGCCGCATTTGCTTCCGCCGCGCTCCTTAGCCTTCTCGTCTCCAACGAAGCGCAAGCCGCGGCGCTCTGGGTGGTCAGCTTCGAGTCGCGTCTGCCCTTCAACAGCTGCGTGCGCGACATGGACAGAATCCTGCGCAACAACGGCATGACCGACATCGGCGGGGATGGGGCCGGCGTCGGCGGCACCAAGGGCGGCGTGCGCGCCCACGCGGTTTGCGTGCGGCGGCAGCGCTCGGGCCCCTGCAACACCGACGGGCTGAGCATCGTGATTTCGGCCGCCGGCGACAATGTGAACGACGCGCGGGACACGGTTCAGCGCGTCCGCAACGCCTATGGCAATCCCGTCCTCATCGACTGCAATTAAGCAGAGCGCGCGCGGCGGACGGTCTTCGACTGAATTGGCGCAAACCCTACAATTTCCGTTCGACCTTGCCGAAATTGGAAAGATCGCCTTCCGCCGCGGCGCGCCGGCGCCAGGATTTGGCGATGGCCGGATATTTGATTTCCTTGGAGATGCGGGAAATCTGCTGTTGCAGCTTCTCGCCGCCGCAGTTCGGGCAGACCGGCTGGTCCGACCCGCGCACCAGCAGCTCGAATTCCGCCGCGCAGGCGTCGCAGACATAGGCGTAAAGCGGCATAAGGCCCTCGCGTCAAATGCGTTCGCCGCTGACGCGAGCAATTTTCGTTCCGGCTGAGCGCGGCATGTGCGCCGCAACGGCTAGGTCATCACGACATTCACCGCGCTTTCGGGCAGCTCCTTGCCGAAGCAGCGCTGGTAGAACTCGGCGACCAGCGGGCGCTCCAGCTCGTCGCATTTGTTCAGGAAGGTCATGCGGAAGGCGAAGCCGATGTCGGCGAAAATCTCCGCGTTCTCCGCCCAGGTGATCACCGTGCGCGGGCTCATCACCGTCGAAAGGTCGCCGGCCATGAAGGCGTTGCGGGTGAGATCCGCGACCCGCACCATCTTGTTGGCGATGTCGCGGCCTTCCTTCGTCGCGCCGTAGGATTTCACCTTGGCGAGCACGATGTTGGTCTCCGCGTCATGCGGCAGATAATTGAGCGTCGCGACGATCGACCATCGGTCCATCTGCGCCTGATTGATCTGCTGCGTGCCGTGATAGAGGCCCGAGGTGTCGCCGAGCCCGACCGTATTGGCGGTGGCGAACAGTCGGAACGCCGGATGCGGCCGGATGACCCGGTTCTGATCGAGCAGCGTCAGGCGGCCCGAGACCTCGAGGACGCGCTGAATCACGAACATCACGTCCGGCCGTCCGGCGTCATATTCGTCGAAGCACAGCGCGACATTGTGCTGCACCGCCCAGGGCAGAATGCCGTCGCGGAACTCGGTGACCTGCTTGCCGTCCTTGAGGACGATCGCGTCCTTGCCGACAAGGTCGATGCGCGAGATGTGGCTGTCGAGATTGACGCGCACGAAGGGCCAGTTGAGCCGCGCCGCGACCTGCTCGATATGCGTCGACTTTCCGGTGCCGTGATAGCCGGTCACCATCACGCGCCGGTTCTTGGCGAAGCCGGCGAGAATGGCCAGCGTCGTCTGCCGGTCGAAGAGATAGTCGGAATCCAACTCCGGCACATGCTCGTTGCGCTCGGAAAAAGCCGGAACCTCCATATCGGAGTCGATTCCGAACACCTGGCGCACCGAGATCTTCATGTCCGGGAGGCTGTCGAGGCCCGTTGCGGCGTGTTCTAGAGCGACCAAAATGCATCCTCCTCGCGCGGACCCTGCAATCCTTGCGCCCCGCGTAAATTGCGCCGAATCCGTCCCTGCCCGGCAAAAAACCCTGCTCTGTCCGAGCGTTCAGACGAGCTTGGCGGCCCTCAGCGTCTTATAGGCATGGATGATTTCCCGCAATTTTTCCTCGCGGGAACGGTCGCCGCCGTTGGCGTCGGGATGGTGGCGCTTGACGAGTTCCTTGTAGCGCGCGCGGATCGCTTCGCGGTCCGCCGTCTCCTCGAGCCCCATGGCGACAAGCGCCCTGACCGTCACCGGCGAATGCTGCGGACCCCGGCGTTCCTGCGCCGGCTGCGGACGGCGGAACCGCTGGCGATAAAGGCCGAGCGGATCGACCGCCGCCGTCGCGTCCTCCCGAAACCCGGCCTGTCCGCGCCGCGTTCCCATGGACCAGGTCGGGCGATGGCCGACCGTCGCATCCTTCATGTAGCGAGCGACCGAGGCGTCATCCATGCCATTGAAATAATTATAGGTCGCGTTGTATTCCCGGACATGTTCGAGGCAGAAGCAGAGATACTGCCCCTCGCGCAGCCGTCCCATCGGGGCGCGATAGGCGCCCTCCGCCTCGCAGCCGGGCGAATCGCAGCGAATCGTTTTCTCGCGCGGAGCCTCGCGAGGCTCCCGCTGCGTTCGGATGCGGTCGAAGAGGGGCGAATTCAGGTTCATTTCATTCCATTATGATGGCGCCGCAGCAAGCCGCAAGCGCAACCGGCGCCAGATGTGCTAATTCGGCGTCGACCGGGAGATGAAAAATGGCGGAACAGGGTAAAGGCGTCGTCAAGGCGCGCATCGCGCAGAAACTTACCGACGCCCTCGCGCCGGCGGCGCTCAACGTAATCGACGAGTCGCACCGCCACGCCGGCCATGGGCATCACCATCATCCCGAAGGCGAAACCCACTTCAGTGTGGAGGTGGTGAGCGCGGCTTTCGAGGGCAAGAGTTTGATCGAGCGGCATCGTCTCGTCAATGCGCTCCTCGCCGATGAATTGGCCGATCGGGTGCACGCGCTGGCGATCAGCGCCAAGACGCCGCAGGAGGCGGCGCGCGCCTGAGCGATCAACTGCGAAGCGGCGCGCCACCCGGGCCGCATTCGATCTCGGAAACGTCCTCGCCCATGGCGATGCGCGCACGGACCAGCGCGCCGTCGGCGGCGTAGGCATAATCATGCCTCAGCTCGACTTCGCCATAGACAAGCTTTTCGCAACTCGCGAGCCTGCCTTCGGCGTCGTAGGTCGCGCGGATATAGGTGTTGCGGTTGGCGATCGCCCCCGCCTCCAGCGGCCCCACGAGATTTAACGGCAGCCGCAGCCCGCTGTAGGTGAGAAAATACCGATATCCGTCTTCAATGTTTTCCGACATCATCCCCTCCCGACGGGCGGCGTTTCTGCAAGCGACGCCGCGCAACTCCAATGGTACGAGAAAATCGCGCCAACGAATGGCTGGCGCCATGCGCGGCTAAGCCCGACGGCCCTTGACCGTCGGTCGGGCAGCGCGTAGCGCGGTCGGCGAGTGCGGCGCAGCTTCGACGAATGGCCGCCGCGAGAAGGACGCCGACATGCCCACCGACAAAGCGGCGAAACCCGGCGTGAAGCCGAAAAATCCCTGCTTCTCTTCCGGCCCCTGCGCCAAGCGTCCGGGATGGGCGGTCGCAAATCTTGCGGGAGCGACGCTCGGCCGCTCGCACCGATCGAAGGCGGGGAAGGAGAAACTGGCGCAGGCGATCGCGCTGACGCGGGAGATTCTACGCGTTCCTGCCGATCACCGCATCGGCATCGTGCCGGCGTCGGACACCGGCGCCGTTGAGATCGCGCTCTGGTCGCTGCTCGGTCCGCGCGGCGTCGACGTCGTCGCCTGGGAAAGCTTCTCGAGGGACTGGGTCAATGACGTCCTCAACCAGCTGAAGATCGAGAAGGCGCGCAGCATCATTGCGCCCTATGGCGAATTGCCTGATCTTTCGCAGATCGACTTCGACAGAGACGTCGTCTTCGCCTGGAACGGCACGACGTCGGGCGTGCGGGTCCCGAACGCCGACTTCATTCCGCCAGACCGCAAAGGCCTGACGATCTGTGACGCGACGTCGGCGGCTTTCGCGCAGCCGCTGGACTTCGCCAAGCTCGATGTGACGACCTACAGCTGGCAGAAGGTTCTTGGCGGCGAGGCCGCACATGGGATGCTCATTCTCTCGCCGCGCGCCGTCGAGCGGCTCGAGAGCTACACGCCGCCCTGGCCTATGCCGAAGATTTTCCGGCTGACGAAAAAGGGCAAGCTGAACGAAGGGATTTTTCAGGGCGAGACGATCAACACGCCCTCGCTCCTTGCAGTCGAAGATTATCTCGACGCGCTCTCCTGGGCGAAATCGATCGGCGGACTAGAAGCGCTGTTCGCGCGATCGAACGCCAATGCTCGCGCCGTCGCCGACTGGGTGGGAAGAACGCCCTGGATCGATTTTCTCGCCAAGGACCCCGCGACGCGCTCCAACACCAGCGTCTGCCTCGTCTTCACCGATGAAAGCGCCGCCAAGGACGCCGATGGGCGGGCGGCGCTCGCCAAGAAAATGGTGACGATGATCGAAAAGGAGGGCGCCGGCTATGACTTCGGCGCCTATCGCGACGCTCCGCCGGGCTTCCGCATCTGGTGCGGGGCAACGGTTGAGGCGAGCGACGTGACGCTTCTGACGCAATGGCTCGACTGGGCCTATGCGCAGGCCCACGCCGACGCTCAGCAGCCGGCGTGACGACCAGTCGCGTGCGGGCGCCTCATCGATCGTTCCAGTCCGTCACCATCAGGCCCGGCACGCGGTCGAACTCGCGGCGGTTCGCGGTGACGAGAACGGCGCCGCGCCGGCGCGCTTGTGCGGCGATCAAAACGTCATAGGGACCGATCGGTTTTCCATGAGCTTCAAGGTAAGCGCGAATGTCGCCTGCGGCACGCGCGTCATCAGCGTCGAAAGCCGCGATTTCGGGTACGGCCACGAGGAAATCGTCGAGTCGAGCGTGATTCCTCTCCGGCGCCACGCTTTTCGCTGCGCCATAGCGAAGCTCGGCAAGGACCGGCGTGGGGACGACCAAGCGCGATCCGCAATGCAACTCGGCTCTCAACCGCTCGTCGAGGTGAGGCGCGCGCCGGGTCATTACGCCTATGATGACATTCGTATCGAGACAAAACATGCGCCGCCTCAATCGAAAGTGACTTCGTCATCGGGTTCGAGCGGAGCTTCGTCCGGGAGCTCCGGAAAGTCCGTATCGAGATAAGAGTCGAGCTTTGCACGCCAGACCTCGACGTCGAAAGGCGGCTTTTCCAGCGGCTCCAAAATGATCTTGTCGCCGACCCTGCTGACGCGCACTTCCGTGCCCGGCATTCGAAATTCCTTGGGAAGCCGAACGGCCTGGCTGCGGCCATGTTTGAACAATTTCGCGGTGGCGGCCATGCTGCCTCTAATGATATCTACTCACGATAGATACCACGTCCCGGGTCGCTGTCCAGCTGCAATATTTGGGGATGATCCGGCTGAAAACTTACGCCGCCCGAATTCTCCATTGCTCTGACGCTCAGCGGCTTTCCAAATGTGAGGGAGTTCCGCCCCTCGCTCCTTCTTTGCAGGATGAACCAATGCCGCCGCGCGTTCTCATCTCCGATTCTCTTTCGCCCGCCGCCGCGCAGATTTTTCGCCTGCGCGGACTGGACGTCGACTTCGAACCGACGCTCGGGAAGGATAAGGACAAGCTCGCCGCCGCCGTCGGCGACTATGACGGACTCGCCATCCGCTCGGCGACCAAGGTGACCGCCGAAATCATCGAGCGGGCGCCGCGGCTGAAGGTCGTCGGTCGCGCCGGGATCGGCGTCGACAATGTCGACGTCGCGGCGGCCACCGCGCGCGGCGTCATCGTCATGAACACGCCCTTCGGCAATTCCGTCACGACCGCCGAACACGCCATCGCGCTGATGTTTGCTCTGGCGCGCGAAATTCCCGCCGCCGATGCGTCGACGCAGGCCGGCAAATGGGAAAAGAATCGCTTCCTGGGCGTCGAAATCACCGGCAAGACGCTCGGGATCATCGGCTGCGGCAACATCGGCGCGAATGTCGCCGAACGCGGTCTCGGCCTCAAGATGCGCGTGATCGCCTTCGATCCCTATCTCACCGAAGAGCGCGCCAGCGAACTCGGCGTGGAAAAGGTCGAACTCGACGATCTCCTCGCGCGCGCGGATTTCATCACGCTGCATACGCCGCTCACGCCGCAGACGAGAAATATCCTCTCGGCGGAAAGCATCGCCAAGACGTGCAAGGGCGTGCGCATCATCAATTGCGCGCGCGGCGGACTGGTCGACGAAGAGGCGCTGCGCAAAGCGCTCGACGAGGGCCATGTCGCCGGCGCGGCGCTCGACGTCTTCGCGCAGGAGCCGGCGACCGAGAACCCGTTGTTCGGCCATCCGCATGTCGTCTGCACGCCGCATCTCGGCGCCTCCACGAGCGAGGCGCAGGAAAAGGTCGCGCTGCAGATCGCCGAGCAGATGGCCGACTATCTGACGCGCGGCGCGATCGCCAACGCCGTGAACTTCCCCTCGATCAGCGCCGAAGAGGCGCCGCGGCTGAAGCCCTTCGTCGAACTCGCCGAAAAGCTCGGGCTCTTCGTCGGCCAGGTCGCGCGCGCCGGCGTCGACAGATTGTCGATCGTCTATGAAGGGGTGGTGGCTTTGCAGAAGACGCGGCCAATCACGGCGGCGGCGATTTCGGGCCTGCTGCGACCCATTCTCGAGGACGTCAACCCGGTCTCGGCGCCGATTCTCGCGAAAGAGCGCGGACTCGCCATCGAGGAAATCACTCGCGAGGCGCAGGGCGACTATGAATCGCTTGTCACGCTCAGCGCGCATACGGCTCAAGGCGTCATCAGCGTTTCGGGCACCGTGTTCCACGACGGCAAGCCGCGCATCGTCGGCATCGGCGACACCAGCGTCGACGCCGAATTCGCGAAATCGATGATCTATGTGACGAATGAAGACAGGCCAGGCTTCATCGGCAGATTCGCTGGCGTGCTCGGCGACGCCGAGGTCAATATTGCAACGTTTGCGCTGGGCCGCGACACGCCTGGCGGCGGCGCCGTGGCGCTCGTCGCCATCGACGGCGAGTTGCCCGCGCAGGCGCTCGCCGCCCTGAAGGGTCTGCCCGGCGTGAAACAGGCGACGACTCTTAAGTTCTGAGTAACGCGCCATGGCGATAATCCGCCAGCCGTGCGGCGCGACTGTTGCAAGTCTGCCACTATGCCCCGCAAACGCGGGCTTGCGCCCGTTTTTGCGGCTGCGCGGGCTTGCTGCGTGAGCGGCGTTGGGCACTAATCGCTAGAGTCTGCCTGGCGTGTTCGCCCGCGCGACGTCTGACACTCTTGGACAAGGGAAAATCATGAGGCGTCTTGCTTTTGCACTGATCTGCGCATTCGGCGCGCTCGGCGCCCTTGCCTCTCCGGCCTTTGCGCGGAGCCCGACGCCGCCGCAGCCCGCACAGGAATATGATCCTCTAAGCGCGCTCTTTGGCGGCGGCTCCTTCGCGCCCCAGACGAGCGGCGACGGCCGTCCGCAGGCGGTCGCGATCCCGCGCGAAGTCGTCTCCTTCGATGGCAAATATGGCGCTGGCACCGTGATCATCGCGACCAACGAGCGGCGCCTTTACTATACGCTGGGCAATGGCCAGGCGATCCGCTACGGCGTCGGCGTCGGTCGCCCCGGCTTCGAATGGGCCGGCACGCGCTACATCTCCAGCAAGCGCGAATGGCCGGACTGGACGCCGCCTTCACAGATGCTGCGCCGACGCCCTGACCTTCCGAGGCACATGGAGGGCGGACTCAACAATCCGCTCGGCGCCCGCGCCATGTATCTCTCCGGCACGCTCTACCGCATTCACGGCTCCAACGAGCCCTGGACCATCGGTCAGGCGGTGTCGTCGGGCTGCATCCGCATGACCAATGACGACGTGGTCGACCTCTATAATCGGGTTAAGGTCGGCACGCGCGTGGTCGTGACGCGGTAAGGGATCTTTACCAGCTGCGTTCTCATGGCCGGCGCGCGCGCCGGCCATTTCATTTTGCAGGATTATTTCTCGCCGGGCCGGTCGCGATCGAGCCCCTTCGCGGCAAGCTCATGGACATAGGCGTTGAAGCGCTCGGTCGCCGTCTCGCCGAGTTCGCGCAAATAGCGCCAAGTGTAGATGCCGGTGCGGTGCATGTCGTCAAAATCGAGGCGGACGGCGTAATTGCCGACCGGCGCGACGGCGATGATCGCGACATTGCGCTTGCCGCCGACCGTCTTGCGCTCCTGCGGCGAATGGCCCTGAACTTCCGCGCTCGGACTTTGGGTGCGCAACAACTCGGCGCTGAGCGCGAATTGCGCGCCATCGTCGAAGGACACGTTCAGCATGCGTCCGCCTTCGGAGAGGCGCAGTTCAGTCGGCCAGGGCTCCTGCCCCATGATTCATCTCCAGCGCCTTGTTCAACGCGATGCGCTGCGGCGGCCGCCGCGTCGCTCGCGTCGCCGCCATATCTCTATCGCCTTCGAACGTGAGGCGCCAACGGCGTCTTCAGCGAACGTCGGCTTTTTGCATCCACCAGCTCTCCAAAGTGAAGCCGAAGGGGAACATCGGAAAGAGCGGCGTGTGAGAGGGGTGGCGCAGCGTCGAGCTATGCGCGCACCAGATCGCGTCCGCGTGCTGGAGCGGCACGAAATAGAATCCTGAAAGCAGGATCCGGTCGAGCGCGCGCGCCGCCGAGACGCTGTCCTCCTTCGTGCGCGATGCGAGCAGATTGTCGATCGCCGCATCGAGCGCGGGCGAAGCGACGCCTGCGAGATTAACTGAATCTTCCCTTTGCAGGCTGGCCGCGGTCCATCGATTAAGTTGCTCCTGACCCGGAACCGCGGCCGGCAGCCATTGCCCGATCGTCATGTCATATTCGAAGCGCTGCCTGCGGCGCTGATACTGGATCTCGTCGTAAATGCGCGGATTGGCTTCGACGCCGATACGCTTCAACGAAGCCGCAAAATTGAGCGCAAGCCGCTCTTCGTCACGGTCGCGGATCATGATCTCGAAGACGACGGGAACGCCATTCTTCTGCAGGCGTCCGTCGACCGCGACATAGCCGGCCTCCGCAAGAAGCGCTTGCGCGCGCTTTGCGACCATGCGATCGCGTCCCGATCCGTCGTGCTGAACCGGCCGCCAACGGCCTTCAAGAATGTCGTCGCGAACGACGCCGGGAACCTTCGACAGAAACGCGCGTTCGCTCGCGTTTGCAGGACGCCCTGTAGAGGCATAGTCGGCGTCCCCGAAATAGCTTTCCGTGCGGACATATAATCCGCCGTAGAAATTGGCGATGATCCACTCGAAGTCGTACATCATGGCGATCGCTTCGCGCAGCCGCACATCGCGAAAGATCGCTTTGCGCAGATTGAAGACGAAGCCGTCCATCCCCGTCGGGCGTCCGGGCCGCAAGATTTCCTTCACGACGGCGCCGTTTCGAACGGCGGGAAAATCATAGCCCGTCGACCAGCGCGCGGCGCTCGTCTCCTCACGATAGTCGAGGAGACCCGCCTTCAGAGCCTCAAACAAGGCCGCGCCGTCGCGATAATATTCGACGTCGATCTCATCGAAATTAAAGAGTCCCCGCTGGCTCGGTATGTCGCGCGCCCAATAGTCAGGGTCGCGGCGCAGAACCAAACGCGTTCTCGCCTTCACCTCTGAGATCGCATAAGGGCCTGAGCCGAGAGGAACCGTCATGTCGAGCTCGTCGAAGCGCGCCGCATTGGTGGTCTTCTTCGACAGAATCGGCATGGCGGCGAGAACGAGCGGCGCTTCGCGATCCTTCACGCCGGTCAGATCGAAAAGGACGGTGTGGTCGTCGAGCGCGACCGCGGATCTCACTTGAGAGAAAACCGCGCGATGCCCTGGCCTGCCTTTGGCCTTGAGCAGTTCGAAGGAAAACAGCGCGTCCGACGCGAGGATGGGAGTCTTGTCGGAGAAGCGCGCCCGAGGGTCGATGTGAAAGACGATATGCTCGCGCGCGTCGTCGATATCCACCGACTGCGCAATCAGCGGATAAAGCGTATAGGGCTCGTCTTGCGAACGAACCATGAGGCTCTCGAGCACATTGCCGATGATGAGTTGCGGCGCGTCTGCGAACCTGGCGTTGAACGGATTGAGACTTGCAAATCCGCCGCGCTGACCAAGCCGCAACGTCCCCCCTTTTGGCGCGTCGGGATTTGCATAAGGAAGATGATCGAAGTCCCTCGGCAGGGCAGGCTCGCCATAGAGCGCGAGACCATGCGCGCCGGGAGCGGTGACAAAATTTTCCGCGAGCGCCGCTATCGGTGCCGATACGGCGACAAGATGCATGAGCGTCGCGAAGCGCGCGAGGGCGGTTGCTTGCCAAATCTGCGCGAACAACCTTCGACTCTCTGCTGCCGTATGGCCGGTCTGCACAGGCTTGCTCATAGGCTATCTGTGTTGACCGCGGCTAACGACGCATTTGCCATGAAAATCTCATTGGCAGCCGAGCGGTGGACTGCGGTCCTTAGAGACCGTTTGAGAGTGGTTGCGACGGAGATAAGGCGTGATTCAAGCTGGGGATGTGGACCCGAGCGAATCGCGCCAAGATGGCCGCCATTGAGAAGAAAACCAAGCGTTACCCGACGGATTTGACGCCGGTGAGGAGTGGGAGCGCGTTGAGCCGTTCCTTCCCTCACCGGCGCG
>JBPFDX010000084.1:0-13931 GCA_051061385.1 Methylocystis sp.
GCTCTCTTGACTATGCTGTATCGCTCGACGCACCGCCTCTGTCGTGCGGGCGCTCCCGTGAAGTATCTCACCCATAATCCATCCCGATCGACGGCATCCGAATCTGCGCCATCATACTGCGGGACCAAACACCTAGGACGCCACCTCACTGCATCCGTCATCGCTTCGCATAGACCCCTCCCCAAGGGGGAAAAAATTGGCGAAGCAAATAACGTATGGGCTCTCACGAGTTCTCAACAATTTCAGCACGTCTATTCCCCCTCGGAAAGACTTGCTTTGCACCGCCAAACTGCTACACAATCCCACTTCAAGCGAAATAGAGTCTACATGAAATGAGTAGCTTATGAAATTGATTCAAAAGTTCAATCCTCTCTTGCAGCACCATTGAATCTCATCGAGGCGTGGGGCGCGCGTGAAGCGGTCAATGTAAGGCCGGCGCCGAAGCCTTCAACCTCAAACAATCTCTATTCAGCGCTCACGCCTTGCGCCGCGCGAGCCTACGCTCGTCTCACAGAAAACATGTATTGTAGGGAGGGCGCTCCCCCTCTCGACGAGGGGGAGCGAAATCTCTTATTCGGTCGCGCGGTGAATGGCGTCCTTGGCGCTCTTGGCGAGTTCCTTCGCCTTGTCGGCGCCGGCTTCCAGCACGTCGGAAATCGCTTCCTTGGCTTCGCCGAGCGCGGTCTGGCCTTTGCCCTTCAGCTCCTGCAACACGCCTTCGCCTTCGAGCTCCGGAGAGTCGACCGCCTTTCCGGCGACCTGCTTCGCAGAGCCTACCGTCTCATTGACGGCGCCACGGACCTTGTCGTTGATCGAACCCATGAGAAACTCCTCCATCTGCTATCGATTGCCACGGTCAAGACCATCCAATAACTGCCGTGCCGTAGATATGTTCCGAGCAGCAGAAAGAACTGTTGCGCCTTTTGCGCCGTGCGCTTTCGCCGCTGCGCGCGCACGAATCCTCGATCGGCGCGAGCGGGACGCCGCGCCTAAATGGCCGCGCAGGATTGTTGTGTTGGGGACGCAGGCGCCGACGGCAGGCGAGAGGCCGTAAAAAGCAAATGTCTGACGACCGTCAGAGCACCGCGCTCAGCTCGGCGCGATCATCGCAAGTCGCAATTGCAGCGGATGCGGCGTCTACCGAACGCGGCGGCCTTCGCGCCGCCGAAACGCCCCGCCGGTGATCGGATGGCGACAGCGCTGACGCTGACGTAACTCGCTGCAGCAGGTCTCTAACGCCGCTGCAGCGGGCTACGCTCGATGGAGATCTGCGCCAGTATGCAGCGCGGCGGCGATCGTCGTCACTGCTCCAGCCGACATCGCGACGAGAATGCGTTCGTTCTGTTGCGGGCGGAAAAGGCTTGTCCGCCGATGTCTTTAGGAGAGGATCGCGCTCAAGCGAGAGAAGGCCTTGGCGCTGTAATTGCCGTAGGGGAGGCTCTCAAAAAAGGCCTCCGTGCCTTGTCGATTCTGGCCCCAGGCGATCAGCAAGCCCGCCACGGCCAAAAACAGAAGCGAAAGCAATGTGGACAAGAGGCCGCTGAGAACGCCAACCGCCAGAACGACTCCGATTTTAGTGCTGTTGCTGATCGCCATCATCGACTCTCCTGATCGCGCCGCGTCAGCATTCAGGTAGATCAACAGAGTTAACCGACTGTTATCATCGTTCCCGCCTCACGGACCGGCTGGCTTTTCTAACGGCGCGTCCGGCGGAAGCGCGGTTTGGATCGAACGACCTCTCATGATATTTTTTTCAGTCGAGTTTTCATAAGAGAGGTTGCCCAAATGACGTTGTCTTCGACCCCCTCGCTTCCGTCCCAGGAAGCGCTGAACGACTTGAAGAAAGCGCTGCGGCCGAACGCCACGATCATCGGCGCGATAACGCTTTCCTGCGAGCCTCAGACCGTGCGAGCCGACGCCGGATCGCCGTGTGTCCTCGTCATTTGGACTGGCGATGATCACGTCATCTATAAAACGGAGATGTGTGAAACCGGTCCTGGCCAATATGAACTCGGGCCAGATATTCCCGTTGGCACATGGTAAATAGGCTGAATCCTTGGCGACGCAGCAGTCGCCAAGGCCTTTTGTCTTAATTTGCACGTCGCAAGCTGTTGCGGCGCGTACGCTCGTGCAGCAACTTCGGCTTCATGCCGGGCCAGCTAACGCCAGGTTAGCGGCTTAGCCGCCGTAATAGCCGACGATCGCCGCGCCGAAAAAGAATCCGAGCGTCGCCAGAATCATCAGTCGCGTTAAGCCTTCCGGCATGATGTCTCTCCAATCTTTGCCGCGTGCTTCAAATTAGCGGTCCGGCTTCGGAGATCAAGCGGTCTCGAGCCCGCCTGAGTTAGCGCCGTGCATCGGCGAAGGCGCAAAAAAACCGCAGGCGAGGGCCTGCGGTTTCAATCGTCGCGAGATCAGCGCTCAGTAGTTGTAAAAAGCGACGCAGACCCGATTGCCGTAGTAGTCCCAGCCCCACTTCGCGCAGCGCTGCGGCGGAGCGGTCGCTGCGCCCACGACGGCGCCGCTCGCGGCGCCGATCGCCGCGCCGGCCAGCGTGCCGCCCGCGCGGCCGCCGGAAGCAAGCGCGCCGATGCCCGCGCCGCCGAGGCCGCCGATCACGGCGCCGCCTGCGGCGCGTTCGCCGGGGGTGTAGCACGCCGTAAGCGGCGCGGCCGCCGCAAGGACGGTCGTCAGCAGCAGAACTTTCTTCATGCGTTTCTCCTTTTAAGGGTGACGCTGGATCGTCCGCATCCAGGCGAGGCGGCGCCTGACCTATCCGTGCATATGCGCGCCGCGAGATTCTGTACTACGCCGCGGCCGGCGGCCGCTTGGGTAAGCCGCAAGCCGCATTGGCGTCGCCGAAAGCTTAATAAAAGCTGTCGGCGATGGCTGTCGCAAAAATACAACATCGTGCGACATTCAGGCGTCGGCCAATGAGGAAATGACCAGAAGTCGACGATTTTTCGCCATCAATGGCGGGTCCGGCGGGCCTTGGGGTCGGACCGTAAATTTGCTAGCAGCCACTGTCGTTTGCTTTGGAGGATATCGCTCTCATGGATGCAGCCGCCCGCGCCGAGGAATTTCGCCGCCGTCTCGACGCCGCCGCCGACGCGACCGAAGCTGCGCTCGACGCGCTGCTTGCGCCTGCGCCGCTTCGGGGCGAGATCGCCCGTCCTGCGCGGCTTCTCGAAGCGATGCGCTATTCGTCGCTCGGCGGCGGCAAGCGGCTGCGGCCCTTTCTGGTCATCGAATCCGCGCGACTCTTCGGCGTCGTCGGCGAAGCCGCGCTGCGCACCGCCTGCGCGCTCGAAATGATTCATTGCTATTCCCTGGCGCATGACGATTTGCCGGCGATGGACGACGATGATCTGCGCCGCGGTCGCCCGACGACTCATAAGGCGTTCGACGAAGCGACCGCGATCCTCGCCGGCGATGGGCTGTTGACCTACGCTTTCGACGTCGTCGCCGATCCGAAGACGCATCCCGACGCCGGCGTGCGCGCGGCGTTGACGCTCGCACTCGCGCGGGCGGCCGGGCTCGGCGGCATGGTCGGCGGACAGGCGCTCGATCTCGCCGCCGAAACCGCGGCGACGCCGCTCACGCTCGAGGAAACCTTGCAGATGCAGGCGATGAAAACGGGCGCTCTGCTGCGTTTCGCGGTCGACGCCGGAGGCATTCTCGGCGCCGCGTCGGAGTCGCAGGCGCGCGCCTTGACACGCTACGGAGAGGCGCTCGGCGCCGCCTTTCAGATCGCCGACGACATTCTCGACGCGGAAGGCGATAGCGCCGCGCTCGGCAAACGCGCCGGCAAGGACGCCGAACGCGGCAAGGCGACTCTCGTCGGACTTCTCGGCCTCGACGCCGCGCGCGAGAGGCGCGACTCGCTCGTCGCCGAAGCGACGGCGGCGCTGCGCGCGATCGGGCTGGGCGAGGGGACCGACATTCTCGCGGAGGCCGCACGTTTCGTCGCGGCGCGGCGCAACTAGGGATCGCGCCGATGGGCCGACAAGGACCAGCCAGGACCCCCCGGCGCGCATCGGCGCTCCTGGCGCCGTTCCGTGTGATCCGCGCGCGCCCTCAACTCTTCGTCAGTCTGGCTCTCGGCGTCATCGTCGGATTGCTTCTGCCTCGGGCGATGCAGCCGGTCGCACGCGCGCTCGTCGCATGGAACGTGGTCGCGCTATGCTATTTCGCGCTCGTTTACCTGCTCATCGCCGGCGCCACTCATGACACCATCCGTGAGCGCGCCCAGATTCTCGATGAGGGCCGCTTCGTGATGCTGTTGTTGACGACGGCGATCGCCACCGCCTCCTTCGGCGCGGTGGTCATCGAGCTTGGTTCGGTGAAGTCGATGGAAGGCTGGGAAAAGGGCGCGGCGGTTGCGCTCACCATCATCACGGTGCTGAACTCCTGGCTGTTCCTGCACCTGACCTTCGCCTTTCACTACGCGCATGAATTCTATTTCGAGGAAGAGCACGACTCGCAAGAGCCGCCGGCGGCAAGAGGCGGACTGCATTTTCCCAACACCAGGATGCCGCAATACGTCGACTTTCTCTATTTTTCCTATGTCATTGGCGTCGCCTTTCAGACGGCCGACATCGAAACCTGTTCGTCGCCGATGCGACTGCTGGTCGCGATCCATGGCATCGTCGCCTTCTTCTACAACACGACGATCCTCGCGCTGATGGTGAACGTCGCCAGCCAATTGGTCTGAAGAAAACATGCATGACGTGGCGGTCGATCTTAAGGGCGAAGCGGCGCGATTGCGGGCGATATTGATCGGCTCCGTCGGCAATCTCGTCGAATGGTATGACTTTTACGTCTATTCGGCCTTTTCTCTTTATTTCGCGGACTCGTTCTTTCCTGGCGAGGACGCGATCGCGCAGATCATGTCGGCCTCCGGCGTTTTCGCGCTCGGTTTTTTTATGCGGCCGATCGGCGCTTATGTGTTCGGGCGCATCGGCGACGGGCGCGGCCGACGCGTGGCGCTGATGATTTCCGTGCTGCTGATGTGTCTCGGTTCGCTGCTGATCGCGCTCACGCCCACCTATGCGACGATCGGCGTCGGCGCGCCGGCGACGCTGCTCTTCGCACGGCTCATACAGGGCGTCAGCCTCGGCGGCGAATACGGTTCGAGCGCGACCTATCTCGCCGAGATGGCGCATCCCAAGCGGCGCGGATTCTATTCGAGCTTTCAATATGTGACGATGATCGCCGGGCAGCTGCTCGCGCTCTGCGTGCTGCTCATCCTGCAGAATGTCGCGCTCGACGCTCAGGCGCTGCGCGACTGGGGCTGGCGCATCCCTTTCGCCTTCGGCGCGCTGCTCGCGATCGTGGCGCTCTACATGCGCCGCGATCTTGCGGAAACTCCCGCCTTCAATGCGTCACGCGCCGAACGGCGGCGCGGTTCGCTTCGCGCGCTGCTCGCGCATAAGCGAGAGACCGCGGTCGTCGTCGGCCTCACGCTCGGCGGCACCATCGCCTTCTATGTCTATACGACGTACATGCAGAAGTTTCTCAAGCTCTCCGCCGGATTGAGCGATGTGGAGACGACGTGGATTTCCGCGGGTTCGCTTATATTTGCGCTGCTCCTGCAACCGATCTACGGCGCGCTTTCGGATCGCATCGGCCGTCGTCCGATGCTCATCGCCTTCGGCGTGCTGGGGATGGTCTTCACCGCGCCGCTGCTGACCGCCATTCAGAATGCGCGCGACGCATGGATGGCCCTCGCGCTCATCTGCTGCGCCTGGCTGATCGTCGCGCTCTACACCTCGATCAACGCCGTGGTGAAGGCGGAACTGTTTCCGGCGGCGATCCGCGTCACCGGCGTCGCCTTGCCTTACGCGGCGACAGTGTCGCTTTTTGGCGGCTCGGCGGAATATGTGGCGCTCTGGTTCAAGGCGCAGGGCCATGAGAGTTGGTTTTATTATTACGCGAGCGCCGCGATTTTTGTTTCGCTCATCGTCTACGTAACGATGCCCGACACGAAGAAGAATTCGCGGATTGAGAATGAAGAGATATAGAAGGACGTGATCCGTTTGCTGGAGGAGGACGGCTGGTTTTGGTCGAGAAACGGTGATGCGCTACGCAGTCGTGATCGAAAAGGCTGGAGATAACTATTCGGCCTATGTGCCGGACCTGCCGGGCTGCATCGCGACAGGCCGAACGGTGACCCAGGTGGAAGAGGAACTGCGAGTAGCGATCCGATTCCATATCGAAGGGCTCGAAGCGGATGGGCTGCCCATACCACCGCCTAGCGGTGTTGCGGAATATGTCGAGGCGTAAACAATGGTCTGTTCGTGAGAGCGTCGGCCGCCGCCGGATGTTAGGCCTGCTCAGTCGATGGCTCTATGCCAAGGTCGGAGAGGCGAACGGCTAGCGAGGGCGCCAGCATCGGCGTCACCTGCTCGCAGGCAGCAAATTCTTGGACCTCGGCATAGCCGTCGGCTCCCAAGTGGCGATGAACCCATGTCACCGCGCGGATCGCGTCGACGACCCAGACTTCTCGAACGCCATAGGCGGCGTAGATGCCGATCTTTCGGCCCTTGTCGTAACTGAGGCTTGAATCGGCGACTTCGATCGCGAGCAGGACAGCGGCGCCGTCGAGCGCCTTCAGATCGAGATCGCGACGAAAGACGCAGAAATCGGGCTCTACGAATGTTCGGGCGTCAAGACGCAGGGTTGTTTCTGGCGCGATGGTCAGATGTTCTGGCGCAACACGTTGCAAGAATCGATTCAGCTCAATTTTAATCCATTCATGTCGGGCCCCTTTGGGCGACATGGGCACGACCTCGCCGCCGATCAGTTCGAACCGTTCGTCTTCGTCGATAATGCCGACGCGCACCATCTCCTCGATCTCGGCGACGGTCCAGCACCGCCGAGGCATGCCCTCGGCGGCTTGCGTGGAAAGCGGAAAGGAGGCGGGTCGCAAGTGCGGGTTCATGCGCGCACCATAGCACATCCGGCGCCTGCAGGCAGGACGTCAATTATCCAGGAAGCTCCGCAGCTTCCGGCTCCGCGACGGATGCTTCAACTTTCTCAGCGCCTTCGCTTCAATCTGGCGGATGCGCTCGCGCGTCACCGAGAACTGCTGGCCGACTTCTTCGAGCGTATGGTCGGTGTTCATGCCGATGCCGAAGCGCATGCGCAGCACGCGTTCTTCGCGCGGCGTCAGCGAAGAAAGAACGCGCGTCGTCGTCTCGCGAAGATTGGACTGGATCGCGGCCTCGATCGGCAGCACCGCGTTCTTGTCCTCGATGAAATCGCCGAGGTGCGAATCCTCCTCGTCGCCGATCGGCGTTTCGAGCGAGATCGGCTCCTTGGCGATCTTGAGAACCTTGCGCACTTTCTCAAGCGGCATGGCGAGCTTTTCGGAAAGTTCTTCCGGAGTCGGCTCGCGTCCGATCTCGTGCAGCATCTGGCGCGAGGTGCGGACGATCTTGTTGATCGTCTCGATCATATGAACCGGAATGCGGATGGTGCGCGCCTGATCAGCGATCGAGCGGGTGATCGCCTGGCGAATCCACCAGGTGGCGTAGGTCGAGAATTTGTAGCCGCGGCGATATTCGAACTTATCGACCGCCTTCATCAGGCCGATGTTGCCTTCCTGGATCAGGTCGAGAAACTGCAGGCCGCGATTGGTGTATTTCTTCGCGATGGAGATCACGAGACGCAGATTGGCCTCGACCATTTCCTTTTTCGCCTGCCGGGCCTCGCGCTCGCCCTTCTGCACCCTATGCACGATCTTGCGGAACTCGGAGATCTCCAGCCCCGTTTCAGTCGCCAGCGCATGAATGTCGCCGCGCAGATCCTTGATCCGCTCCTTGTCGTTGGCGACGAATTCCTTCCAGCCCTTCGAGCCCAGCTTCGCGACGCGCATCACCCATTTCGGGTCGAGCTCCGAGCCGTGGAACTTGTCGATGAAGTCTTCGCGCATGACTCCGTGGCTGTCGGCGAGGCGCAGGAGCTTCGTCTCATAGCCGATGAGCCGCTTGTTGATGTCGTAAAGCTGCTCGACCAGCGCTTCGATGCGGTTCTGGTTCAAGGAGAGCGATTTGACGTCGGCGACGACCTCTTTCTTGAGCGTCTTGTATTTGCGTTCCTGCGCGGGCGTCAGCGTCTCATTCTTGAGCTTGTTCTCGACGTTCTGATCCTGAAGTCGGCGCAGCTTCTTGTACGCGTCCGCGATGCGCGCGAAAGTTTCGAGAACTTTCGGCTTCAGTTCTAATTCCATCGCCGAGAGCGACACGGAATTTTCCATGTCGTCTTCTTCCTCGAAACTCTCTTCCGCTGGCGGGGCTTCCTCGCCCAGTCCGGCGGGCGGCGTGCGCGGCGCCGTCGCCGGCGCCATGTCCCCCGTAGCGGGGGCCTCGGCCGTCTTCGTCGCCTTGCCCTCGGGCCCGGCGTAGGTCGCCTCAAGATCGATGATGTCGCGCAGCAGGACCTTTCCCGCTTCCAGCTCCTCGCGCCAGATGATGATCGCCTGGAAGGTGAGCGGACTCTCGCAGAGCCCGGCGATCATCGCTTCGCGTCCCGCCTCGATACGCTTGGCGATGGCGATCTCGCCCTCTCGCGACAGGAGTTCGACCGAGCCCATCTCGCGCAGATACATGCGCACGGGGTCGTCGGTGCGGTCGGCGGGCTCTGAGGTTCGTGTCGCCACGGCGGTCGCGCGCGGGCTCTCGACGAGTTCGCCGCCTTCCGATTCTTCCTCGTCGGCGCTCTGTTCCTCAGCCTCGACGTCGTCCGGGTCGTCGCCCTCCGAGACGGTGATGCCCATTTCCGAGAGCATCGCGTAGACGTCCTCGATCTGATCCGACGAGACTTCCTCGGACGGCAGCACCGCATTCAGTTCCGCATAGGTGACAAAGCCGCGCTTTTTCGCGAGCTTGATCATCCGCTTGACGGCGGCGTCGTTGAGATCGAGAAGCGGCCCGTCGGAGGCTTCCGTCGCCGCCACAGTTTCGTTCTCGACCTTGTCTTCGTCTTTCTTCGCCATCCAGAAGCTCCAAGCGCCTCGGCCCGGATCGGCTCCTCCGACCCAGGCAAGGCGCAAGTTTCCTAAATAAGCCAGAGAGGCCGCCCCTCTCCAAGCTAGAGCGCGGCAGGTGGGCGCAAAGCCCGGCCGACCGCAAATAATCCTCGCGCCGCCGCCGCATGGCGCGAATCCCGTCCCCTCTTCGCGGTGGCGCTAACCCACGCGAATCTACAAATTGCGCGAAGGTCGGCCGGAAAGCGATCCATATCCTTCCACCGCTGCTTCTGCGCCATCTAGCGCTGACAACTGGGTTTGAATATCCTTCAGCCGCGCATAATCCCGCTCGTTGGGGTTGTCGGCGAGCATAGCTTGCACCGCGCGCAACTCTCTATTTAACGCCAATGATCTGCGATGCAAGACGAAAGCCTGTCGCAGGCTTTCGCCGGCGTCGGCGGCCGCCGCCTCGGGGCGCACGCTCCATAGCGTCGCATGGGCGGCCATCGCCTCGAGGCGGGCGACGGTCCTTTCCAGTCCAAGCGACGCCAGGAACTCTCGGAGCTCGGATTTGTCGGAGTCGCCCCGCTCGGCGAAGCGCAGGAGAGCGTCTCGAAGGGCGCTGGCGTCGTGGGAGTCGAGGTCAAGCGTGGCCAGATCCTCCGCGTGGGCGTCGATCAGATCTGGATGATTGATCAAAATCAGCAAGATAAGCGCTTCGCGAGGGGCGATGCCGGCCTTGACGCCGCGAAACAGCGGCGAGTTCGCCAGCGCCGGGCCAATGGTCACAGGCGCAGCGTCTGCGGAACGCCTGCGTCCGTCGGACTTGCGCGGCGCAAAGTCGGCGCGCCGAAATCGTCGCTGTTGACCTCGGCCAAAGAGGCTGTCGAGCCGCTGCGCCAGCTCCTGGAGGTAATGACGCCGCAGGTCGTCGTCTCTGATCTCGCCGACGATTTCGCGCATTCGCCGCTCAAGCGCGGCGCGACGCTCGGGCGTGTCGAGCGCAGCCGCGTCGGTCTCGCGCATCCAAAGAAGATCGACGAGCGGCAGCGGCCGGCCCAGAGCTTCGCCGAGAGCCTCGGGGCCGCTCGAGCGCAGCAGTTCGTCGGGATCCTGGCCGTCGGGCAGGAGGACGAATCGCAGCGAACGGCCGGGGCCAATCAGCGGCAGCGCCGTATCGACCGCCCGGAAAGCCGCTTTCAATCCCGCCTTGTCGCCGTCGAAGCAGAGAATCGGCTCCTCGGCCAGGCGCCAGAGCAGGGCGCATTGCTCGGGGGTCAAAGCCGTGCCGAGCGGGGCGACGACGTTGGGGAATCCGGCGGCGGTCAGCGCGATGACGTCGACATAGCCTTCGACGGCGATCACCGCGCCGGTCTCATGCGCGGACTTGCGGGCGTTGTGCAGATTGTAGAGCGTCGCGCCCTTGTGAAAGAGCGGCGTTTCGGGCGAGTTCAGATATTTGGCCTGTGCGCCCGCCTCCAGGGCGCGCCCGCCGAAGGCGATGACCCGACCGGCGCGATCGCAGATCGGAAACATGACCCGGTTGCGAAACCGATCATAGGGAACGGCGATATCCTCGCCATGGACGAGCAGGCCAGCCTCGATCATCGTCTCAACGCTTGCGCCCTTGGCGGCGAGATGATCGCGCAGCGCATGGCGTTCGGGCGGCGCAAAGCCGACGCGGAACTTTTCGCGAGAGGCTTGGGAAATCTGTCGGCGGTCGAGATAGGCGCGCGCCTCGCGCCCAGCTGAGCCCGCGAGCTGCTTTTCGAAAAAGACCGCCGCCTCCTCGAGCGCCTCGCTCAGCGTCGCCCGTCGCCGATCCTGTTCCTGCTGCTCTTTGGTCTCCACGGGCAGCGCGAGGCCGGCGAGCGCCGCCAGCCTCTCGACCGCCTCCGGGAAGGAGAGCCCCTCAGTCTCCATCACGAAATCGAAGATGTTGCCGTTCTTTCCGGCCGAGAAGTCGAACCAGCGCATCTTCTGGTCGTTGACGTAAAATGAGGGGGTTTTCTCGGCGTTGAAGGGCGACAGCCCGCGCCATTCCTTGCCTTCCTTGCGAAGCTTCACCTTCTGGCGCACGACCTCCGAGACGGGAACGCGCGCCCGGATCTCATCGAGGAAGGAAGGCGAAAAGCGCACGATCAAGCCCTTTGGAAGAAGACATTATCACACCGACCCAGCGAGTTGAGGATGCGTCCTTGACGACGATTTACATGTGTATATACAATTGCACTCCCCGGCGGATTGACTTCAGCCGCCGCTGTCCGTGCGGACGGAACATGAATTGTGACGATAAGGAACTCTGCCGGCTTCGAATGGGATCGAAGGAAGGCTGCAGTCAACGCAGAAAAACACGGCATTTTGTTCGAAGAAGCCATACGCCTGTTCGATCAACCCTTTCTGAGAATTCGGTCAGACCGTTCTGGAGAGATTCGCTGGACGGGGCTGGGCAACGCTCAAGGCCGGATCATCGCTGTGATCTACACCGAACGAAACGGCCGCATCCGCATCATTTCGGCCCGGATGGCCAGAAAGAACGAGCGTGAAATCTACAAAGATCGCATCGGCGTCACATCATGAAACAATGGCGCGCCGAGGGACAAAGAAACGAGAAATGACTGACGCGGAGATCGAAGCCGCTGTCGCAGCCGATCCCGATTGGGCGGAGTTTGAGCCGATCGACTGGAGCAAGGCGGAGGTCGTCACGCCGCCAAAAAAACAGGCGATCTCGATACGCCTCGATCAAGACCTGATCGACTATTTCAAGGCGCAAGGTCCAGGCTATCAGCGGCGCCTCAACGCCGTCCTGCGCAGCTATATGCAGCAGCGCAAAACGGGTTGAACGCCATCAATCCGGCACGACACGCAGGGGCGCGGAAAAGTCGGGGAGCGACTCAAAACTGATCGGGCCGCCGATCGTAAAACGCACCGCCGGCGGCTCGACGGGCTTGAAGTGGCGATCCATCACGCCGACCCCGCAGACCGCCCCGGGAGCCACGCCGGCGGCGCATTGCTGGTAGAGGAGGTCGGTCGGCAGCAGCGAGCCGTAGCCGTAAGTGATCTGATCGGAGCGCGAATTGAAGATGTTGAACGCGTCGATCTGAATGCGCCAGCCGTCGGCCCAGCGATAGCCGAGCCGCGCGTTGAAAGTGCCGGTGGCGGGCGAGGTGAGATATCCGTCGGGCGTCAATGGGCGGGTCCCGAAATAGCGGTATTTCATGCCGCCGAACCAGCCCGTGGCCTCGCCGATTTCAAGGCCGCCCATCGCCACGATCGCCGGCGCGTTGAAGAGAAAATTGCCGGGGGCGTTGCCAAGGAAGGTCCCGTAAGGCAGCGTCTCGGGGGTCGTCAGTTCGGCATAGCCGAGCCAGGCGAATTGATCGACGCCGCGAAAGCGCGTGTTCACCAGCGCCACATTGCCGTCGAAGCTGATCCAGGACACGGGGTGATAGTGGTTGGCGAATTCGATGCCGTAGCGGCGGCTCGGTCGGCCAAATTCCGTCGTGCCGGCGTCGCCTACATATTGGTTCTCGGAGTCGAGATTGAGCCAGAACAGGCTGAGGCTCGAATCGAGTCCCTCGATGAATTTCGTGCGCCAGCCGATTTCCGCGCCGCGCGATTTCACGAGCAACGGAATGCGCGCCGTGACCGAAAAGCTGTCAAGGTCGAACCCGTCAATGCCGCCGATTTCCGCGCTGGCGAAATTCTGGACGGTGCCGCGCGCGTCGGTCGAATGGAATCCTTCGCCGAAATTCAGGAACATCTCCGTCGCGTACCAGGGACCGAGAATGATCGACGCCTGCGGACTGAAGATCGCGGCGTCCTTCTGACCGCCGTTGAATGGACCCGTCCACAGGAAAACCGGCAGCCCTTGGCTGTTGAAGACCTTGGGGGCGTCCGCCAGAGTCTGGATCGATTTGACGGCCGCCGAATAGAGGTCGACGCGCGCGCCCGCGACCGTGCGCAGCCACGGCGTCCAACTGACCGTCGTATCGGTCCAGATGCCGATGCTGCCCTCGCCGACGTAATCGTTGCGGATCGCATCGTACATGTTGCGGCGGAAGCTTTCCTGCAGGCCAAGGCGAATGTCGTCATAGCGGCCCTGCAGCCCGAACCGCGTCTGAACGGGAAGACCGAAGGAGTTCCAGGCGATGCCGTGCTGTGCGTTGACGCCGACGATCGTGCGACGGTCGAATTGGCGGAACTGGTCGCCGATATCCGGATGCGCGAGGTAGTAGGTGAAGTTGTTGTAGAGCTCCAGCGTGGAGCGGATCGCATAGGCTTCGACGCGCGAGTAGTGATTGCCTTCTGTCTGGCTCCAGCGGCCGGAGAGCGAGAAACGCGTCGTGTCGCCGCCGTCGGTCGGATCAAGCGTGCCCCAGAGCGACAGCAGGCCGGCGTTGACGGCGCGCATGGGAATTTGGTCTGTCGCATACCAGCGGTTGGCGTAAGCCATCGCGGTGAGCGACAGGCCGTCGCTCTGCGTGCCGCGGGTCCAGCGCAACACGCTGTTGATCTTCCGGATCTGGTCGCTTCGCTCCCAGGGGCCGTTGTAGACGTTCATCTCGACGGCGCCATAGGCGTCGCCGCCGTAGATGTCCTTGTAGGGCTGGATCGCGAACCCGCGGCCATAGCCGAAACTGCCGCCCGTTCCCGAAAAATAGCCCTTATCGATCTTGTCGATGTATTGGATGTAGATGGAGCCGGCCGACGAGAAGTCGCCATCCTCGGCGGCGTAGGGCCCTTTGTGCACCAGCATCGAGGACAGCAGCTCGGGCATCAGGAAATTGGTGTCGGCGTAGCCTTGTCCGTGGCCATGCGTGCGCATGTTGAGCGGCATGCCGTCGAGATAGAACGCGAGATCCGTTCCGTGGTCCAGGTTGAAGCCGCGCAGGAAATATTGGTTCGCCTTGCCCTCGCCTGAGTGCTGGGAAACGATCAAACCCGGCACGATTTCAAG
>JBPFDX010000085.1:0-23788 GCA_051061385.1 Methylocystis sp.
CGCCCGGCAAGAAAGACAAGCCTCTTCGGTACGCCGACCTTTGGAGGGTCGACAGAGACGAAAAAGCCCGGTCCGTCGTTGCTTTAAGTCGCGATCCTCCGCAGAGACGGAGTTCGCCGGTTCGCCTCCGGCTGCCGGTTCTACGCTGGCGGTTGACCGGCCTCTTGTCCGGATCCCCGCCTACCGACACACGACCACAGGCACGTGCGATTTGGGCAAGGACGTAGATACGCGCTTTTGCCGCGGTTACAAGCGGTTTTTGGGCGACGCGATTATTTTTTCGGCGCGTGATGCATTATTGGCGCGCCGCCGCCTCAAGCGGCCGCTGCTTGCGCGACCGAAACGATAGAGCTAGAGCAGCACGCAAGCGGTCAATCAGAAGGCAAGATCCTGGCTTGGATGCGGGAATGACGCGATTAACACGGCGCCAGTTCGCGGGGGCGCTCTCAGCGATCGGCGTGCAATTCGCGCTCAAAGCGCAGGCGGCCCCCGACCTTGCTCCGCCGCGATTCGGCTTCGACCATGTGGTGCAGCGGGCGAGCGACCTTGCGCTCGCGCCCTTCGACGCCACGCTCCCTCCGCGACTGCCGGATCCTTTCGACGCTTTGGACTTCGACACCTGGCGGGCGATTCGCTTCAAGCGCGAGCATGATATCTTCGCCGGCTTGGACGGCGGCTTCCGGCTCGAGACGTTCCATCTCGGCTTTCTCTATCGTCGCCCCGTGACGATCAATATGATTCGCGACGGCATCGCGACGCCTATTCCCTATTCCCCGACGCTCTTCGACTACGGCCGGCTCAAGGTCGAAAAGGCGCCCCCGGTGAACACCGGCTTCGCCGGATTCCGCCTTCATTTCCCCGTCAACGACCCGCATGTGCACGACGAGGTGATCTCGTTCCTCGGCGCGAGCTATTTTCGCTTTCTCGGCCGCGATCAGAAATACGGGCTCTCGGCGCGGGCGCTTTGCGTCGACGCCGGCATGGACGGCGAGAGCTTTCCGTTCTTCCGCGAGTTTTGGATCGAAACGCCCGAGAAGGGGAGCAATCGCGCGACCCTTTACGCGCTGCTCGACGGCGACGCCGCGACGGGCGCCTTCAAATTCGATCTCGTCGCCGGACAGGAAAGCACGCTCGACGTTCAGTCGACGCTTTTTCCGCGGCGCGCAGGAATGAAGCTCGGCCTTGCGCCGCTCACGTCGATGTATCTGACCGGCGAAAACGATCGGCGGGTGCGCGACGGTTTCCGTACGGAACTGCACGATTCCGACGGGCTGTTGGTCCACACTGGCGCGGGCGAATGGCTGTGGCGCCCGCTCGGCAATCCGCCGCGCGCCCGGATCTCGTCCTTTTTGGACAACAATAATCGCGGCTTCGGTCTGCTCCAGCGCGACAGGACATTCGAGTCCTATCAGGATCTCGACCTCGCCTATGAAAATCGCCCCAGCTATTTCGTCGAACCCATCGGCGACTGGGGAGAGGGCCGCGTCGAACTCATCGAACTGCCGACGCGCGACGAGACCAACGACAATATTGTTGCGAGCTGGACCCCGGCGAAATCGCCGGAGCCTGGCGCGCCGTTCGTCTACGCCTATCGAATCACCGCCGGGCTCGACATGCCGCGGCTCGCGCCCAATGGGATGGTGGTCAACACGTTCGAGGCGCCGGCGCGGGCGCTCGGATCGTCCGAGCCCGTGGATCCCGACGCGCATCGCTTTATCGTCGATTTCGCCGGCGGCGATCTCTCCTATTACGTCGCCGATCCCAGTCAGGTCGAAGCAGTGGCGACGACGAACGCGGGGCGCGTGCTGCGCGCTAGCGTCGCCGCCAACGCGCATATCGACGGGCTGCGAGCGCTTTTCGACGTCTCGGTGAAGCCGGGCAACACCGCTGATCTTCGGCTGTTCTTGCGTGCGCATGGGCGAACGCTGACCGAGACTTGGACCTATCCCTGGACGGCGACGGCGGCGTGACGCTCAGTCGTCCATGCTCTTGAGCCGCGTCAGATCGAACGCCTCGACGTCGCGCAACAGTTCGACGAAAGCCGTCGCCCAGTAATCCGCCACCGCTTCGCCCTTCTCGGCGCTGGCCTTGGATGCGTCGCCCATCGCGCCGGCAGGCGAGAGGTCCTGCGCCATCCAGCCGAAGCCGGCGGGGCGATCCGCGCGCAGCCAGGCGAAATCGCGCTCGAAATCGAGCGTCGCCGGCGGGAAGTTCTTGGCGCGCGCCATGTCGACGAGGTCCGGCCGGAACGCCAGCATGAGCGACGTTTCGATCTCGCCGCCGTGGATTCCATGGCGCAGCTCCGCCGGTGAGAACAGTCCGTCGGGATAGCCGAAGCGCGCCCAGGAGGCGATGACCGCCAGCGCTCCGAAGCGGGCGCGCAGCTCGAGCGCCGTCTGCGAGACGAGCGCCGAATTGCCGCCGTGTGAATTGAGGAGCACCAGCTTTTTCACGCCCGCGCGCAGGACGCTCTCGGCGATCTCCGCGAGAAGGCGCGCGGCGGTCTCGTACGTCAGGGTCAGCGTGCCGGGAAAGTCGCGGTGCTCTGGCGAAACGCCGACGCTCTGCACCGGCAGAAAGACGGCTTCGAGATCTTCGGGCAGGCGCGCCGCGACTTGATCTATGCAGCCTTCCATGATCATCGCGTCGACGCCGAGCGGCAGATGCGGCCCGTGTTGCTCCACCGCCGCGATCGGCAGAACGGCGATGACGCGAGTCATGTCATGCGCGCGCATGTCGCGCAGCGAGAGTTCCGACCAGAAGGGCGACGGCAGCATAGCGGCAGCATATGCGCCTTGGGCTTGGAGGCAAATGCCGCGCCTGCAACAGACGCCAGCACGCCTGTCAAAGCCCCGTCAGCTTCATGAAGAGCTTCTGAGCCATCTCGGCCACAGGATATTCGAACAGCAAGAGCGGCGTCATCGGCAGCAACGCCGCGACGAGAATGGTCGCCAAAAGGCGTATGCTCACCGGCGCGAGGCGCATATTTCGCACGATTCCGACGCTGTTGCCGAGATCGGCAAGCGATTGCAGGTCCGGCGTGCCCAGCAGCGGTTCTCGCGCATGAGGCGCATCATCAAACCATTTGCGTTCGAAATCCTGCACATATCGGGCGGCGAGCACGGTATATTCGCGCAGTCCGCGCTCCCTGCACTCCATCAGCTTGAGGGCGAAGAGACAGGGCGGGCCGAGAAAAATTAGGACGTCCGCGATCACGATGACGGCGGTCGCAAAATAGGCCGGGTCGAACGAAGCGCCGGCCGAAATTTCTTCGGCGAAGCCGGCGGCGACAAGCATAGAGATGGCGAGCGCCAAAGGCGCGAGATGCGTCTGGACGACCTCAAGGTAGCCGAGACCTCCGACGCCATCAGGATGCGTCGGGGTCAGGCAAAGCTCCATACGCGAGAGACGCCAGAGGAAACGCCACCAAAGCAAGAGCCGCCAAGCCCAGCGAAAAGCGAGGAAGCGAAACAGCGGCAGACAGACGAGCCAATACCAGAGGCCTGCAAGCGGCATGAGCGCCAGGGTTCTGGTCGATTCGAAGGCTGCGGTCTTTCCGGACAGATGAAGCTGAGCCGCAAAAAGCGACATCAGCGCCGTCGCCGCCAGCGCAGCCGCGTCGGGGATCCAGGAATTACTCCAGCGTGCGACGTTTCGAATTTCGGCCCGCAAGGCGGGTAGAGCAGCGCTCGACGCTACGCCGGAGCGCATGAGCGTGGTCAGAAACGCCCGCGCCTGCCGGTCGAAAGTGGTCTCGCAGAGGAAGAGCAGCGGGATGACCGCCAGCAATCGAACATGCCCCCCGATCACCGAGAGCGAAAAGTACTCTCCGCGATCGCCTTCCAGCGCCGCCAGGGCGCTGAGAATAATCCAGGAGCTCAGTCCGAGGACGATTCCGAGGGGCAGCGTATTCGGTCCCGGCCGCACAAGGCCGAGCCGAACGCCAATTCTATGAAGCGGCCCGCCGAGAAGCGAGAATTCCCCCAGCGATCCGTCGACAGTCTGTGGGCTAATGGCGACTTGGCTCATGTGCGCCTTCCGGGGAATGTCGTCGCGTTGGATCGCGAGCAACCTTGCCGCTTTCGTCGGCGGCGCCGACATACTACTGCAACTCAAACCGAGCCCCAGAAGCGCGAAAGGCGCGAGAGCTCATGAACGCGAAAGGACCGCCGCGCATGGCGAATGACCTCTTCACCCGACGCGAGGCTCTCCGCATTGGCGGCTTCGGCGCGGCGGGTCTCGCTTTCCGAGCCGGATGGGCGCGCGCCGAAGGCGCCACGAAAGTCACGATGCACAAGAGCCCGACCTGCGGCTGCTGCGGCGCATGGGCGGCGCGCATGCGCGAAGCCGGGTATGTCGTCGAGGAGATCGTCGAGGCCGATATGCAGTCGGTCAAGAAGCGCCTCGGCGTGCCTGAGAGGCTCGCCTCCTGCCACACGGCCGAGATCGACGGCTACATCGTCGAAGGCCATGTTCCGCCGCAGGCGGTCGCGCAACTCCTGAAGGAGCGGCCGAAAGCCGTCGGCCTCGCCGCGCCCGGCATGCCCGCCGGTTCGCCCGGCATGGAGGGCGGCGAGCCGGAAGTCTACAGGCTGTATTTGTTCGACGCTTCCGGGTCGCGCCCGTTCGGCGACTGGCGGGGCGACAAGCCCGCCTGATCCGATTCTGGCGGCGCGGTCTGCTGATCGAGAGACAGTCCCAGGTAACGGGCGGCGCCGCGTCCCGCGGCCAGCCCGGTGGCGAAGGCCGCCTGCAGCAGATAGCCGCCCGTCGGCGCGTCATAGTCGAGCATCTCGCCGGCGACGAAAACGCCGGGCAGCTTCTTGAGCATCAGATTGTCGTCGAGCTCGTCGAAGGAGACGCCCCCTGCCGTCGAGATGGCGCGCTCGAGGCCGGCGACGCCGGTGACGGCGAGCGGCGCGTTCTTGATCAAGGCGGCGAGGCTATCGGCGTCGCGCGGCAGGCCGTCCGGCCGCGCCTCGCGCAACAGGCCGATCTCGACTTTCGAGAATCCGGCCTTGCGCAGAAAATTGGCATGCGACTGCTTCTGCGCACGCCGTGACAGCTTGCGCGTCAGACATTCGAGACTCGTGTCGGGGCGCAGATCGATCGACAGCGTCGTCTCGCCGTCCTTTTGCGCGGCCTCCCGCAGCTGCGAAGAGAGCGCGTAAACCGGCCCGCCCTCGAGCCCGGCGCGGGTGACGACGACATCGCCGCGCGCAGAGGAGCCGCCATGGCGCAACAGCGCCGTCTTGATCGGCTGGCCTTCGAAGTCGCTGCGGAAGATCGCGCTCCATTCGATCAGCGCGCCGCTGTTGGCGGCGGCGAGCGGCGTGACGCGCACGCCCTCGGCCCCGAGCCGCGCCGCCCAGGCGCCGTCCGAGCCGAGCCGCGGCCAGGAGGCGCCGCCGAGCGCGAGCACCAGCGCGTCGGCCTTGCGGGTGAATTCGCCATCGGGACCGATCAGGCGCAGAGCCCCGGATTCCGCGAAACCGGCGAAGGCGTGCCGCGTCGCGATCACGACGCCAAGCCGCGCCAGCCGCGCGAGCCAGGCGCGCAGCAGCGGCGAGGCCTTGAAGCTCGCCGGGAAGACTCGGCCGCTCGAGCCGACGAAGGTCGTCTCCCCAAGCTCCGCGCAGAAGTCGCGCAGCGCCTGCGGCGGCCAGGCGCGAATGAAGGGCGCGAGCCGCGCGGCCGCAGCGCCATAGCGCGAGATGAAGCGCTCCAGCCCTTCGCTATGGGTGATGTTGAGCCCGCCCCGCCCCGCCATCAGGAATTTGCGCGCGGGGCTCGCTTTGTGCTCATAGATGACGACGCGCGCGCCGGCGCGCGCAAGCGCGTCGGCGGCGAAAAGTCCGGCGGGGCCCGCGCCAATGACGGCGCAGAACGGAGCCTCGGCGTCGCTAATGGAAGAGCCTCCCTTGGGCGGCGTTATTCAATGCGCAGTATGGCGAAGGTTCACGCCTCCGCTCGCGCCACGCCTGCGTTTCCGTGGCCCTCATATCATGCGCGCGCGGGCGCGCGGAAAAAAACTGGAATGACCGTCAAGGCTCCGCCTCAAATTGACGCATGCGAAAGCTTCGAATTTCTCGCTGCGCCGCAACATGCCGGCGCGCGGCTGGACCGCTTTCTGGCCGAACAGCCGGAGATCGTCGCCGCGCATCTCTCGCGCAGCCGCATCAAGGCGCTGATCGAGGACGGCCGCGCCGCGGTCGGCGGCGAAACGGTCCGCGATCCGGCGAAGAAGCTCGGCGCGGGAGATCGGGTCGCACTCGACGTGCCGCCGCCCGCGCCGGCCGAGCCGCAGGGCGAAGATATCGCGCTCGATATCGCCTATGAAGACGCGCATCTTCTCGTGATCGACAAGCCCGCCGGGCTCGTCGTGCATCCGGCGAGCGCGCATGAGAGCGGCACGCTTGTCAAGGCGCTCATCGCCCATTGCGGCGAAAGCCTTTCCGGCGTCGGCGGGGTGAAGAAGCCCGGCATCGTGCATCGCATCGACAAGGATACGAGCGGGCTTCTCGTCGTCGCCAAGACCGACGCCGCGCATCATGGCCTCTCGCGCCTCTTCGCCGACCACGGCCGCACGCTGCATTTGACGCGCGAATATCTGGCTTTCGTCTGGGGCGTTCCGGACCGCGCGCATGGGACGGTAGAAGCGCCGCTCGGCCGCCATTCGACGCAGCGTGAGAAAATGGCGGTTGTGCCTCAAGCGCGCGGCCGCGAGGCGATCACGCATTGGGAGAAGGTCGAGGATTATGGCGTCGCGTCGCTGCTGCGCTGCCAGCTCGAGACCGGCCGCACGCATCAGATCCGCGTGCATTTGGCGCATATCGGCCATCCGCTGATCGGCGACAAAACCTACGGCGCGGGATTCAAGACCAAGGTCGCGAAACTCACGCCGCACGCGCGAGAGGCCGTCGAGCATCTGGGCCGTCAGGCGCTGCACGCGGCGACGCTCGGCTTCGAGCATCCGATCACCGGCGAAGAGATGCTGTTCGAGAGCGAATTGCCGGAGGATCTGGCGAAGCTGCGGGAGGCGCTGGAAAGCGCAAAGGAAAGCGGCTGAACTTCAGCACTCAAACATGACGCTGAAAATCCATGCGTTGATGCAGGATGCGGACGACTTCGACGCCCTCTGTCGCATTGCGATAAAACAGCACATGAGCGCCGACCGCATGCTTCCGGTAGCCGGCGCGCACCTCGTCGCAGGCGCGGCCTCGTTCAGGATCGGCGGCGACATAGGCCATCGCTTCCGCGAGCTGGCGAAGGTATTTCTCCGCTTGATTGGCGCCCCACTGCGCGACTGTATAATTCCAGATGTCGTCAAGGTCCGCTTGCGCCTTGGGCGTAAGCGCGCAGCGGCTCATCCTTTAACGTCTTCTGCGCGCTTGCGTGCGATGAACGCCTCCACATCGAAGGGCGTCGCCGCACCGCTCTCCTCGCCTTCGACCAAGGCGGCGCGCAGCGCGGCCAGTCTGGTCTCCTGCTCTTCCAGCAAGCGCAGCCCTGCTCGCACGACATCGCTCGCAGAACCATAACGCCCCTCGGCAACCTGGCTTTCGACGAAAGCGGCGAGGCGATCGCCAATCACGATAGACGTGTTCTTCGCCATGGCGGATGGCTCCAACTCTTGGATACCAAAATATGGTACAGCACATCGTTGAGCGCAATCCCTGGAAAGTCGCGCCGGCTTGTCTGGAAGCCCGACGCAGCCTCGTCCTTCGAGACGCTTGCTCCGCAAGCTCCTGAGGATGAGGTTGCTTGGTCGAGCTCCCTGTCATCGTCATCCAGCCGTCGTTGCGCGTGGGCGCGTGAAGCAATCATTGGAGGCTTGTCCGCATAGATGGCCCGGCGCTAACATTCAGCGCATTATTTATTTCTTGGAGTCATCGCCTTGCGCAAAATTGCTGTTTTGTCCTTGCTGTGTTCGTTGCTGTTGTTTGTCGCGCCTCAGGCGTTAGCCGAGACGCCAGCGTCCGGAACCTTCCTCGCCCGCCAGTCCTGTCCGGCGCTTCAATCCATCAGAACCGGCGCCAATCCGGGCGACGTCAGCGTCAAGCCCGATCAGCGTTACACGCTGCGCGCCAAGAACAAGCCGGACGCTACGCATTTTCTCATCGAGGTGCCTGACGCGCGTCCGGCGCGCCGCTGGGTCGCGGTCGGATGCGGCGAGGCGATGCTTGCCGATGGCGGCGGGCGGCAGGGGAATGGCGGCGCAGAAGAGCCAGGCGGTGGCGGGAGCGGCGGCGGCCAACCCGCCCAGAAGCCCGACTACATCCTTGCGGTGAGCTGGCAGCCGGCCTTTTGCGAAGGCAAGCCCGACAAGAGAGAATGCGAAACGCAGAAGCCCGACCGCTTCGACGCGACGCATTTTACGCTGCATGGACTCTGGCCGAAGCAACAATATTGCAACGTCGCTTCGGACATTATCGCGATCGACAAGGACAACAGATGGGAGAGCCTGCCCGAGCCTGAACTCTCCGGCGCGACGAAGAGCGCCCTGTCGGAAGTCATGCCGGGAACGATGTCGCTGCTCGAACGGCACGAGTGGATCAAGCATGGCACGTGCTTTCCGGGCGGCGCGGCGGACGCCTATTTCTCGCGGACGCTCGCGCTGGTGTCGCAGCTGAACAGCTCCAAGGTTCGGGAGCTTTTCGCGGCGCATGTCGGAAAGGAGATCACGCGCGAAGAGCTGAAAGCGGCCTTCAATGAAACATTCGGCGACGGCGCCGCCGATCGCGTGCGCGTCGCCTGCAAGCGAGACGCCGGCCGCAATCTGATTGTCGAGATGACCATCGGACTGGTCGGCGACGTCAAGCCGGACAGCAGGCTCGCCGACCTCATGGCCGCCGCGCCGGCGACGGACCCCGGCTGCCCGCGCGGAATCGTCGATCCGGTGGGGCTGCAGTAGAAACGGGCTGGAAGCTTGGGACGGCTCGCGCGCAGCGCCGCGTGGATGCCCGCGACAAGCGCGGGCATGACGCGCTCTGAAGCCCGTCACTCCACCAGCGCGGCCTTGCCCTTCGCCTTCTTGCGGTCGTTGGGGTCGAGAAACACCTTGCGCAGGCGGATCGATTTCGGCGTCACTTCGACGCGCTCGTCGTCCTCGATATAGGCCAGCGCCTTTTCCAGCGTCATCTGGATCGGCGGCGTCAGGCGCACCGCCTCATCCTTCGACTGCGTGCGAATGTTGGTGAGCTGCTTGCCCTTCAGGACATTGATCTCGAGATCATTGTCGCGCGTATGCTCGCCGACGATCATGCCGCGATAGACCTTGCAGCCCGGCTCGATCATCATCGGGCCGCGATCTTCCAGCTTCCACATGGCGTAGGCGACGGCCTCGCCCTGATCGTTCGAGATCAGCACGCCGTTGCGGCGTCCCTGAATGTCGCCCCGATAGGGCGCATATTCATGGAACAGGCGGTTCATGATCGCCGTGCCGCGCGTATCGGTGAGAAGCTCGCCCTGATAGCCGATGAGGCCGCGCGTCGGCGCGTGGAAGACGAGCCGCAGGCGATTGCCGCCCGAAGGCTTCATCTCGATCATCTCGGCCTTGCGCTCGTTCATCTTCTGCACGACGACGCCCGAATGCTCCTCGTCGACGTCGATGACGACCTCTTCGATCGGCTCGAGAATGTCGCCGTTCTCGTCCTTCCTGTAGACGACCTTCGGGCGCGACACGCCAAGCTCGAAACCCTCGCGGCGCATGGTCTCGATCAGAATGCCGAGCTGCAACTCGCCGCGGCCGGAGACGATGAAGGCGTCGCCCATCGGCGCGTCCTCGACGCGCAGCGCGACATTGCCCTCGGCCTCCTTGAAGAGACGCGCGCGGATCATGCGGCTCGTGACCTTGTCGCCTTCCGTGCCCGCGAGCGGGCTATCGTTGACGAGGAAGGTCATGGAGAGCGTCGGCGGATCGATCGGCTGCGCCTGCAGCGGCTCGTTCACGTCGAGCGCGCAGAGCGTGTCGGCGACGTTGAATTTCTCGAGGCCGGCGATGGCGACGATGTCGCCGGCTTCCGCCTCTTCGATCGGCTGGCGCTCGATGCCGCGGAAGGCGAGAATTTTCGAGACGCGCCCCTGCTCGACGATCTTGCCGGTGCGGTCGAGCACCTTCACCGGCTGGTTGGGCTTCACGCTGCCGGCGAAGACGCGGCCGGTGATGATGCGGCCGAGATAGGGATTGGCTTCGAGCAGCGTGCCGAGCATGCGGAAGCCGCCGTCCTCAACCTTGGGCTCGGGCACATGTTTGAGCACGAAATCGAACAGCGGCGCCATGCCGTCCTGCGGGCCGGTGGGCTCCTCGGCCATCCAGCCCTGCTTGGCCGAGCCGTAGATGATCGGAAAGTCGAGCTGCTCGTCGCTGGCGTCGAGCGCGGCGAAAAGGTCGAAGACCTCGTTGACGACTTCCGTCACCCGGGCGTCGGGCTTATCCACCTTGTTGACGCAGACGATGGGCTTGAGGCCGATCTTCAGCGCCTTGCCGACGACGAATTTCGTCTGCGGCATCGGGCCTTCGGCCGCGTCGACGAGCACGATCGCGCCGTCGACCATCGAGAGAATGCGCTCGACCTCGCCGCCGAAATCGGCGTGGCCAGGGGTGTCGACGATATTGATGCGCACGTCCTTCCAGGCGATCGAGGTCGCCTTGGCCATGATGGTGATGCCGCGCTCTTTTTCGAGGTCGTTGGAATCCATCACGCGCTCGGCGACGCGCTGGTTTTCACGGAAGGCGCCCGACTGCTGGAGCAGGCGGTCGACGAGCGTGGTCTTGCCATGGTCGACGTGGGCGATGATGGCGATATTGCGCAGCTTCATGTGGAAAGGGCCGGCCTGAGTAAACAACCGCCTCTGCGGCCGCCGATGGACGGCCGGAACAGGAGACGCTGGCTGTTGTTGCGATGCAGCGTCTCTTACCCCAAGGCGGGGAATTTTGGAAGCGGAACCGGCCCCGCGGAGCGGCGGCCGATCCGCCCACCCGTGGGCGCCGGCGCCTACCGCGGCGGGCACTGCTCCCGGCACCGGCGAAAGGCCGGAATGCATTGCGATCCCAAACCGCCCTCCGCCAGGCAGGCGTCGCGCTCCCTGGCGCATTCCAGCAGGCACTCTTCGCGCGGGGTCAGCGGCGGCGGCGGGGGCGGAGGCGGCTGCTGCGCCGTGAAGGTGGTCAGCGGTCCGAGTTCCTGCTCGATCAGGCTCATCGGGCTGAAAACAAAGGAACTGCCGTCGTCCGGTCCGCCCCAGAGGATGCCGTGCAGGCTCGCCTGACTGCCGGTCGGCAGGATCGAGAACACCGGCGAGCCGCTGTCGCCATTGTCCGTCAGCTTGTTCGTCCCGCTCACGCGGCCGACGCGGCTCTGGCACAGGAGCCGGATGTCCGTGTCGGCGACATTGACGTCGATGCAGGTCGATCGCACGTCGCCGAAGGCCCAGCCCGTCGTGCGGCCGACCTTGTTGAGCCGCATCCCTACAACCGAATCCGGCGTCTCGCTAACGATCAGAAATGAGCTCGGTGAACCGTTGATCGTCCGCGAGCCGGTATTGTTCGTCGTGCGCGCGATTTCGAAACGACCACGGTCGATGCGGTAGTCGGCGTAGGCGCTGTCGCTGAAGCGGCATTTCTTGCCCGAGGGACAGACGCCGCCAGTGAAATAGGCGGGGTCCCTATCCTCGTCGCCAATCTTATTGCCCGAAAACAGCGGATCATTGGGCTGATGGAAATCGTCGTCATTGCTGACGCCGCGATTCTTCGTGCAGTGAGAATTGGTGATAAAGCCGTCGCGGCCGTTGCGCACAACGTTGAAACCGAGCGTGCAGATCTTGAAGGCGAACACGCCGGTGTCGATTTCGATCTGAACGCCGGCGGGGACGGGGCGGCGTTTGTCGCGCAACGACGCGTGAAAGCGGATCGGCTGCGTCTCTTCGATGATCAGCGCTTCGAAGGGCACGCCGAGCGACTTCGCCAGCGCTTCGAATCTCTGGCGCGACGGGTCGCCGACGACGCCGACGGTCACCCGATTGCGGCGCTCGTCGAGATCAACGAAGACGATCTCCTGGCCGTCGAGCGCGGGGCTGAGGCTCTTCTTCCATCGGGCGAGTTCGAGGACGTCGTAATCGCCTTTGATGATGTTCGGCTCCCTGGCGCGGCCTTTGCGGGCGGCGTCTTGGGCCAGGAAATCGGCGCCGAGCACGCTGCTGATCGCCGAGGTCACCTGCGCCCGCGCGGTTTTCATCGCGTCGGCGCCGCGCAGCTCGGCGGCGTTTTTCATATAGACCTGCAGCGCGCCCGCTTCGTCGAAATACATGCCGCCGAAGCCAGGCGCCTGTTCGGCGATTTTCACGAGTTGATCGTCGAAGGTCGTGATGGGCGCGGGCGGCGCCGCGGGCGCTTCCTTCTGTTGCGCCAAGGCGGCTGTCGCGATCGTCATGGCGATCGCCACAAAGGATTTCAGCAATAAGTTAAGGCCCATTGCGCCCTCCACGAAATCATGCGCGGCCTGCGCGCGCATAAAGCCCGCGTTCGCCGCCAAATGGCGCCAATATGGACGTCGCTGTGAGCGTAGGACGTACGCGCCAGCTTTACGTCGTTCATTTGAATGAACTAGAGCGCCGAGCCGCGCTCCGCCACAGGCGTCCACAGCACCTGCTCGATGCGATCGGCGCCGGTCGCCAGCATGACGAGCCGGTCGAAGCCGAGCGCGACGCCGCAGGCCGGCGGCATCTCAGCCAGCGCTGCGAGAAAATCCTCGTCGATCGGATAGGTCTCGCCATAGATGCGGCGCTTCTCCCGCATCTGCGCCTCGAAGCGCCGGCGCTGCTCCGCCGGGTCGGTCAATTCCGCGAAGCCATTGGCGAGCTCGACGCCGCAGACATAGAGTTCGAAACGGTCGGCGAAACGCGGGTCGTCTGCGTTGGCGCGGGCGAGCGCCGCCTCGCTCAAGGGATAATCGGTCAGGATCGTCGGTCGATCGCGGCCGAGCATCGGCTCGATCTTTTCGGACATGATCTTGCTGAAGAGATCGGACCAGCTGTCGTCTTCGACGACTCTTATGCCGTCGCGCGCCGCGGCGCGCGCGAGCCCATCGCGATCGTCAAGCAGCGCCGCGAGATCGATGCTGGCGTGAGTTGCGAAGGCGTCGCACACGCCGATGATCTCGGGTTCGGCGAAAGGATCGCAGACGCGGTCCCGCCAGGCGAAATCGCTGGCGCCCGCCGCCCGCGCCGCGCTCGCCAGCAGTCCGGCGCAATCCTCCATCAGCCGCAGAGTCGGCGCCTCGACCCGGTACCACTCCAGCATGGTGAATTCCGGATGGTGAAGGGCCGATCGCTCGCGATTGCGGAAGACCCTGGCGAGGGTGAAAATTCGCTCCTCGCCCGCCGCTAGCAGCTTCTTGCAGGAAAACTCCGGGGAGGTGTGGAGATACAGCCGGCTGCGCTCGCCGCCCGCGCCGATCATTTCGGTGTCGAAGGCGGAAAGGTGCGTTTCATTCCCGCCCGACAGCTGAAGCGCCGCCGTTTCGACCTCGGCGAACCCCTCGGCGGCGAAGAAGCGCCGGATGGCGGCGGCGACCGCCATGCGCGCCTTAAGAAAGGGCTTGCGGTCGGCGTAGACATCCCGAGCCCACCAGGGCGAAGCGCGCGTCATGAGGCCTCCCGCGAGGCGGGCCCCGGATTGCCGGCGCGCCCGAAATATGGTCTTACCGCCGTTCATAAACCAGGCCGGCAATAAGGGATACCGACGTGAGAGTCATCGCCAGTTCGATTCGCAAAGGCAATATCATCGAGAGAGACGACGGGCAGCTTTATGTGGTCCTGACGGCCGAAAGTTTTTTCCCGGGCAAGGGCACGCCGACGACGCAGATCGACATGCGCCGCCTCTCCGACGGCGTCAAAGTCTCCGACCGCTACAAGACGACCGAGCAGGTGGAGCGCGCTTTCGTCGAGGATCAGGATTTCAGCTATCTCTACAATGACGACGACGGCTATCACTTCATGAATCAGGCGAGCTACGAGCAGGTGCTCGTGCCTGCCGATGTGATCGGCGATCAGGCGCAGTGGCTGCAGGAGGGCATGGTCTGCATCCTCTCCATGTTCAACGGCGTGGCCGTTGGAATTCAGTTGCCGCCCCGCGTGACGCTGGAGATCATCGAAACAGAGCCGGCGATGAAGGGCCAGACCGCCTCGTCCTCTTACAAGCCGGCGAAGCTGGCGAATGGCGCGCGCGTCATGGTGCCGCCGCATATTCAGCCGGGCACGCGCGTCGTCATCCAGACGGAAGACGGCGCCTATGTCGAGCGCGCCAAGGATTGAGGGCGCGTCCCTCCCCTTGATGGGGAGGGTGGTTCGCGAAGCGAACCGGGTGGGGTGAAAAGCCCCCGCCCGCGCCTGCGGCGCGACCTCCCCGCGCGGGGGAGGCATGCGCCACTACCCCAAGAAGTCGCGCAGCTTCTTTTCCACCGCGGCGCTGTCTTTCAATTCGCATTCCCAGATCGTGAGCGCGCTCCAGCCCTGTTCGGCGAGCTTTTCGCGATGCGCGGCGTCGCGCGCGCGATTGCGCGCGATCTTCGCCCGCCAGTAATCGGCGTTGGCCTTAGGGCTGCGCGCGCCGCGCGGGCAGTCATGGCCGTGCCAGAAGCAGCCGTGAACGAAGATCGCCAGCTTGCGGCCGACGAAAGCGATGTCGGGATTGCCCGCGACATCCTTGCGATGCAGCCGGTAGCCCGGCGCGAATTTTCGCAAGATCGCGCGCACCGCGATTTCGGGGGAGGTGTCCCGCCCCTTCACCGCGCGCATGATGGCGGAACGCTCGGCCGGGGTTTCTTTCCTGGTCAAATCGAGCGCCCCCTCCCCAGCCCTCCCCCGCTGCGCTTCGCTTGCGGGAGAGGGGGCGGAGAGCGCCCGTCATGAAGATTGCAGCGAACGCGGCAACGCCGATGGGGATGATTCCCTCTCCCGCGAAGCGGGGGAGGGTCAGGGAGGGGGCTCAAGCCGCCTCCAACACGATGGAAGCGTTGAGCAAGGGCTCCAATAGATTTGCCGCGACATGCCGCACCACCGGAACGACCACGCCGTCGCCCGTAAGATGATAGGCGTCGCTATAGGTTCCCGGCAGCGCATATTCCTCCGAAAGTCCCATCAGGCGCGCGGTCTCGCGCGCCGACATCAGCCGCGAGCGCACCCTGCCCTTATCGACGACCAACACATATTGCCTGCTAGAGCCGCCGGCAGGTGTGCGCAGACAGCCCGCGACCTCGTCGAAACGCGCCTCGGCGCGCTGGATTTTTTCGCCATTCTGATAGCGCGTGCGGCGGTACAGCGTTCCCGCCATCCTGCGCCCGGCGCGCTTCGCCTCGGCGATCTTCGCGAGATTGACCTCGCTCATCATGGCGATCAGCGCTTGCGTCTCGGCGGCGCTATGCCACGACACATCAGTCGGCGCGTCTTCAACGATGTCGATCAGCGTCGTATTGCGCAGCGGCGGCGCCGGCGAATTCCACCAGAGCCAGTTGTTGCGCAGCGCTTTCGGCAGACGCTCATGCGCAGCGACAAGCGCGCGCGTGTGAAACAAACCGCGGCTCTGGATTGCTTCGCTTTGCAGGAGAGAAACCGGAACCGCCACATCCTCACGCACAGCGATAATGAACAGCCGCGGGCGCGATTGAGGAACGAACAGCGCCGCGTCAATGACCAGCGCGCCAAATCTGTAGCGCTCCTTCGCCAGCGCCTCACAGATCTTGATGAAATCCCTGCCGCCATGCGACGTCAGCGCGCCGCAGACATTTTCGAGCACGATGAGCGGCGGGGCGCGGCCCTCCTTGCGCAACGCCTTCATCAGCTCCCAGAACGGCCAGAACGTTCCGGACCTTTCGCCCTTCAATCCCGCGCCGGCGCCGGCGAGCGACAGGTCCTGACAGGGAAATGACGCCCAGACGAGATCGGCGCGCCCCGGCAACTGCCCTGTGGATATCTCCCCCACGTCGCCGACATGAAGCTCTTCGCCGCCCCAATTGGCGCGGTAGCTCTCCGCTTTCTTACGGTCGAAATCATTGGCGAAGAGGCAGCGCCAGCCTTCGCCGAGCCCGGCCCTGGCCATGCCGCCGCCGGCGAAGAATTCATAGTAGGTGGGCCTGCCGTCCATGCGCGATTCGCTCCAGGCCCAGCGTATCCGCCCGGCGCCGCCGCCGCGACCGAAAAGAAGGCGACCGCTTCGCCAGAGCGAAGGCCGGACATTGTCACATAATTTTTATGCTGCCGTGCTTGGAAAAACTGCCTGCCTGCCGGCAAGCGGGCCCCCCGTTTCGCAGGCGCCATTCGACGCGCCTGCTCAGCGAATGATGGAGCAATTCATGAAAAAAATTCTGCTTCTCACTGCTATTCTTTTTGCGCCGGCGATCGCCTGGGCGGGAGATGAAGCCTTCGATTGCAATAAGAAATTCGACGGCGAGGTCGAATGCAAGGTCAAGAAGGACAAGGTGGCCGTCAAAGCCGTCGCGATCGACGGCGGCCAATGCGCCGCGCCGAACGACCCCAAGGTCTATGGCAAGGTCATGAACAAGGGCGACAAGTTCAAGCTGCCCGGCGCGCATGACTGCTTCTACGTCAGCGGATTCACGATCACGACGATCGACGGCAAGACGCAGAAGTTTTACGCCTTCTAAAGCGATCGCCTCAGCGCGTCTTTAGCGCGCTCAGGCGGCGACGACCATCACATGCACCGTCGGTTTCTTGCCCCAGACCGACGAGACCGCGCCGCGCACGGCCCGCTCGATCGCCGTTGACACGGCGTTGGCGTCGCGGCGTCGCCCTCGCGACAGACCCTCGAATGCGGCGAACAGCGCCTCGTCGATGACTTCGCCCATGTCTTCGCCGAATTTGCCGCGTTTCGGCACGCCGGCGAAGACGACGTCCGGATCGCCAATCAGCTCGCCCTTGCGGTCGACGGCGAGCGCGATGGAAACGACGCCCGCGAAGGAAAGCCGCGCGCGGTCGCGCACCGCGCTGTCGTCCTCGGCGATGACGACATCGCCATCCTTCATGAGACGCCCGTGCGGCGCTTCGCCGATCACGCCCGGCGCGCCGGGAGCCAGGCGCACGATGTCGCCATTGCGCGCCGAGACAACCTGCGACGCGCCATGCGCCTTCGCGAACGCCGCATGTTCCGTGAGATGATGCGACTCGCCATGCGCCGGAACGGCGATCTGCGGGCGAACCCATTTGTACATTTGCGCGACCTCGCCGCGGCGCGGATGACCCGAGCAATGAACGAGATGATCGTGGTCGGTGATGACCTCGACGCCGATGTCGCAAAGATTGTTGATGACCCGAAAGACGTCGCGCGCATTTCCGGGAATGACGCGCGAGGAGAAGATCACGCGGTCGCCCGCGACGAGCTTGATCGCCGGATGATCGTTCGACGCGGCGCGGGCCATCGCGGCGCGGGTTTCGCCCTGGCTGCCCGTTGCGATGACCACCGTCTTGTCGCGCGGCAGAGTCGGCAGCAATTCCGGCGGGTGGAACCCCGGCAGGCCATCGAGATAGCCGCATTCGCGCGCGACCTGGATGGCGCGATCCATCGCCCTGCCCGCGACGATGACGGTGCGCCCACAGGCCTGCGCCGCCTCGGCGATGGCGCGCAGCCGCGCCACATTCGACGCGAAAGTCGTCACCAGCACCCGGCCCGGCGCTTCGGCGATCAGCGTGCGCAGCGTGCGCGCGACGTCGGCTTCCGAGAAACTGTCGCCTTCGCGCAGGATGTTGGTGGAGTCGCAGATAAGCGCCGTGACGCCCTCGTCGCCGAGCGCCCTCAGACGCGCCTCGTCGATTCGCGTTCCGACGCCAGGCTCCGGATCGATCTTCCAGTCGCCGGTGTGGAGCAGCAGGCCGAGCGGCGTGCGGATCGCCAGCGCATTGGCTTCCGGAATCGAATGCGCGACCGCGACATATTCGACCTGGAACGGATCGAGGTCGAGCGTCGCGCCGGCATGCGTCAGGGCGATGTCGATCTTCGGCGCGCCGGGCTCGTTCAGCCGCCGCACTTCGAGGAGGCCTGCCGCGAAGGGCGTCGCGAAGACCTTGCATTTGAGCCGCGGCCACAGGGTCGCGAGCCCGCCGATATGATCCTCATGCGCATGGGTGATGCAGATGCCGACGAGATCGCGCGCGATCTTTTCGACGAAGGCGATGTCGGGAAAGACCAGGTCGACGCCGGGCATTTCCGGCCCCGGAAAGCCAAGGCCGCAATCGACCATCAGCCATTTGCGCTTCTGCGGCGGCCCATATCCATAGAGGGCCATGTTCATGCCGATTTCGCCCAGACCGCCCAGCGGCAGGAAGACGAGGTCGGCCTCGGGCGTCGTCATGCGACGCCTCCCGCACTGGTCTGGCGCGGGCCGAGCGAGACGTCGCCGGCCTCGACGACCCGCGCGCCGTCGCGCGTCGCCAGAACGAGCCGGCCCGTGGCGTCGATCGTCTCGAAGCGACCCTCGACCGTCTCGCGCGGCAGCTCGACCTTGATGTGGGAGCCGACATAGGCGGCGTCGGCCAGCCACGCCTCGCGAATATGGGCGAAACCCTCGCCGCTGCGCCAAAGATCAAGGGTTTCGACCAGCGCGTCGGAAAGATGCGTGAAGAGCGTCGCCGCGGGCGGCGCCCCGGGACCGATCGAGGTCAGCGCGCATGCTTCGAACGGCAGGTCGCGCGGCGCCTCGACGCAATTGACGCCAATGCCGATGATCGCGACAGAGGCGCGCGGCGTGCGCGCGTCGCCGGTCGGCACGCCGACGTTCTCAAGCAAAATCCCGCCGAGCTTGGCTCCCCCGAGCAGAAGATCGTTCGGCCATTTCACCGCAAAACGGTCGGCGTCGCCTGTCGCCGCACGCAAGGCGCGCAGCGCCGCGACGGCCGCGACGAAACCGAGCTGCGGCGCGACGGCGTTCTCGCCGAAATCGCTGAGAATAAAGCTCGCATGAAGATTGCCGGCCGGCGAGATCCACTCCCGTCCGAGACGGCCATGGCCGCGCGTCTGCCGCGCCGCGACGACCCAGACGGGCCCGCGTTCGCCCGCTTCAATCAGGCGGCGGGCCTCGTCATTCGTTGAATCGACGCTTTCCAGCGCGAGGAGGCGCACGCCGTGGGCGCGCGCCAGTGATCCCAACTCCACGCGCGAATTTCCTTCCTAGAAAAGCGATTTGGCCGCCGCCGCAGCCGCGTCCATGACCGGCGTGGGATAGACCCAAAAGCCGAGCAGCGCCAGAGTCGAAACGGCGAGCACCGCGCGCAGCGCCATCGGCGCGCGATCGAAAGCCGGCGCCGGCTCGTCGAAATACATCACCTTGACGACCCGCAGATAATAGTAGGCCGCCACCGCGCTCGCCAGGACGCCGGTGACCGCGAGGCCGAAGAGGCCGGCGTCGACCGCGGCGAGCAGCACGTAATATTTGGCGAAAAAGCCCGCAAGCGGCGGAACGCCCGCAAGTGAGAACATCAGCATCGCCAGGAAAAAGGCCATCCATCCATTGGTGCGCGACAGCCCGGCGAGATCGGCGACATTCTCGACATATCTGCCTTGGACGCGCATCGCGAGAATGGCCGCGAAAGTCCCCAGCGTCATGATGAGATAGATCGCCAGATAGATCGCGACGCCGCGTATGCCCGCTTCGTCGCCCGCCGCGAGTCCGATCAGCGCAAAGCCCATGTGGCCGATGGAGGAATAGGCCATCAGCCGTTTGATGTTCTCCTGCCCGATCGCCGCGAAAGAACCGAGCAGCATCGACGCGATCGAGATGAACACGACAATCTGGCGCCACTGATCCTTCACGCCCGGGAAGGCAGTGACGACGAGGCGCGCGGTGATCGCGACGGCGGCCATCTTGGCGGCGGAAGCGAAGAAGGCGGTGACCGGCGTCGGCGCGCCCTGATAGACGTCGGGCGTCCACATGTGGAAAGGCGCGGCCGACATTTTAAAGGCGAGGGCGGCGAGAACAAAGACCAGTCCGAAGATCACGCCGATCGGCGCCGAGGTCGAAACGACGGCGGCGATGCCGGCGAAGGACACCGTTCCGGCAAAGCCATAGAGCAGCGACGCGCCATAGAGCATCATGCCGGAAGAGAGCGCGCCGAGGACGAAATATTTCAGCCCGGCTTCGGAGGACTGTCCGTCGTCGCGCGCAAAGGCGGCCATGACGTAGAGCGCGAGCGACATCAGCTCGAGGCCGAGATAGAGCGCGATGAGGTTATCGGCCGAGATCAGCAGCAGCATGCCCAGCGTCGAGAGCATGATCAGCACGGGATACTCGAATTTCTCGAGCCCGTTGCGCTGCAGCCAGTCGACCGACATCAGGATTGAGGCAATGGCGCCGATGAGCGTCAGCGCCTTCATGAAGCGCGAGAAGCCGTCATCGATATAGGCGCCGTCGAAGACGCTCGTGTCCGGCGTGCTCGACAGCGCGATGGTGACCAGCGCTAGACCCAGAATGCCGACCGCCATCTCGTCGACGAGGCCGAAGCCGCGTTCGCCGCGCCATGCGCCGATCAGGATGAGAACCATCACGCCGACCGCGAGAATGGTCTCGGGAAGAAAATGATGCGCGAGTTGAACGAAAAAGGGCATCGTCAGCGATCCGTTAATGACCAGCGGCCGCGAGCTTAATCGCGTCGATGAGGGCCGTATGGGTCTGGATGAGATTGTCGACGGAGGCCTGCGTCGCGCTCAGAATCGGCTGCGGCTGCACGCCGTAGTAGATCGTCAGCAGCACCAGCGGCGTGAAGATGGCGATCTCGCGCGGCGTCAGATCGGTGATCGTCTTGAGGCTCGCCTTCTCCAGAACGCCGAAGACCACGCGGCGGTAGAGATAGAGCGCATAGGCCGCGGAGAAGATGACGCCGCTCGTCGCGATCAGCGCCACCCAGCTATTCGCCTGGAAGGTTCCGGTCAGCGACAGAAACTCGCCGATGAAGCCCGTCGTTCCGGGCAGGCCGACATTCGCCATGGTGAACAGCATGAACACGAAGGCGTAGATCGGCATGCGATTGACGAGGCCGCCATAGGCCGCGATCTCGCGCGTGTGCATGCGGTCGTAGATGACGCCCACGCAAAGGAACAGCGCGCCGGAGACGAAGCCGTGCGAGATCATCTGAAAGATCGCGCCCTGCATGCCCTGCGCGTTCAGCGTGAAGAGGCCCATCGTGACATAGCCCATATGCGCGACGGACGAATAGGCGATGAGCTTCTTGATGTCTTCCTGCACGAGCGCGACGAGCGAGGTGTAGACGATCGCGATCACCGACAGCGCGTAGATGAGCGGCGCGAAATAGGTCGAGGCGTTCGGAAACATCGGCAGCGAGAAGCGGATGAAGCCGTAGCCGCCCATCTTCAGGAGAATCGCCGCGAGGATCACCGAGCCGGCCGTCGGCGCCTCGACGTGCGCGTCAGGCAGCCAGGTATGCACCGGCCACATCGGCATCTTCACCGCGAATGACGCGAAGAAGGCGAGCCAGAGCCAGGTCTGCATCTCCTTGGGGAAATCGGTCGTCAGCAGCACGGTTATGTCGGTCGTGCCGGCCTTCCCATACATGGCGAGAATCGCGACCAGCATGAGGAGCGAGCCGACGAGCGTGTAGAGGAAGAATTTGAAACTCGCATAGACGCGCCGCTTGCCGCCCCAGATGCCGATGATGAGAAACATCGGGATCAGTCCGCCCTCGAAGAACAGATAGAACAGCACGAGGTCGAGCGCGCAGAAGACGCCGATCATCAGCGTCTCGAGCACGAGGAAGGCGATCATGTATTCCTTGACACGCTTCTGCACCGAGTCCCATGAGGCGAGAATCGCGATGGGCATCAGGAAGGTCGTCAGCAGCACGAAAGGCATCGAGAAGCCGTCGACGCCCATCTTGTAGACGAGGCCCGAACCGAACCAGTTCTTCTGCTCGACGAACTGGAAGGCGGCGCTCGTCGTATCGAATCCCGACCAGACCACGAGTGACAAGGCGAAGGTGGCGAGCGTGGTCGCGAGCGTCGCCCAGCGGATGTTGCGCAGGCTCGCTTCATCGTCGCCCTTTTGCGTGAGCAGGAAGGCGACGCCGACGAGCGGCAGGAAGGTTACCCCGGAGAGAATGCCGAAACCGAACATCAGCGCAGCCCTCCGGCGACGAAATAGGTGACGACCGCCGCGACGCCGATGAGCATGGCGAAGGCGTAATGATAGACGTAGCCGGTCTGCAAACGCACGGCGAGTCGCGCGCCGTCGGCGACCCGCGCCGCGACGCCGTCAGGCCCGAGGCGGTCGATGATCGCGCCATCGCCGCCCTTCCAGAACAGCCGGCCGATGGCGAACGCCGGCCGGACGAACAGGAAGTCGTAGAGTTCGTCGAAATACCATTTGTTGAGCAGGAACTGGTACAGCCGCGGGAAGGCTCCCGCCAGCGCCTGCGCGGTTCCGGGCTTCAGCACATAGACGTAGAGCGCGACGGCGAAACCCAGCGCCATCACCACGGTCGGGGCAAGCCCCACGCCGAGCGCCACGTCGTGGAACTCATGGATGATGTGATTGTCCCTGCCGGTGAAGAGCGCGCCCTTCCAGAACTCGTCGTAATCATGGCCGATGAAGTATTTGCCAAAGACGATCCCCGCGCCGAGCGCGCCGAGGCCGAGCACGGCCAATGGCGCCAGCATGACAAGCGGCGACTCGTGGGGCGCGTGATGACCATGGCCGTGGTCGTGCGCGTGGTCGTGATGGGCTTGATCGCCATGCGCATGGGCCGATGCTTCCGTAGGCTCCTCATCCGCATGGTCCGTATGCACGGCATGCTCCTTACGGGCGCCAAAGAAGGTCATGAACACCAGCCGCCAGGAGTAGAACGAGGTCAGGCCGGCGGCGGCCACGGTCGCGACAAAGCCGAACATCGCCATGTAATGATGTTTGCTCGCCGCGTAGGCCGCCTCGATGATCGCGTCCTTGGAATAGAAACCGGCGGTGAACGGGAAGCCGGTGAGCGCCAGCGTGCCGATGACCATCATCGCGAAGGTGAAGGGAATGTCCTTGCGCAGGCCGCCCATGTTGCGCATGTCCTGCTCGTGATGCATGGCGTGGATCACGGAGCCCGCGCCAAGGAAGAGCAGCGCCTTGAAGAAGGCGTGGGTGAAAAGATGATAGACGCCGATGCTGTAAGCGCCGACGCCTTCCGCGACGAACATGTAGCCAAGCTGCGAGCAGGTCGAATAGGCGATGACGCGCTTGATATCGTTCTGCACGAGTCCGACCGTGGCGGCGAACATGGCCGTCACCGCTCCGACCAGCGTCACTAATTCGAGCGTCGCGGGCGCATATTCGAAAATCGGCGAAAGGCGCGCCACCATGAACACGCCAGCCGTCACCATCGTCGCGGCGTGAATGAGCGCCGAGACTGGCGTCGGGCCCTCCATGGCGTCCGGCAACCAGGTGTGCAGCAGGAATTGCGCCGATTTGCCCATCGCGCCGACGAACAGCAGGAAGGTGGCGAGCGTCAGCGCATCGACATCCATGCCGAAGACATGAATAGGCTTGCCCTCAAGGCCGGGAACCGCGGCGAAAACCTCGGGAAAGCCGACGGACTGCGTGAGCTGGAACACCAGGAAGATGCCGAGCGCGAAGCCGAAGTCGCCGACACGGTTGACGACGAAGGCCTTGATCGCCGCGGCGTTGGCCGAGGGCTTCTGATACCAGAAGCCGATCAGCAGGTAGGAGGCGAGGCCGACGCCCTCCCAGCCGAAGAACATCTGCACGAGATTGTCGGCCGTCACCAGCAT
>JBPFDX010000086.1:0-11294 GCA_051061385.1 Methylocystis sp.
TGCAGCGCAGTTCCATAAATTATGCGCGAGTGCCACAAATTTCGGCGCGGCTTGTCCCATGAATTGTGAATCGGCATTGCGAAATTATGCGCGGTCCCGCCGCGCCGAGCGCCCAATCCCACAAATTATGGCTGTCCGACACTCTCTCCGGGCGGGGCGCGCCGTCCAGCAATTAAGGGTGAGCGTCCAGGAATAGAGGGTGAACGGAGGCGAAAAATCCGACGCCTCGGAACGCTGTCCAGCGATTAAAAGCGAGCGACACGCCCGGCAGCGCTCGGGTTTCGAATCATGTCCGATAAGCGCACATTATCGGACATGGACATGAACAGACAAGTGCGGCGGATCGGGCGCGAAAATTCGTGACAAAGCGCCGTCGCGACTTGTCGCCGGACCCGTTGCGGGCCTATGATTCTTGCATGTTGGAATTTGATTCGGACGCATTTCTCGAAACTCAATCTCCGTCGCAAGAGATGAAGAATCGGCCTGCGCGGATCCAAAACGATACCGCGGCAGGCCCTCAGAAATCCCGCGAAACTCAGCCGTTTCCGCGGTGGGCGCGCGTACGGACGCGCCGTGGCGAAGACCCTGACGCCGCGGCTGGCGTCGCATTTGCCGCGGGGGTCAGTCTCGCGCTCCTCGACAACATTTTGCGCTCCGGCGCCGATGTTTCGAGCGACGGCAAAAACGTCGGAGCAAACGGCGCTGAACAGGTCTTCGTCGGCATCCTGCGTCAGCGCCTCGCTTTGCGCGCCGCCGCCGGTTGCGCAGCGATGGCGCGCCTACGCGAAGATGAAGCGGCGCTGCGCGACGCCGAGCATCTCGCCGGTTTTGACGCCGCACTGAGCCCGGGCGCGCGCCTGCATCGCCTCTGGCGTCTTTTCGCAACGTGTCCGCGGCGGCCTGACGCACAATATTTTCGCGTCGCCGCCGATTGTCTCGAGCTGCCGCACGACATCAATTGCGCCGCGCTCATGTACGAGAATTTGACGTGTGCAAATCCGCTTACCGCGGCGGCGCGTGTGAGCGCTGAGGCGGCGCAAATCTTGGTCGACGCGCCGCAAATTGACGCGGAATTTTTCGCCTTGTGGCTCGCCGATTTTGTGCTGGCGCGACGCTTCGCGTGGGCGGCGCCGCTGCCGCTCCTGGCGACAACGATCACACATCCTTCAATGCGCACCGCGTCGGGGCGCCGCCCCAGGCCAAGCGATGTCGATTGGTCTGCAAGCGTCGCGCGCGCCATGGCGCTCGCCGCTCAAGAGGCATACGCGCTTGCCGGCGAACTGTGGCGTCGCTCGGAAACATTGTTGAGTCACGCGCCGAAATTGCGCGCCAAAAGAGCGGTGCGTGTCGTCGATTTGCTGCTTTCGGATGATTGCGTTTCGGCGTCGCGCGCGGCGAAGGCGGCGGGTCTGTCCGATCGCGCGTCGCGGCGTTTGTTCGACCGGCTTGTTGAGCTTGGCGCCGTGCGCGAACTCTCCGGCCGCGCCAATTTTCGCCTCTACGGACTGTGATGAGAGGGGCGCCGCCATGCGGTCGATGAAAGCGTTTCGCCCTGACGTTGCAGCGCCCCGGGAAGCGCGCGCGCCGCCCGGCCGTCGCACAACGCGGCGCGATGGAGAGTCGCTGTTTGACGCAGACCTTTCCGACCTCCCGCAGGCGGTGCGCTGGCGCGAGTGGATGGGGCGAGTCGAGGCGGCGATCTTTGCGTCGCCGTCGGCGGTGACGCGCGAGGCGCTTGCCAAACTTGTCGGGCGCGCCTGCAATCTCGACGATTTGATGTCCGACATTCGCGACGACTTACGGGCGAGGCCCTATGAACTGGTTCATGTCGCCGGCGGCTATCAACTGCGCACCAAAGCGCGCTACGCCGACGCCATTCGCGTCTTGAACAATGGCGCCCGCGCCGCTGGACCGCCGCAGGTGACGCCGACCGAACTCTTCGCCGTGACGGCGATCGCCTATCTGCAGCCGACGACGCGCGCGGAACTGTCGCAGCTTGCGGGGCGAGAAATCAGCCGCGACGTCATTGGCAGCCTGAAAGCGCTTGGACTCATCGCCGCCGGACCGCGCGCGCCAATGCCCGGCGCGCCTTACGCCTATGTGACGACGAAGCGATTCCTCGAGGTGTTCGGCCTCGCGACCCTGCGCGACCTGCCCGATATCGACAAACTCGAAGACGCTGGACTGCTGCAACGGACAGCGACCGAGTCGGATCTCGACGGCGTGTTCGGAATTAGAGACGAGGGTGCGGTGGAAGACGTCGAAGTCGATTAGGATGAGCTCCTGACTGAAAAGCCTGCGAAGAGGTCTCAGGTTGAAACTGAATCGACGGGCAGGGAACGGATGGCCGGTTCGACACAAGCTAGAGAGCACAGCCATGAAAGCCATCGATAAGCCAGGCTGCCGCGTGTGGGCCTGTAGCCCCGATCGTCCCGGAACTGGATCGTCGCTGCCGGCATTCATTAAGCCCCTTTTGTATGATAGCGAGATCGGGCCCCTGAAACTGGAGCAGGTTTCCAAAACTTGATGGGACGAGCGACGTGCGGAGAACATCGAGACGTGACCACGCCTGGCTCTACCCGATGCTATCCTTGGCGCTCGCCGTCAGCATTCTGCTCGCTTTTGGACTCACCTGGTGGCACGCATTGGCTGTTACCGCGCTGCTTGGATGTCCGCTCGTCATATTATGGGGCTTGATTTTCAGCTGGTCCCAACCAGAGGCCGGAAGTGAGCTAGCGCCAGAAACCGATGGCGTGACCATCGAGTGGATCGCGCCCTTTTATGACCGTTTGTGCACGTTGCTCGGATTGGGTCGCGCCTTCCGGAGGCAAATTCTCGAGGTGGCTGCCCTGAAGGCCGGCGAGCGCGTCCTCGATGCCGGTTGCGGAACCGGCGTATGGACCCGTCTTGCCGCCGAGGCGGTCGGGTCCTCGGGTCAGGTCGTCGGCTTCGATCCTGGCCCGAGGATGATAGGGATCGCCCGCCGCAATGCCGCTCGGGAAGGAAGTCGGGCGACCTTCGAATTGGCTGCTGTCGAAGAGCTTCCTTTCGAGGATGCCAGCTTCGACGCGGCGCTATTGAGCTTGGTCCTCCATCACCTGCCAGCCGAAGTGAAGCGAAGCGGCCTCAAGGAAATTGGCCGTGTCCTTCGGACGGGCGGGCGGTTGATCGTAGTCGACTTAGACCGGTCCGACAGCGTGCTGTGGCGGATTGTCCTGTGGCCGCTGTCGCACGTCGGGACCTCGGCCGACGCCTTCGAAGGAAAGATACCAATCTATCTGCACGAGGCTGGGTTTGAACCAGTCACAGTCGAGGGGCGGTGGTGGAAGTCGCTGACCTTTTGGCAGGCAATGAAGCCGCTGTCATCCGTCGCCTCAGTGGAAACGCCCGCCACGTGAACCGATTCGAGATCGACGCGGCGAAGGCGCTGCTTACGCGATTGTCGGTATCCGCGTTGGTTTCCTCACTCGCCGCTGCGTGCTGCGGACCAAGTTCCCGCAGATCTATGTAACGCAGCCGCTCCGAGCCACGATCATGCGCTGGGTTCAGCGCTACGCGCGCGAATTCGAGAAGCGATGGAACCGCTTCGCATGCAAAGCGGGCCGCTCTTGGCGGGTCGACGAAACCTACGTGAAGGTCAAGGGTCGCTGGACCTATCTGTATCATGCTGTCGACGAGACGTTAAATGCTCGCCTCAAGTTGAAAATCTGGGACTGCGGAGATTGCGGAATTGCCAGACTTGGACGCCGTCCTATGCTAACCGCCTCGCAGGAAACCGGCTTGTAAAGACTAAGTCAGGCGTGGATGATACGAAATAAAGAAAGGGGGAAGCCATGACGCAGGATTTCATCGTTACCGATCAAGCAAGCGTATGGTTGTTCGAGCCCCTTAGCGAAGCTGCACAAAGATTCGTACGCGAGAACGTGTACTTCGATGAGTGGCTATGGGAAGGTCAGCGCTACGCGGTTGATTTTCGCAGCGCAGGGGCCCTTGCCGAGGATCTGCTTGATGAGGGCTTCAAAGTGGTGACGAAGCACTGAGCCTCATTGGCGGCGAATCGACAACTGCCTCGCGCAAGAGGCAACCACGCCTCGCGCCTCGCCCCTACGGACGGGGCGCTTTTGTATGCCTTTAAAATCAGCGGTTCAATCATTGCGTAACCAATGATAGCTCAAGGTCGCTGCTGGTGTCGGACGCATCCTTCGAAGCACAGTCATTCCAAACGCACTCGCTAGGTGACAGGGCGACAGTTCAAATTGGGAGGCGCGGATGGCCAAGAAAGAGGTTTCAGCCAAAGGCAACGACAAAGTTATCGCCATGCTCAACCGGATCATGGAGAGCGAGTTAGCTGGAGTGGTGCGCTATACGCATTATTCCCTGATGGTGTTCGGCTACAACCGCATTCCCATTATCTCCTGGTTGCGAGGACAAGCCGATGAATCCCTCGCGCATGCCCATAAGGCAGGCGAATTCATCACGCACCTCGGCGGACACCCATCGCTTTCCATCGGCCCGCTCTTGGAAACGCATAAGCACGACATTGGCGATATCCTGCGTGAGTCCCTTGCTCATGAAGCAATGGCCCTGCAGCTTTACCGCGACCTTCTGAAGGAAGTCGAAGGCGTGTCTGTCATGCTTGAGGAATACGCCCGGGAGATGGTCTATACAGAGGAACTGCATCAGGGCGAGGTGAATAAAATGCTTCGTAAGCCCGGCGACATCTCAGTTTTTTCCGACCACTGACACGTATTAGCGATACGCCATTGTGGCTGGAATGGAGGAGCTGCAGGGCCTCGGTAGCGTTTCGAGAAAATTACATTAGCCTCTAATCGAGCGGCGCCGCTTCCCATGACGGTGGAAGCGGTAACCGGCGACGACGGCGGTCACCTCTATTTCGCCATCCAGGCGGTCTCGTACGGAATCGCGCTGCCTTGGCGCAAGGAATCGACCTGCGCGGCGATGGCGGTTACATCGTCGCTCGCACAAATGGATCCTGCCATTTATTTCCAAGCGGGATGCTGCTATCTCAGGTTTTGCGCTCTTCGACGATGCGTCTAATGCAAAATTGCGCTGGCGCCGCGCTCGACGCTAAGAGTGCCGCGGATTTCAGCAAAATCCGAAAGAATAGGCCGAATATGTTGCGCCCGCTGGCAAAACGACTCCTCCAAAGCCATAATGAGCCCCCCGGCTAAGTCGGCTAGGTGTGTTTTCTAAGCCGAGATACGTCGCGCGGTAGTGCGCTTTAGCCAAGCACACCGACTTGCGATAGAAACGCTCAATTCGTTCAAGGCACGCGAATGCAGGGCAGCAGAAGGTCATTGGCTAGTGTTCTTGCTTGTCTGCCATTCGCTCATCTTTCAGTGAGTGGCGCGGTAGCGCAGCAGCCTGAAATCTCAAAGTTTGGCATTTGGGAAACACAGTGCGCGCCGTCAACAACCAACGACAAAGTATGCGCGTTGGTTCAAAAGGTGATGTCGGAAGAGCTGCCAAATGTCGGCATAATGGCGGCTGTCAGAAAAGCACCGGGCACACCCAACGGAGTCATCCAATTTTTTGCGCCGCCGGGAACTTTCTTGCTGGAGGGCGTTGGGATCAAAGTCGATCAGGATGAACTCGGGAAGCTACCATTCTTTAGGTGCACTCAGATTACCTGCGCGGCTGAAGGTCCTATCAGCAACGATCTAATAAACAAAATGCTGAACGGCAAAATTATGCTCATAACGATCTACGCTAATCCCGGCGAGGGACTTCGCCACATATTTACGCTCGATGGCTTCAAAGACGGCTATAAAGCGCTGCGGGAGTGAAGTCGAACGTATGTGCGGACGGTTCACACGCAACAGCTCTGCACGTCGGCATTACTACTCATCGGTATGTGTCCACGATCTCCAGGCTAAGGAAGGCAACACACTGATTGCCAGCGCTACGATGTAGACAAATTCGCCGATTTCGTCGGCGATCACCATGTCGCCGATCACCCTCCTCCGGGAGGATGCGTCATGCCGGATAGAACGCCGGATGGCTGTCGGGAGCCATCTTGGCTTGAGAATATCGAACTTTGCTCCAAAAAAGCCATCGAACGTGAGAATATTGTTGGGCGATATTCTCACGTTCGGTGGCTCTCCCCTTGGCTTGAGTCTCATGCGGTACAGGTAGATAAGCACTTTCGAAAGGTCGTCGCCGTCCTCCGAATTTGCAAAAAGGTACGAAAGGCAAATTCTCAAGTTAGCTGGCTTTGTCGAGCGATATTTTCAAATTAAATGGATATTCCGAAGCATCATGGCTCCGATTAAATCATTGAATTTCCTGAAAGCGCATTCTCAAGTCAAAATGGCTCCCGACATCCACGGCGTGCACTTTAAGATCGACAGCGATGGCACCATGAAGGTTTTGAATGGCGTCGCCGACGAAGCTGCGTTCCCAGACAAACCTTACACATACAAATGGACGGCCGCGCCTGGAACGGCAGGCACGTGGGCCTATCACGATCATGCATTCGGCAATCCGATGCTCGGAGCCGAGGACAAGGGGCTGTTCGGTACGCTCATCATCAATCCGGCGAGCGGGAAGGTTCCTGCGCTCATCGACGGCAAGATCGTCGAGGTTGATCTTGCGGATGTGAAACGCGAATTCATCATTTGGATGCATGAAACGACCTTTTGGGGCCAGGAGCTCAATCATATCATCGAGGGCGGCAAGGAGATTCCGCTATGGACTAATCCGACCGTCGGCGCGCGCCTGGGCGAAAAGGTTCGCTTCCACGTCATGGGGATTGGCACCGCGTTCCATACTTTCCATCTCCATGCGCATCGCTGGATCGAGCCCGGAGCAACCGCCGGCGTTGACACCGTCAACATTGGTCCAATCAGCCGCACCTCGTTCATCGTGAAGGCCGGCGAGGGTGTTGGCCCCGGCGACTGGCACTACCACTGTCACGTTATCCAACACATGCAGTCTGGGATGATGGGTGATTTCCGCGTCATCGAATGATCAATGACAGAACGGGGGAGTTAAAGGTATGAACCACGCAACAATCATGAACCGCGTATCCTTTCTGACGGTGGCCGTGGCGACGACCTCGCTCGCTGCGCCGCTGTCGGCGCAGGCGAAAGACGCCGTGAAATCTGACGACGTCATCATCAGCCGCCCCGGCGTCCTACCGTCGGCCGTGCTGGAGATGACCGATGAGCCCGGCAAATGGTTCAAGGATCCCAAGAGCGGCGGCTCGCTCGTTGTGGTGAAGCCTGGCGAGGCGGTGCTCATCAAGATGACGGACACCAATACGGATCACACTATCACCAGTCTTGCCTGGCAGCCGGGCGCGGACAAATTCCCGGTCGATCAGGAGAAGCCGTCGAACGCCAGCGTCACGCAGACCTTCGACAAGCCGGGGCTCTATGTCTTTACCTGCAAGGTCCATCCCTACATGTTCGGCGCCGTCGTCGTCGACGATCCGAAGACGGAAGGACTGGACATCGGCGGCGAATTGCAGCTGGTGACCGGCGCCAAAGTTCCGACGACAAGCGACATCGCCAAGAAGCTGCTCCGCACCTTCTTCGTCGCCACGACGCCGGCGCTATGGCGCGACTATCGGCAGCCGAAGTGGGAGGTGAAGCTTCCCGATCTCGGACTCAATCTCGGCGGCGCGCAGATCAATCTGAGCGCGCTCAGCCTCTCGGCGCCGAACACGCTGCTGACGCCCAAGACGCCCGGCGTCGGCGAGGTCTGGGTCAACACGCAGTTTGAAGGGGTGAGCGGCAAGACGAAGTTCGGAACGGCGACGCAAATCGACGCGACCGACTGGACGCTCAAGAAAAAAGTCAAGGGCGTCGAGCAGAATATGAACAACCCTCACAATATGTGGCCCGATCCGACATATAAATACATTTATCAGACGGAATGGTTCGACAAACGGCTGACCACCTTCGACCGCGAGAGCGGCAAGCTTCTTAACACGCAGGTCGTTGGACAAAATCCATCTCATGTGATGACGAGCCCGGTAAACGGCATGCTCTATGTCGCCATCAATGGCGAGGACCGCGTGGCGAAACTGTCGCCTGGCGAATTCCCTTCGGCGATGGGCAACATTAATGTCGGCCCGCATTCCGGCCCGCACGGCCATCACCTCACCGACGACGGTAAATATATGATGACGCCGAACGCGCTGGCGGGAAGCGTTACCGTCGTCGATCTCGCGACCGAGAAAGCGACGGAAATTCCGACCGGCGGCGTTATCCCGATCGCGATCTGGAGCGACATGAACCATAAGGGCTATGCCGCCAATCTGCTCGGCACGCCCCCCGCCATGCTCTCCTCATTGACGGTTATCGACATTGACAACAAGAAGAAGGTCAAGGACATCGACCTCGCTGCCGATTACGATCCGATCAGCGGCGTACACAAGGGCGAGGCTTATGGCCTGCTTCCGATCCAGACCCCGGTCAGCCCGGACGGCAAATACGTCGTAACGGCGAACACATTGAGCGCCACAGTCACGATTGTCGACGTGAAGACCGACAAGGTGGTGAAAAGCCTGCCCTGCGAAGCAGGCTGCCACGGCGTTAACTTCGGACATAAGAAGGGGGGCGGCTATTACGCCTATGTGGCGAGCAAATTCGCCAATGACTTGATCGTTATCGACATGGATAAGCTCGAAGTCGTAGGCCGCATTCTGCTCGCGGATTCGAAGGACGGTCAGATCACCGCGCATAACGGCATGGGCGGACAGGGCGTGCTGCCCTTGCCGATCGTCGAGCGTGGCATGCTGGCGCCCACGCTAAAATTCGCGGGAACGGGCAAGTTGAGCGCCGAAGTAGAGGGATGGCTCAAGCTTCTGACCAAGGAGCAACGCGGCAACTGAGCCATTGCATTCAGCTCCGATGGATCGCCCCAAGCAGGGCTTCCATCGGGGTGGCCAGTTGTTGCCGCAACAGACGCAGCACTCGCCGAACAATGTTAGGAGAAACGCGAATGATCGAGCGTCCAGCCAACAAGACAGAAAATCTAGTTTCGGCCTATGCAGATCGATTTCGTGACGGCCCTGTTCGTTTAATGGGTTTGGACAACAGCTCTAGAAGCGTCCGAAGGTCGAAGCGTACCCAGGCTGAAGCTGAAGCGGCTGTGCGGGTTCTCATCGAATGGGCAGGCGACGATCCGAACCGCGAAGGCTTGATCGATACGCCTGAGCGGGTGGCGCGTTCTTATCGCGAATTGTTCGCTGGCTACGCCGCCGATCCTCGCGAATATCTCAAGCGCACGTTCGAAGAAGTGGGCGGTTATGACGAGCTGGTCGTATTGAAGGACATTCGCGTCGTTACTTTTTGCGAACATCACATGCTGCCGGTGATCGGACGGGCGCATGTCGGTTACCTGCCGACAAACCGGGTTGTGGGAATCTCCAAACTGGCACGGGTGGTGCACGGATTCGCGCGCCGATTACAGATTCAGGAGAAGCTTACCGCTGAGATCGCCGAAGCCATCCAGGAAATTCTCGAGCCGCAAGGGGTAGGAGTGGTCGTCGAGGCCGAACACAGTTGCATGACATTGCGCGGAGTGAACACGCTCGGATCCACATTGACCACTAGCCGTTTGCTCGGCGTAATCCGCGACGACGCCCGCTCGCGTGAGGAATTCCTCGGCATGGTGCGCGGGGCTTAGAATTTGGACCAGCGGCTGACGAAAGCAGCGTTCGGGTCGCCATGGAAGTTCTCCCCCCTTGTAATTTGCCCTTAGGCCGAGGGATCGGTTCTAGATGGGGACCGTTGCACGAGCGTTCTCGCCGCTAATAGCCCCAGCCTTGAATCTGGAAGACGGACGGCGCGATGCAGAAGCGAATCGAGAAGCGCCGTGGCGACAACGGGGTCGCGGAAGTATCGTCCAATGCGGCAGAGCCGCGGTTTGCGGTGAGAATCGTGGGTGTCTTTTCTCGGGCGTTGACGAGCGGGAAGAAGTGATCGCCGCCGCCTGTCGTAACCAGCAGATGAGAGCGGCGTGATAACGTCGCCGACTGTGGCGTCGAAGTGGCGGATCATTTATTCTGCGGCTGTGCAGGCGACGCCGTCATCAGATGCGCCGAGCGCATTGTCCTTGACGATCTTGTCGGCCCGCGCCTTCGCGTCTGCGAGATCCTTGTCATAGACGTCGGTGAGATATTCATTCGTCGTCGTCTTGACGATCGAGCGATTGGGAGATTGCAGCGGGCCCGATACGTCGATCGAGGCGACCGTCGACAGGCCAGGCCGCAGAGGCTGCTGCTCGAGTTCGTCGGCGCGCAAGGCGATGCGCACCGGAATGCGCTGAACGATTCGGATGAAGTTGCCGGTGGCGTTATCGGGCGGAAGCGTCGCGAAGACGGCGCCCGAGCCCGGAACGAGTCCCGCCACTTCGCCGTGATAGATCTGGCTCGATCCATAAAGATCGACCTTGATGATCGCCGCCTGTCCCGGACGGACCCTGGCCATTCTGTTTTCCCAGAGATTGGCTTCGACCCAGAGATGATCGAGGGGCACGATGTTGAGAATCGAATCGCCGGGGCGCACACGATCGCCGACTTGCACGCGGCGCTTCGCGACATAGCCGCTCGCGGGCGCCCGGATATTCTGGCGCACGTATTCGATATAGGCGTCGGTGTATCTCGCCTTGGCGGCCTCGATGTCGGGATGATTCAGACGCGTGACGCCGACCACCCGCGCCTCGATCGCCTGATATTCCGACTGCGCCTCGCGCAGATCGGCTTCCTGCGCGGCGAGCTGATCCTCGGCGTTCTGCAGCACCTGTCGCGACGACGCGCCGCTCGCCGCCGCCTGCCTGTACCTTGCGAGGTCATGACGCGTCCTGTCCCGGACCGCGGCGCGGGAGATGACCTTTTGGCAGACCTGGCGGCGCTGTGCGTAAAGCGCCCCCACGGCGCGGACGGCGCGACCGAGTTCGGCTTCGGCCTGCGCCAGCGCCGCTCTCGCCCGCTGTCCGTCAAGGCGAACGAGCACTTCGCCTTTCTTCACCTGCTGCGTTTCTTCGGTGAGCACGGCGGCGACCACGCCGGTCGCGTCCGCCTTGACCGGAATGATGTTGCCGGTGACGAAGGCGTTGTCGGTCGTCACCCAGTCGCGCTCATGAAAATACCATCGCGAGAGGGCGATCAGCGCGCCGACTATGACCGCCGCAATGACGATCTTGAGCAGAAACTCTCTGCGGGAGCGGATGCTCTTTCGGGAAAGCGCCATCGATCGTTTCGCGTTCTTCTATGGCCGCTCAGCCGCCGCCGAGCGACTGAATCACGTCGACGGCGGGCGTCA
>JBPFDX010000087.1:0-9229 GCA_051061385.1 Methylocystis sp.
GGACGACGGCGTTCTCGCGTTCACCGACTTCGGCATCGAAAATCTCGTCGAGCTAATCGAAATCCACAAAGACTTGAGGTCCCGCCCTGGTGTCTGACGCAGCGCGAGATCATCCCCTGCGGCCCACGCCGGATGCCTACCCTTTCTCGAACCAGCATATGCATTTCGAAATTCTTCATTCCAACCTGCGCGGGCCAGGTCGTGGATGCGCAATTGCAGCGCAGAACTCACGCGAAGGCAGATGGCGATCGACGCCGCCACAAGGATGGCTTCGACAGGATGCAGCTTGAACTGCTCGAGCCAAGGATTGAACCAGGTCGGGATAAGCCCCCCAGCGGCGTCGGTTCCTTGTCTTATGACGACACGGGTTGTCGCATCGCCAGCACGAGTCCAGTATTCCCAAATATCGCGGAGGTATGGGACTCTGTTCAGCACAGAGCTGACTATTATCGTAAAAGCCCCTCCGATTAAGGGAAAGGCCGCGAGATAGAACGTCAGCGCAAGCGTCAAGACATAGAGCACGCGACGCCAGAATATCGTATCGAGGACGAGTTCTACGGACCTTTGTCTGTCCGCGCTTCGCGGCAACTGCTTGATCGTTTCGACCAGCGTCGCCTTTTCTGCGGCGATCTTGGCGGGATCGGCCAACGGGCAAGGAACGCTAGCGCGCTTGCTTTTCGTGGCGTCGAGCGGCGGAATGTTCTCATAGTCTCCCGGTAGAAGATCGCCATCGGGCGCGAGAACCCAGAACTTTCCTGGCAGTGGAACCGAGGTGTAATCGTCAGTTCCCCGCACCATCCGCGTAATAACACTGCCGTGTATGACGGGCAGGATCTCATTGCCCTGACGGTCTTTTTGTAAAGCAATCTGCCGCGGACCATAGCGATAATATGCGCCAGGTCCTTGCCGAGAATCGTAGAGTCGCGCAAATGGTGATTTCGCGTCCGCATACTGACGAAAAACGCCCATATCGAGAACGAGGCCGTGGGCCTTCGCTTCGCTCAAAATCCATTCGAGCGACACATAGGAGAGCTGATCTTCGGGATAGCCGCCCCCGACGTTGGAGTGCACCCCTGAGAACCAGACCTGCGTAATGCGTCCGGGACGAGATGGTGGCGAATTCGGGTCAGTCCTCGCTCCAGGATCGTCCGGCGCTTCTTCCCAGAGCAGAGGGTGAAAGGTTTGCCTTTCATCGTCGAGCGCCAGAGCGTGACATGCTCGATCCACTTTGGGAGACAGGCGCAAGTTGCCAAAAACTAGCGGCCAAAGGAACTTATTAACTCCATCCTTTAGCTCTGCTACCGGCAAACCGTAGGCCTCAACCGTATCCCACAGTCCGAGGAACTTTATGCGAATGTCGGCGCGGCCCGCCTGTTTCGTTTGCTCGGCAACTACCGAGTACGGCTGAAAACCAAGCGCCTTGTCCTTGCCCCAGAAAAACAAATCTCGGACCGCGCGTCCAATCACCGTGAGTGGAAGACGCCATGTGGCCGGAAAAGCCGTTCGACGATAATTCCGATATGCGGCGCGGGCGTTGCGCTCCAGTTCTTCTTCAGAGCGATAACAGACCAGCCCCTCTTCAATGATGAAGTCGACCAGGAGCCGAATGGTAAAGGCGCCCCGGCTGAACCCGAACCCGTAAATGTCTGGTCGAGGAAGGTCTGACTTCGGCGCCCCCCCATTCGGGTTGGGGTAATTTCGACAGGCGAACTTATAGAGGTCCAGGACGTTGCGCTTCAGCCCGATGCCAAATGCGCCTTCTATGATTGCCCAGTATTTAAATCGGGACGTCCCGACCCCATCGTCGTACGCCGCGACCTGATCCGGTCCGGAAAGATCAAGGGCTTGGAAAAGACGCCACACATTGGTTTTCTCTGATTTGGCAGAACTGTTTCCAGTGCCGTCCGAGCAGAGAACAATTTTCTTCGCGGCCAATGAGGCAACCATCGCAATGCCTCCAAAAAAATAACAACGTCAAAATAACGTCAAACAACAGCGCCAAAAAAGGCGCGTCGACAAGATCAAGATACATCAAACAGCCTCGCTCGCAAGTGCGACCCGCGAACACAAAACAAAGGGCCGCTGACTTCGTCAACGGCCCTGCTTCTTGTTTCGTTGCTGGGGCGTTTACTCGCCCGAGGCCGCCTTCGGCTTGGTGTCGACGCGCTCGGCGATACGCGCCGATTTGCCCCGGCGGTCGCGCAGATAATAGAGTTTCGCGCGGCGAACCTTGCCGCGGCGCACGAGCTTCACCGAGTCGATCAGCGGCCCGTGGAAAGGAAAGACGCGCTCGACGCCTTCGCCATAGGAAATCTTGCGGACCGTGAAGCTCTCGTTCAGCCCCGAGCCCTGGCGGGAGATGACGACGCCCTCGTACGCCTGCACGCGGGTGCGCTCGCCTTCCTTCACCTTGACGTTGACGACGACCGTGTCCCCCGGGCGGAACTCGGGGATTTTCTTGCCCTCGATGAGCTGGGCGGCATGTTCCGCCTCGAGCTGCTCGATAATGTTCATAACGGAAACTCCTGCCGTTTCGTCTTGGCCGGATGGGCCGACGAGCGTTTCGGGACGCTGTTCTAGTTGAGGCCGCTCCATAGCTGAAAGGCGGCCGCTTGTCGAGCCGCTACGTGGCGCTCCGCCCGGCCAAGCTCTGGCGGGCCAGGAAAGAGCCGGCCGTCACAGACATTCCCGCTTGCGGCCTTATATAGGCCCCCGGGGGCGCTGGCGTTTCAGCGAAGAGGGAGAGACGCACGACCCAGCAGGAAGAGCGGCGCGGCGAAGGCGCTCAAGCGGGCGGCGCGGCGGCCGAAGCAGTTGCTGCGGAAGGGCGGCAACGGCTGGAGGACTTCAGTCAGACGCGCAATGAGATCTGGGACTGTCTGCAGGACGCCAACCGCGTCTTGATGGAGCGCATGCAGCAGGAGGCGACACTGACAACGGAACTCGCCTCCAAGCTCACCGCCTCGCGCTCCTTCTCCGAGACCGCGACGGCTCTGCAGGACTGGACCAGCAAACATATCGAAATGACCACCGAGGACACGCGGCGGCTGTTCTCCGACGCGCAGCAGATCTTCAACGCCGGGGCGCGCTTCTGGTCCGTCTCCGCGCAGCCGCCGAGCCCTGAAGCCGCCGGACGGTTCATGTCCTAGCGACGGCGAAGCGGAAGCCCTGGCGGCTTCCGCTTCACCTCATGCCTTCGTCGTCGCGATCAAGGGTGAAACCGACTTTCAGCATGACCTGATAATCGGCCACAACTCCCTTGTCGACGCTGCCGCGAATCTGCACGACCTCGAACCAGCGCAGATGACGCAGGGTTTCGCCGGCGCGCTTGAGCGCAGCGCTCACCGCGCCCTCGACGCTGTCGGGAGAGGATCCAACGAGCTCGACGACCTTATAGACATGTCTTTCCATATGACGCTCCCTCAATTCGAGGCTCCAAACGGCTTGCCTGCGAATAGGTAGCGCGGACTTCGCCGCCGACAGCGTCGCGTCAGCTCAATCGGTCGCCAAAAAGAAACTCCATGGCGCGATCGAGCCGGATATGCGGAAGCGGCAGCGGCTTTCGGTCGGCGCCGAGCGTCGCGGCGGGCGGCCGGAATTTCAGGAAGCGGAAGTCGGCCTCTTCGTCCGAGACGGCCAGCGCCTCGCCGCGAAAAACGGCGCGCGGATCCTCAGGCAGTTCGCCGGGGAAAATCGCGCCTTCCGCCACGCCATCGAAGACTTCGTCGCCAATGCGTTCGCCCGCGACCGGCGTGCCGACGATGGCTGAGAGCTTTTCGCCCTCATGCCGCACCATCGCTTCGCGGGTGGCGCGCACGGCGGCGAGCGCGATCACGTCGATCGTCGCGCCGACCCCCTCCGCGCGCTCGATGGCGCGCGCCGTGAGGTGACGCAGGATCGCTTCCAGCCGGTCGTGGCTCGTGTGATGCAGATGGTCGGCCTTCGTGGCCGCGAAGAGGATGCGGTCGATCTTCGGTCGGAAGATCGTCGAAAACAGATTGGCGCGGCCGGTGCGGAACGCCATGAGCACGTCGGTCAGCGCCGTCTCGAGATCGCGCACCGCCTCTGGACCGGAATTCAGCGCCGCGAGCGTATCGACCAGCACGATCTGCCGATCGAGCCGCGCGAAATGATCGCGGAAGAACGGCCGCACGACCTGTGATTTATACGCCTCGTATCGGCGCTCCATTTCGCGCCCAAGGCTACGGTAGGGCAGCTCCTCGCCCTCGGAGACGGGCAGCGGCGCGAAGGTCAGCGCGGGCGATCCTTCGAGATCGCCGGGCATCAGAAAACGTCCGGGCGGCAGGCTCGAAAGCGCGAAACGCTCGGACCGCGCGAGACGCAGATATTGCGTGAAAGTCTGCGCCAGCGTCTGCGCGGTTTCCTCGTCGTAGCGCGCCTTGAAATCCGTCTTCGCGGTCAGGCCGCGCCACTCGCTGGCGATCATCGCGCGCGCGGAGACGCTTGCCGCCTCGAGCGTCTCGCGGGACCATTGCGCGTAGGATTTGCCGAGCAGCGGCAGATCCAGCAGCCACTCGCCGGGATAGTCGACGATGTCGATGTCGAGCCGAGTCGGACCTTGGCCGAAGCCTTTGCGGATGGACCAGCCTTTCGATCGATATTCGAGCGTCACCCGCAGTTCGGAGATGCGCCGCGTCGACTGTGGCCAGTGCCGGTCCAGACCGGTGAGCGCCGCGAGATGCTCCTCGTAAGCGAAGCGCGGCACGCTGTAGTCCGGCTGCGGATCGAGATGCGCCGAAGCGATGCGCCCCTCCGTCAACGCGCGGAACACCGGAAGCTGGGTCTTGCCCTCTGCCCCCTTTTCCGCGCGCGCCGAGAGCGCCCGCGTCAGATGATGCACGAGCGCCGTGATGAAGACCGTCTTGCCGGCGCGCGACAGGCCGGTGACGCCCAGCCGCAGCCGCCCGCCCGCGAGATAATCGGAGACGCTCTCGGCGGCGATGCGCGTTTCGAACAGAAGATCGGATAGTTGCGACAATGGCGCTCCAGGTCCGCCGACCTATAGCATCACGTCGCGTCTCTTCAAGAGTCGTCAAGACGCGCGGCGCGCCGCGCTTTGCGAGGAAGTCGGCGATCTCGGCGCGGCGTCACCGCTTCGACATCGGCACGTAATCGCGCTGCTTCTCGCCCGTATAGAGCTGGCGTGGACGGCCGATGCGCGAACCCTGATCCTCGATCATTTCCTTCCACTGCGCGATCCAGCCGACCGTGCGCGCGACCGCGAACAGCACGGTGAACATCGCCGTCGGGAAATTCATCGCCTTGAGCGTGATGCCGGAATAGAAGTCGATGTTGGGATAGAGCTTCTTCTCGATGAAATATTCGTCGTGCAGCGCGATGCGCTCGAGCTCCAGCGCGACGTCGAGCAGATCGTCCTTGACGCCAAGTTCGTTCAGCACTTCGCGCGTCGTGCGCTGCATGATCTTGGCGCGCGGATCGTAGTTCTTGTAGACGCGATGGCCGAAGCCCATCAGGCGGAACGGGTCGTTCTTGTCCTTGGCGCGCGCGATGAATTGCGGGATGCGCTCCGGCGTGCCGATTTCGCCGAGCATCTTCAAGACCGCCTCATTGGCGCCGCCATGCGCCGGCCCCCACAGCGACGCGATGCCGGCGGCGATGCAGGCGAAGGGATTGGCGCCTGACGAGCCGGACAGACGAACGGTCGAGGTCGACGCGTTCTGCTCGTGATCGGCGTGCAGGATGAAGATGCGATCGAGCGCGCGCGACAACACAGGGTTGACTTTGTATTCCTCGCAGGGGACCGCGAAGCACATGCGCAGAAAGTTCGACGTGTAGTCGAGATCGTTCTTCGGATAAACGAAGGGCTGCCCGATCGAATATTTGTAGGCCATCGCCGCGAGCGTCGGGATCTTCGCGATCATGCGCGTCGACGCCACCATGCGCTGGGTGGGATCGGCGATGTTCGTCGAGTCGTGATAGAAGGCCGAAAGCGCGCCCACCGAGGCGACCATCACCGCCATCGGATGCGCGTCGCGGCGGAAGCCCTGAAAGAAGCGCGCCATCTGCTCATGCACCATCGTATGGCGCGTGATCCGGTAATCGAAATTCGCCTTCTCGGCGGCCGACGGCAATTCGCCGTAGAGCAGCAGATAGCAGGTTTCGAGGAAGTCGCCATGTTCGGCGAGCTGTTCGATCGGATAGCCGCGATAGAGCAGAACGCCCGCGTCGCCGTCGATGAAGGTGATCTTCGATTCGCAAGACGCAGTGGACGTGAACCCCGGATCGAAGGTGAACATGTCGGTTTCGGCGTAGAGATTGCGGATATCCGCAACGGACGGCCCGAGAGTTCCGTCCTTGATCGGTAAATCGATCGATTTATCGCCGATGGTGAAGATACCGTTCTTCTCCGGCATGCCCGCTCCTCTTTACAAGCGCCCCCCGCCCGCGACGAGCCGGATCGCGGCGCGACGCGCGCGAACGCTATGCATGAATTGCGTCGCCTTCGCGATACGTCGCCGTCCTTCGCACGCCGATGCGCTGCAATCGGTTTCTTGTGCGGCGCAAAAAGCTATATCAACGGCCAAGCCTGTCAAGCGCGCCTGCGTTTTGCTCGCAGCGCGCGCGAAGCGATGAGAGTCCGCGGCGGCGCGAAAATCGGCGCGGCGCCAAAAATCGCGTCAGGGACTTCGACGCGCGAGCAACGCACTGCGCTATCCTGCCGCGGCCTGATCGGAAATTCGCGCAAGACTTTCCTCGCGTCCGAGGATTTCCAGCACGTCGAAAATTCCGGGCGACGTCGCGCGGCCGGTCAGCGCGGCGCGCAAGGGCTGCGCGAGATCGCCGAGTTTAACGCCAAGCGCGGTGGCGAGATCGCGCACGACAGCCTCCGTTGTCGCGGCCGTCCAGTTCGGCAGAACTGCGAGCTTCTCGACGAGCGTCGCAAGCCGCGCGCGCGACTCCGTCGAAAGCAGCTGCGCCGCCTTGGCGTCGATCGGCAGCGGACGATGCGCAAAGAGAAAGCCGGCGCCGTCGAGAAGCTCATTCAAGGTCTTCGCGCGCGCCTTCAGCCCCGGCAATGCGGCGCGCAACTGCGTGCGCTTGCGGTCGTCGAGCGCTTTTGCGATCGCTTCGCCGCCTTCGAGATAGGGGAGCGTCGCGATAAGCAAATCGAACAATTCATCATCGCTCGAGTCGCGCAGGTAGTGACCGTTCATATTTTCGAGCTTGGCGAAATCGAAACGCGCCGGCGAACGATGCACCTGCGCGAGATCGAAGGAGTCGATCATCTCCTGCGGCGTGAAGAATTCCTTGTCGCCCTGCGACCATCCCAATCGAACGAGGTAGTTGCGCAGCGCCGCGGGCAGATAGCCCATCGCGCGATACGCGTCGACGCCGAGCGCGCCGTGGCGCTTCGAAAGCTTGGCGCCGTCCGGTCCGTGGATCAGCGGAATATGGGCGAAAGCCGGCGCCGCCCAGCCCAGCGCCTCATAGATATGCGTCTGGCGCGCGGCGTTGGTCAGATGATCGTCGCCGCGGATGATCTGCGTGACGCCCATGTCGTGGTCATCCACGACGACCGCGAGCATATAGGTCGGCGCCCCGTCCGAGCGCAGCAGAATGAAGTCGTCGAGATCCTTGTTCTGGAAAACGACGCGTCCCTGCACGGCGTCTTCGACGATCGTCTCGCCGTCCTGAGGCGCCTTGATGCGCACGACATAGGGAACGCCGGCGGGCGCCTCCGAGGGGTCGCGATCGCGCCAGCGGCCGTCATAGCGCCAGGGACGCTTTTCGGCTCTCGCTTTCTCGCGCATCTCCTCGAGCTCCTGCGCCGTGGCGTCGCAGCGATAGGCCCTGCCCTGCGCCAGCAGCTCTTCGGCGACCTCGGCATGGCGCGCGGCGCGCGTGGACTGGTAGACGATGTCCCCATCCCATTCGAGCCCAAGCCATTTGAGCCCGTCGATGATTGCGTCGATCGCCTCCTTCGTGGAGCGCTCACGGTCGGTGTCTTCGATTCGCAGCATCATCCGGCCGCCGCGCCTTTTGGCGTAGAGCCAATTGAAGAGCGCCGTGCGCGCCCCGCCGATATGCAGAAAGCCGGTGGGCGACGGAGCGAAGCGGGTGACGACCTGTGACATGAGCGCCGGGAATTCCTCGTTTTGTGAGCTGGATCTGGCTGGATGGCCCGTCTAACACGCGCGACGCGACGCGAACATAGTTCGCCGCCTTGATCGCTTAACCAAAGCGTGAACATATGGCTTGCGGAACGCAGTGGGAACGTATATCGTTCTGTTCATGATTTGTTTAGGTTATCGAGCCAAAAGCTGCGGCTCAGCCAAGATCAACGATTCGGCTTGCGGGGCGGTGCGGCGATGCTGACCAAGAAACAAAACGATCTTTTGCGTTTCATCCATGAACGTTTGAAGGAATCGGGCGTGCCGCCCTCCTTCGACGAGATGAAGGACGCGCTCGACCTCCGATCGAAGTCCGGCATTCATCGGCTCATTCTTGCGCTCGAGGAACGCGGCTTCATCCGCCGCCTGCCCAATCGCGCGCGCGCGCTTGAAGTTCTGCGCCTGCCGGAGTCGGCGACGCCGCGGGCCGCCGGCGCGCGCAGCGGCAAGTTCTCCCCGTCGGTCATCGAAGGCAATCTTGGCCGCATCCGGCCGCTCAGCGAGCGATTCGACGACGCAATCGATCAGCAGGTCGCGATCCCGGTGATGGGACGCATCGCCGCCGGCACGCCGATCTCCGCCATCCAGAATCGCAGCCACACGATCAGCCTGCCGCCCGACCTGCTCACGAGCGGCGAGCACTTCGCGCTCGAAGTGCGTGGCGATTCGATGATCGAAGCCGGGATCCTCGACGGCGATACTGTCGTCATCCGCAAGCAGGACAACGCCGACACCGGCGATATCGTCGTGGCGCTGATCGACGATGAGGAAGCGACGCTGAAACGCCTGCGCAAGCGCGGCGCGTCTATCGCCCTGGAGGCGGCGAACCCCGCTTACGAAACCCGGATCTTCGGCCCCGATCGCGTGCGCATTCAGGGCAAGCTCATCAGCCTTTTGCGGAAATATTGACGCGATGTCATTCCCGACGCGCGCAGAGCGCGATCGGGCAACTGTGTATTGCTTAGCATGCGAAGGACGCATTTTCGCGGCAGATGGCGTTGAGAATAACTAGGATTTTTCGTGCGAGGGCGATGAGAACCAGTTTTGGCGGTTTTCCGGCGGCGCGTAATTTACGG
>JBPFDX010000088.1:0-2263 GCA_051061385.1 Methylocystis sp.
TGGTGGGCTGCTCAATATGAGCATCGCTGTTGGCAATCGCGGCGCCAGCGAGTGGCATTTTTCGATCAATTTCCAGACGAAACTTGTCGCCCTTAGCGTGCTCAGTACGCCCTACTTGTGCACGGATGAATATCCGTCGCCGACGCAAGGTATCCGGATCAAGGTTTGCCCATCGCGTCTTGTGACGTTTCAAAGCAACAGCTACAGCGTCATCGACGGTGCCGCATGCTTTGTCGAGAAGACGCCAGGCGCGCCGGCGGAGGACTCGACCGCGACTGTCACCTACGCGGCTTATGATGTTCCGTCACGCTCGATTCGCCTGCGCTACACTGTGTCGCATCAAGAGATCGACCGCTGCGCTCAATCCGTGCCGCTTCACCCGGAGAATTAGACGCGGTAACGCGCCGTCAGCTGCTGATGAAAAGGAGCAACGCCATGAAGCACATCGCCATTCTCTCGCGATCGACCATGCGGATGATGGCGCGAGCGGGCGGCTATGACCGTCAATCACAAAATCCGGCTCCACAAGCGGACGCTCGGATTTTCTGTCGGCGCTTCGCGCCTTTGACGCCGCCGCGCCGTCACGCCGTATCCATCGCATTGGCTCGCTATGCGAAGGAGGTCGTCATGATTGCCGCAAGCGTGATCGCGTTTTTGATCCCCTTCACCGCTGGCGCTCAGCAACCCGAATCACATCGCCTTGTCGCGGAATCTTTCAGCCTAACGACGAGCAATTTGCAAACACGAATCTGGTCCGATCAACTGCCCGCGCTGCTTTCGGGCCGCAAGCATCTCCAAGCAGCTGCGCCGGACGCGAACATCGGGCTTACGGGGCTCGTATACGAAACTCAGTTTAAGGTCGACAGGCGCTTTTATGTGGTTTCAGTCCTCAATCATCAATGCGTAAATACAGGTCTGGAACATTCGTTGTCGTGCCCGGCTCGGATCGCTGAAATAAGCGGGAGCACGCCGCGACTGATACAAGAAGTCCCCAATTTTGTGGTGTCATTCCAACCTGACGCGACGGGCACCAAGACGAATGCGCAATCACGGTACATGACGATCGCATCATTCGATCCCGCGACGCGGGCGCTCACCTTCACCGATGTTTCCGACGGCCGGCAAACCACCCTGCCCATTCGCATCAATCTAGAATAGGCCGTTTCGCGAGGACCGACATGCGCTGCTTGCCTTATATTACGTTCGCCTTGCTCGCCGCGGCGGGGAACTCGCCGGTCAACGCCATTCTGGCATCGGGATGCTCGAACTCCCATTACTCAGCCTCCGATATCGCCTCCGCTCTCAAAAAGTGCGACAGCGCGAACGACGTGTTGAAGGACAACGCCTGTAACTTTGGCGGCGCGGCGATGGCGGAGTCCGGAGGCAACACGTGCGAGTCGAACGGCAACAATTTCGGCGTTCTGCAGCTTACTCGGAGTAATCTCAACGGCACCGGGATCTCCTCGGATCAATATCTGAACCTTCCCATGCAGCAACAGGTTTGCATATGGGCGCAACAGGTCGGCAATTCGAACACGCAAGGCGGTTATCAGACGCTCGCCAACAACGGCAATATCGGCGGAACTCGCGTCACATCAGGAATGTTGATGGCTTGCTTTCAGTTCGGTCCGCTTATCTGCAAAAGCGACATTGCGTCGATGCAGTCACACGGCGGCGCGTGTCCGACTGCAGGCAATGGCGGTGTGCGGGCAACAAATGCGACCCTCGCGAACGGTTCCGCAAACCTCGACGGAAATAACCAGTCGATTTGCTCTTGGGGCGGCGCGATCCAGAGCAAGATCAACCAGGCGGCCGCCACCTGCAAACCGGGTAATGGCGGAAACAATGGCGGCACTGAGTGCCCCGGCAACGGCACGACGCCGAACGGCGTCATTCCGCCGACGCCGGGCAATGCGCCCGTGCAACTTCCCCCAAATCTGGCTTGATTAAAGTCATGCGCACCGTAGTACGACTCGCCCTCGTCATCGCATCGATGGCGCTCCCCGCGGTCGGCCGCGCACAGACGCAGACACCGCCTGCGCTCCCCGTGTTTGACTTTCCGCAGTCCGGCGTCACCTTTCAGACGGGAGACAGCTGGTCCACGAACGGCCAGGCTTTCCGCCTCTATGGCGTTCAGAGCTGTATTCGCGGGACGTTTTTCACAAATGCTGCGCAGAAACTAACCGATTGCGGGGAGGCGTCGGTCGCCTATCTCGCTGCGCTTGTTCGCGACGCGAAGCCCCGATGTACCGCGATTGCACAG
>JBPFDX010000089.1:0-13313 GCA_051061385.1 Methylocystis sp.
GTCTTCGCATAGAAGAAGCCGCCAACCGCGATAACCGAATAAATCGGGTAGCTCATGTAGAACTCGATGATGTGCGACGGCGTGAAGTCCGTGTCGCGAATCACCGTCATGTGCCAGGTGCCGTCCTGCTCCGTGAAGAACGACGCGCCCCAGTAAATGGCGGCCGCGTAAACCACCAGCCACTGAACCTCGACAACAAGGCGGCGCATCTCTTCGCGCGCCGTCAGAGTCGAGAAATCGCGCGTGCGCGTCTTCCAGAGGAAGCCGGCAAGGCCAACGCCCGAAATCAGCTCGAGCGGGATCTCGGTCCAAAGGATCGACATCCAATACGTCTGGAATTCAGGAGCAAACGAGTCAAGGCCAGCGCGCCAGCCATAGATCTGCTCGTAAATCCGGACAACAAGATAGAAGCCGTTCAGAACCGCAAGGCCAATCCACATGCCCTTAAGGTCAACTACAGCTTCCGTGCCAGCAGCAGCCCGGGCTGCTGTGTCAGTCGTCGAGCTCATACCTTCTCCTCCTAATGTGCTCCCAGGGAATTGCGCGTGACCGGTATCGCTCCGCCTCCCACAACGGAGCCGCTTCGTCCTCGTTTCTTGCATAAAGCGAAAGCGCGTCTTCTTGCTAAAAACACGCAAACCCGCCCTTGTCTTGCCGCAGCCTTCCCGGAAATCGCGGAATCCCCGGAACCCGGCTGCTTGTTGTTATCGGACGAACACCGACGTCGCCGCCTAAGCCAAAATCCAAACCCGCCCCCTTGAAAGGGCAGACAACAGACCCAGCTCAGCGTGCCGCAACAATTCCAACAACGCCCCCCTAACCACAATACCCCTTGGTATAGAGCAAAACAATCTATCGAATAGCCAATGCAACCCTAGCGGATGTTGTCATAACTACCCTATCAGGCGGGCAACGATGTGCGCGCGAACGACGTACGTACTGATGAACATATTAAAAAACAGCTGCTTATAAAATGTGGCGCCATTGGCGGCAATTTTTTGGCGCGACCGTGGCTGTTTGAGCGCCCTCCCCGCCTGACGGACAGACCCCTCTTGCGCGGCGCTCGGGGCTCATGGCGCGGCGAGCGCATTGCGCAGATCCGTCGCGTTCCCGTCGCGATCGGAGAGCGGCGCGACGCCGAAACGCAGCTCGATCGTTCGCAGGATCGAGAGCGTGTCATAGACCGTCTTGTCGACGAACCCCTTCTTGGCGAAGGGCGAGATGATGAGCGTCGGCACGCGCGCCCCCGGGCCGAAGCGATCTCTTTTCGGCGGGGCGACGTGATCCCAGAACCCGCCGTTTTCATCGGCCGTGACGATGATGAGCATGTCGGCCCAGTTCGGGCTCTTGCGCAGGCGTTCGACGACGTCCCCGACGTGAGCGTCGCCCGCCGCGAGATCGGAATAATCCGGATGCCCGTTGAACACGCCGAGCGGCTTGTAGAAGCTGACCATAGGCAGCTGGCCCCGATCGATCGCCTGGAAAAACTCGTCGGCGTCCTTGAGATGGGCGCGCCCTTCCCGGCCCTCGGCGTAATTCGCGAAATAGGCGAACGGCTGGTGATGGGTCTGGAAAGCGTCAGGCTTGTCCTCATAGGGCCTGAGCCGGCCTTCGACGACGTCGCGCCAGCCGCCGGCGTACCACGCCCAGCTGACATTCTTCTCGGTGAGCCGGTCGCCGATCGTCGGCGCGCGCACGGGCGGCAGCCGCTCCTGCGCTTCGGTCTTGTCATGTCTGGAAACCGGATTTCCCGGCTGCAGCGTGCCGATCGCCTCGAGATCCGCCGTCAGACGCCCGAACCGCTTATGCCGCGGCGGACCGTCCAGCACGCTTCTTGGCGAATCCTCTTCACGCTCGCGAATCGCGCGTTCGGCGCCTTGCACATCCTTGATCTTCGTGAGCTTCGGCAGAAATTTCTTCCTCGTGGACTCGACCGGATTGTCGAAGACCGGCGCGCAACCGCAGATCAGGAAAAAATGGTTGAGCATCGAGCCGCCGAAGGCCGCATGAAAGAAATGGTCGGCGAGCACGAACTCCTTGGCCAGAGCCCATTGCTTCAGGTCGGAGCCGTCGTAATAGCCCATGACGAGCGCGCCGGCGTTCGACGCCTCGACAAAGCGGTCCATTTTGCCGCCATCGATCTGCTCCTGCTCGAGATAGAAGTCATGGACCGGATTCATGGTGCGGCTATCGAGGCCGACGTAGGGCTCGAGCAGAAATGGCGCGTTCGGCAGGCGCCGCGGAAAACGATCATCGCCGCGCGGACGCGGCAGCGCGGCCAGCGGCCGACCGTCAAAATCCACTTGCAGCGGATGCTGAGCGGAGTTGACGCCCTCGGCGCCAGGAAACAGCCCGAACACGTGATCGAAGCTGCGGTTCTCGGTGAAAATGACGACGATGTGGCCGATGCGGCCGAATGGATCTGGCTGCTCCTGCGCCGCGACTGGCGCGCATAGAGCCGTCGCGACTATCGCAAGCAAAATCTTGGGGCGAATGGGTTTCATTTGATCGTCGTTCCTTCCGCATCGCTCATGCGGCGGAAGATCTAGTGAATCGCCGATCCAATATTGTGACGGGCGAAAGCGATCGCCAACGACGAGCGTCGGCGATCGCGTTTTTCAGCGCGCCGAGCGCGTCACTGCGGCAGCGGCGTGTCCTTGGCGCGCGGCGGCAGCGCCGGATAGACCACCGTGGGCTGGTCGCCGTTCAGCGTCTCCAGGAAGGCGACGATGGCCTTGACGTCCTGAGCCGGGAGATTTTCGCCGAGCTGATCTTTGGCCATGAGGTCGACGGCCTCTTCCAGCGTCCAGACAGAGCCGGTGTGGAAGTAAGGCCCGCGCAGCGCGACATTGCGCAGCGGCGCGGAGCGGAAGACGAATTCGTCCGCGGGGTCGTTCGTCACCTTGGCGCGGCCCTTGTCGGCGACGGGCATGATTTCGACGCTCGGCTTCTGCGCGACGCCGAACGGGAAATAGCCGTTGCCGCCGACATTGACGCCGCCGTGGCAGCTGCCGCAGCCCTTGTCGAGGAAAAGACGCAGACCGTTTTTCTCGACGTCATTGAGCGCGCTCACGTCGCCCTTGAGAAACTTGTCGAATCGCGAATTCGGCGTCGTCAGCGTCGCCTCGAACGCTTCGATCGCCTTCGCCATATTGTCGAAGCTCACCGGTTTCGGATCTGAGGGAAAGGCCGCCTTGAACTCCGCGACATAGGCGGGGATGCTGTTCAGCGTCTTTTCTACCTGCGCCGGCGTATTGTTCATTTCGACGTCGGCCTGAACCGGGCCCTTGGCTTGCGCCTTCAGGTCGACGGCGCGACCGTCCCAAAACTGCGCAACATTGAATACGGCGTTGAGAACCGTCGGCGCGCGACGAGGCCCCTTCGCCCAGCCATGGCCGATCGACGTCGGACCCGCGTCGGCGCCGCCCGTTCCGAGATTGTGGCAGCTGTTGCAGCTGATGATCTGGCTCTTCGACAGACGCGGATCGAAAAAGAGCTTGCTGCCGAGTTCGATCTTGGCCGGCGTGATCTCGTTGTTTTTCACCACCGCCGCGACGCTGGCCGCGTCGATCGGCTTAAAGACGGCGTTGGCGTCGGCGCGCAAGTCGCCCGCCGCGGCCATGGCCGGCGCCAGCAGAATCGCTGCGAGCGCGGCGAACCGGGTCAGATGCATCCCTTCCTCCTGAGTTGATTGTGAGTCGGCGCCGTTGTCGCGCCGCAATGAATGGCCTCTGGCGGCGTCAGCTACCACAGCCGGTTTGGCGGCGGAAGGGCGCGGCCTGAAGATGGATGTTTAAAAACAATCCAGTGTAGCATGAACATGACAGCAAAAGGGCCGACGCGCGAGACCCAATACGCCGGAAAGATCAAGACACGGCGGCTGGTTCATGGCGCACGCCAATGCAGCGCACAACGATTACTCTGCGCTCCCGAATATTTGGCCCGGCAAGTTCTTCAAAAGCGTGCGCAATGTCACGGCGACGACTTGCCCTGCTGCTAAAAGCAGAGCAAACTTACCGTGAAAACAAGAGCCGGCGAGAAGCCGAGCGGCAGCGGAGGGAGCTCATGGCGCGCATTGCTAATGTCCGGAAATCCGTTGAGGCGACGCTTGTTGCGTTTCCACTTGCGGCGCTGCTCGCCGCCGGCGGATGGGCGATGGCCGAACCGCTCGGCCTGCCAAAGCTTCCGGTTCCCGCCGACAATCCTCAGTCTCCGGAAAAGGTCGCGCTTGGCGACAAGCTTTTCCACGACGCGCGCTTCTCGATCGACGGCACGGTAAGCTGCTCCACCTGCCACAATGACAAGAAAGCCTTCACTGATAGTCCGCTGCGCGTCTCGGAAGGCCATCACAAGCTCACCGGCACCCGCAACGCCCCGTCGGTGATCAACGCCGCTTACTACACCTCGCAGTTCTGGGATGGACGCTCGGTTTCGCTCGAGGAGCAGTCACAGCATCCGATGGTCAATCCGGTGGAGATGGGCCTGCCCGATCACGAGCCGGTGCTCAAGATCGTTCGCGAAGACCCCGCCTATGTCGAGGGTTTCAAGAAGGCGTTCGGCAAAAGCGGCCGGGACGTGACGATGGATGACGTCAAAAAAGCGATCGCGAGCTTCGAGCGCACCGTCATCTCCGGCGATTCGCCCTTCGACAAATGGTATTTCGGCGGGGACCGCACCGCGATCAGCGATCAGGCAAAGCGCGGCTTCGACATTTACGTCGGACAGGGACGTTGCGTCTCCTGCCACGTCATCGAACAGACTCAGGCGCTCTTCACCGACAACCGGTTCCACAACATCGGCGTCGGCATCAACCGCATCCAGGCCGACGTGCCGCGTCTCGCCGCCGAATTCCTCAAGGCGAAAGCGGCGGGCGCCTCCGTCGACAAGACGGTGCTCGCCGATCCCAAGGTTTCGGAACTCGGCCGCTTCGCGGTGACGAACTCCTTCGATGAAATCGGCGCGTTCAAGACCACGACGCTGCGCAACATCGCGATGACCGCGCCATATATGCACGACGGTTCGCTCAAAACGCTCAAGGACGTCGTCAAGCATTACAATGAAGGCGGAAAGAGCCCTGGCGATCCGACGCCGGTCAACCCCTATCTCTCCGGCGGCATTCGGCCGTTAGATCTGAAGGATCAGCAGATCGACGACCTCGTCGCCTTCCTGGAGACGTTGACGAGCCCCGCCTATGTGACGGCGCAGACGAAGTGACGCTTCGGATCGACTCGCTGAATAAGACAAGCGGCGTCGCCAAATAGGCGCCAAGCCGCAAGGGAGGAAGGGAAATGACCAGACTGATCACCCGGCGCAGCGTGATCGCCGCCGGCGCCGCCGCCGGAACGCTGACGACGCTGCCGATCTCCATGGTGCGCCTCGCCTTCGGCGGAACGCGAGAGGATTTCAGCTTCACCTATATTTCGGATTCGCACATTCAGCAGATCAAGGGCGCGAGCTTCGTGCGCAACTGGGACATGGGTCTCAAGCGCGCCGTCGCCGAAGCCAATCTCATCACGCCCGAGGCGGATTTCGTCATGTTCGGCGGCGATCTCGCGCAGCTCGGCAAGAAGGAGGAGCTCGACCACGGCGCGGAGATGCTTTCGCATTTGAAAGGCAAGCTCCACTGCGTGATGGGCGAGCACGATTATTATCTCGACCTCGGCGAGTACTGGTCGAAGCTTTACGGTCCGCAGTGGTACAGCTTCGATCATAAGGGCGTGCATTTCGTCGTGCTGAATTCGATTCTCACGACCGACGAATGGACCTTCCATCGTTGGGCGACCGCCGAGCAGCGCATGCTGGAAATGGCCGGCCTCGACAATCCCAATGGATCGCCTTTCATGGTCGGCGACAAGCAGCGGGCGTGGCTCAAGGAAGATCTCGACAAAGTGTCCAAGGACACGCCGCTGATCATCTTCTCACATTCGCCGCTGCAGAAGATCTACAAGGGCTGGAATTTCTGGACCGACGACGCCGAGCAGGTGCAGGACCTGTTGCAGCCGTTCAAGACCGTCAATGTCATTTACGGACATGTGCATCAGATCCAATACAACCAGATCGGCAACATCGCCTTCAACGCGGTGATGGCGACGGCATGGCCCTGGCCTTATCCGGACACTTACGCGCAAGCCGGCGCGCATGTGCCCGTGCTGACGGTTCCAATGAACCGCGCCGACCCCTTCTTCGAGCGCGACGCCACGGGCTGGCAGATGATCGACGTCAATTCCGGGCGCGTCACCGCGCGCTATCAGCTGTGGGACAACCAGGAGCGCGTCGTCGGCTTCGATCCAAGGCTCGGCAAGCCCGTCGACAAGAAGTATCAAGAGGCGATCGTCCGCAAGGCGCCGCAACTGCACTATTAGGTCGAGGAGAATGACAATGCGCCGCTATACGATCGCGCTTGCTCTGGGCGCTGTGCTGCTTTCGCCGGCAACGCTGGCCGACGAATTCACTGGGACGGACGTCGACCGCTGGCAAAGCGAGTTTGATTCGGTCGCCAAGAAAGGCCGCGAACTCTGGACCAGCGGAGCCGTCGGCACGAATGGCGTCGCCTGCGCCCAGTGCCATCCCAATGCCGCCAACACCCACCCGGAGACCTATCCGAAATTCCAGAAACAGCTCGGCAAGGTCGCGCAACTCTTTGAAATGGTGAACTGGTGCATCAGGAATCCGTTGCAAGGAACGCCGCTTGCGGCCGACGATCCGAAGATGACGGCGTTCGTCGCCTACATCAACAAAGAGCGCAAAGGGGTGGCGATCGACGCCGGCAAGCACTAGAACGCGCCGGCAAAAGTGAACTGAGTCTTACCCGAAAGCGCGCTCTAAACTTTTGGAATCGGTTACGATAGCTGTATTTGGACGATTCTGTCCATGTGCAGCGTGATCTATCGCCAAATTCGCGGCCGGCTGGAACTATCTCGCCGGCTGCACGTTTGCATACGGTTTATTTCGACCGCACGCGCCTTTAGCGCGGCCGCAACAAGAGATATTCGGAATGGTTCAGCAACTTATCGACCGTATTTACGAATGCTCCTTCGCGCCGGACATGTGGCCGGACGTTCTCGACGAACTTTCACATCTCGCCGAGGCGCAGGGCGGCGTGCTCTTCGCCGCGCGCGAAAGAGTCTCCCGCTGGACGGCGTCTCCGGCCATTTGCGAGCACGTCGAGAATTTCATGCGCGGCGACTGGCTGAGCAACTGCACGCGCGGCGGCAAGCTGTTCAGCCGACGTCATCCGGGTTTCCTGACCGACGACGACGTCTATACGGCGGAGGAGCTCGAGCGCGATCCCAACTATGCCGACTTCCTGCGGCCGCGTGGGCTCGGCTTCAGCGCGGCGACCGCGATTTCACTGCCCACCGGCGACACCGGCATCATCTGCCTCGAACGCGCGCATGACCGGGGGCCCGTCGAGCCGTCGATCATTCGCCAACTCGACGAGCTGCGGCCGCATCTTGCCCGCGCCGCCTTCCTCGCCACGCGCCTGCAATTGGAGCGCGCCCGCGTCGCCGGCGAAACTTTCGCGCTCATCGGCCTGCCGGCGCTCGTGCTCGACGACGACGGTCGCGTGATCTGCGCCAACGACCCGGGCAACGCGCTGAACAGATATGTTCGCTGGCGCGCCCACGACCGCGTGTCGCTTGTCGACGCGTCGGCCGACGGGCTGCTGCGTCAGGCGATGGACGCGCTCGACGACGATCTGGTCGGCGCGCCGAGATCCTTCGCCGCTCGCTCCGGGAAAGAAGAAAGTCCGATGATCGCCAATCTCGTGCCGATCCGCGGCGCGGCGCGGGATATTTTCGTGCGCTGCGCGGCGGTCCTGGTGATGACTCCGGTCGGCTCGCCGCAGGCGCCCGCGATCGAATTGGTGCAGTCGCTCTATGATCTTACGCCCGCCGAAGCGCGCGTCGCGCGCGGCCTTGCCACCGGCAAGACGCTGGAGGAAATCGCCACCGAACAGGCCGTGTCGCGCAACACCGTGCGCACGCATCTGCGCGGCGTCATGGAGAAGACCGGATGTAACCGCCAGGCGGAAGTGGTCGCGCTCCTCGGCGGACTTGCGCCGCTCAATTCGCCGAAAGGCGAGTAAGTATACATCTAATTCCAAGCAAATTCTGGCCGGCCTCATCCATTTGGATGATGTCGGCCTTTTCGTATGATTTTAACGTCTCTATCGAACGTCGGGGGGGCGGACGAAATTGCCGCGGACGCTTCAGTAACTCGGGGTTCTGTACTATACGCTCAATTTTCAGCCGCCTTTTAAGCAGTTTTACGAGCAGCACTTTCCTTCTCAAATTTGAGGGCCCTCGCGAGGCCCCTCTTTATTCCTACAGGTCCAAGCGCGCAGACCGGCGACTCGCTTGAGCGGCGCTTGCAAATAAATTCCCGGTTATCATCCATTCGAATGACGCGGAGAAATGATTTTCGTTATAGATTTGGCAGGAATGGTGAGAGAGCGTTAGGCTTTAGACGAGCGCAAATACTCTCATCATTCGCTTATCTGTCGCTTAGTTCTCAGGCTCTACTATAGTCCAGGACGTTTCCTCCTTCACTTTTCTCCCATGACTTAGGGGCCGTTGCGCGGCCCCTTTTTTGTCGCGCCTGTCAGACGCCTGTCGGGTAGTTCGGGCTCTCGCGGGTGATGGCGACGTCATGCACATGGCTCTCACGCAATCCGGCGTTGGTGATTCGCACGAATTGCGCGCGCTCCTGAAACTCCTTGATCGTCGGGGCGCCGACATAGCCCATTGCCGCGCGCAGCCCGCCCGCGAGCTGATAGAGGATCGGCGCGATCGGCCCGCGATACGGCACCTGTCCCTCGATGCCCTCGGGAACGAGTTTGAGCTGCTCCTTCACGTCGCCCTGGAAATAGCGCGTCGCCGAGCCCGCCGTCATCGCCCCGACCGAGCCCATGCCGCGATAGGCCTTGAAGGAGCGGCCCTGGTACAGAAACACCTCGCCTGGCGACTCCTCGGCGCCCGCGAACAGCGAGCCGATCATGACCACGTCGGCGCCCGCCGCGATGGCCTTGGCGAGATCGCCGGAATATTTGACGCCGCCGTCGCCGATTACCGGCACGTCGGCTTTGCGCGCCTCCTCCGCGGCCTCCATGATCGCGGTCAGTTGCGGCACGCCCACGCCGGCGACGATGCGCGTCGTGCAGATAGAGCCGGGACCGATGCCGACCTTGATCGCGTCAGCGCCGGCGCCGATCAGCGCCTTGGCGGCTTCGGCGGTCGCGATATTGCCCGCGATGATTGACACCTTGTTCGACGCCTTCTTGACGCGCGTCACCTGATCGATCACCGCCTGCGAATGCCCATGGGCGGTGTCGATCACCACGCAGTCGACGCCGGCGTCGATGAGCTGCAGCGCGCGCTCGAAGCCGTGATCGCCCACGGTCGACGCGGCGGCGACTCGCAGCCGCCCTTCATGATCCTTGCAGGCGTAAGGATGAAGCGTCGCCTTTTCGATGTCCTTGACCGTGACTAGGCCCACGCAGCGGTAGTCCTCGTCGACGACGAGCAGCTTTTCGATACGATTTTCGTGGAGTAGCCGTTGCGCCTCCGCCTGCCCGACGCCTTCACGAACCGTCACGAGCTTTTTCGTCATCAGTTCGGCCACCGGCTGGCTGCGATCCTGAGCGAAGCGCACGTCGCGGTTGGTGAGGATGCCGACGAGCTTGCCCTTGCCGCCGTCGCCCGCGCGCTCGACGACGGGAATGCCTGAAATGCCGTGGCCGGCCATCAGCGCGAGCGCGTCGGCGAGGGTTTCGTCGGGAAAGATGGTGATGGGATCGATCACCATGCCGCTCTCGTAGCGCTTGACCTTGCGCACCTCGGCGGCCTGCGCGGCTGGCGACAGATTCTGGTGGATCACGCCGATGCCGCCCGCCTGGGCCATGGCGATCGCCAGACGCGCTTCGGTGACGGTGTCCATGGCGGCCGAAACGATCGGCAAATTGAGCGAGATTTCGCGCGTCAGACGGCTCGTGACGTCGACGCTGGACGGCATCACGCGCGAATGGCCTGGCCGCAGCAACACGTCGTCGAAGGTCAATGCTTCGGTCAACGTGACAGGCGATATGGCCATTGGCGCCAACTCCGTTGAGCGGCGATGCGAACGCGTCAGCCGCTGGATGAGAATTTGACGGCGGGCGCCGTCAGGGGTTGGCGCGTGCTCATAGCATTATTCAGGGCGAAGGCAAATGACAGGCGCGCCGCAGCCCTGCTGGACGCATCGACAGCCCGCGGGCGAAACTTTGCTATGCTGGTCAAAAGGCAATGATTGCAATGCGAGAGATTGATGCGCTTCCCTCAACTTAGCTTTGCTTCCCGCCTCGTTGCGCTGGTCGCCGCGCTGAGCGTCGGCGCGACGCTGATGTCGTCGGTTCTGCTTTCCTGGTCCAACTACCGGGCAATGCTGGCCGAAGCCGAAGTTGAAGGCGAAAGCGTCGCTCGGCTGCTGGCGCGAAGCGCGAGCCTCGCGCGCGAACTTCCGCTCGAAGTCGAGCAGATGCTGTCGCAGCACATGATCGTATCGGCCGAGCTTCTGGCGCTGTTCGTCGAAGCGGCCGAAAAGGCGGGCATGACATCGGCCGAGATAAACAATCGGCTGAACGCGATCACCGATAGGACGACGCTCGACGAGTTCTGGGTGACCGACGAGAAAGGCTACGCCTATATCCACAGCAACAAGAACGTCGACTTTCAGTTCAGCGCGTCCGCCGAAGAGCAGCCGCAGGCGCATGAGTTCTGGGACCTGCTCGCCGGCAAGAAAGACAAGGTTGTTCAGGACGCCAGAAAACGGGAAATCGACAACGAACGGTTCAAATATGTCGGCGTGCGCGGCGCGGATAAGCCGCGGATCGTCCAGGTTGGCTACAACGCGCGCTTTCTTGAGGAGGTCGACGAGCAGATCGGACTTCCGCGCGCGATCGACAATCTTCTGGGCAGCGGCGAAATCGATGCCATCTTCGTGTTCAACAAGGATTCAAGCCTGATCGCCAGCCCGAAGGCTGAACGACTCACCTCCGGCCACGACAAGCTGACGGACCAGGAGCTGGCGCCGGTACGAACCGTTATCGCAAGCGGGAAGTCACGGTCGATCAATAGCGCCGGCAAGCTCAGCGTCATCTCCCCGATCGACGCGGAAAACGGCGGCGGCGCGATCGGCGCCGCCTTGATCAGAATGCCGACGGCGCGGCTGAACAGCGTTCTCGCCTCGCAGATCGAAACCGCGCTTGGGATCGCTCTGGCCGCGACACTGCTCGGCGGCGGCATGGCGGCCTGGATCGCGCGAAAGCAGACGGCCCCCGTCGTGGCGATCACCAAGGCGGCGCACAATGTCGAGCGCAGAGCGTTTTCGGCCGAGGAACTGTCTGACGTCGAGGACCGCTCTGACGAAGTCGGGCAATTGGCGCGCGTCTTCAAGAAGATGGCGCTCGATTTTCTCGACCGCGAGCGGACGCTCGACGCGCTTGTGACGCAACGAACTCAAGCGCTCGAAGAAAGAAATACCGAGCTCGAACGGCTGTCGGCGCGCCTGTCGAAATATCTCTCGCCCCAACTCTACGGCACGCTTTTCAAGAACAAGAACGTGGCGTCGATTTCGGCGAAGCGAAAGAAGCTGACGATTTTCTTTTCCGATGTCGTCGGATTCAGCGAAATGACCGAGCGCCTGGAATCCGAAGACATCACCCGCATGCTCAATGATTTTCTCAATGAGATGGCGAACCTTGCGCTCGCCTATGGCGCCACAATCGATAAATATATCGGCGACGCGGTCATGATCTTTTTCGGCGACCCCGAGACGCGGGGCGTGAAAGAAGACGCCGTGGCGTGCATTCTGATGGCGCTCGATATGCAGGCGATGACCCGCCGCCTGGAGCGCCGATGGCGCGAACATGGCCTGGACCAGCGGTTTCAAATACGAATCGGCGTCAACACCGGCTATTGCACGGTCGGCGATTTCGGCAGCCAGGAGCGCATGGATTACACCATCGTCGGCCACCAGGTGAATGTCGCGGCGCGGCTCGAGCAGTCCGCCGCGCCGGGCTCGATCCTCATCTCTCACGAGACGATGACGCTCGTGAGCGACGTGATCGACGTGGAAGAGCAATCTCCAATTAACGTGAAAGGCGTCACCGGACCGGTTCGCACCTATCAGGCGATGCGCAAGATGGCGCTTTCCCCGGCCGAAATCATCGACGAACAACGCGAGGGCCTGCGGGTCGAGGTCGATCTCGCGAAAGCGGACAGGGATGAGGCGATCAGCCTGTTGAAAGCGACGATCGAGCGTATCCGCTCAAAGGAAGGCGACGTTTCGAACGGCAAGAGCGACTTAGGATGAAAGAGCGTCGGTTCAGGCCGGCGCGTCCGTTCGGGCGCCGTCGATCACCGCAGCGGTGTCGTAATATTCGAAGAACTCGATCGCCTGTCCCGCCTCGTTGAAACGCCAAACGTCGACTTTGGGGGTTTCCACGACCTTGCCGGTTGGTTTGAACCGCCATGCGCAGCGGCCTATGGCGACGATGCGGTCGCCTTGCGCGACGAAATGATCGACGGCGTAATAGTCCATCCGCCAGTCGTGCGTGAGCTCGCGCAGATAATTGGCGACGCCATCGCGCGAGTGCCGGGTCCTGGTGAAAGAAAGCGCATCCGGCCGTCCCTGCGCCAATGAGCCGAAATTGATTTCGTCCGCGACGAGGCTCAACCAATGATCGACGCTGCCGCCTTTGGTTTCATCCCACAGACGATAGGCTTCCTTCAAAATCGCGGCGTTTCGCGCTTCCTGCGACATGACGAACGCTCCAGCTGAAATAAGCTGCGACGCTACGTCCTTTCGGCCCAGCCAACAACCGTGGTCATGCGGCTGCGCCGGCGCGCTCGGTGTCGAACTGCAGTTTCGCGAGCCGCGCGTAGAGGCCGCCCGCGGCGCTCAGGCTTGCATGCGTCCCCTGCTCCACGATGCGGCCTTCGTCGACCACGACGATGCGGTCGGCCTCGAGCACGGTCGCGAGGCGATGGGCGATCACGAGGCTCGTGCGCCCCTGCATCACGTCATGCAGCGCCGCCTGCACCAGCGCCTCGTTCTCGGCGTCGAGCGCTGAAGTCGCCTCGTCCAGCAGCAGCACCGGCGCGTCCGCCAGTATCGCGCGCGCAATCGCGAGGCGCTGGCGCTGGCCGCCCGAGAGCGTGATGCCGCGCTCGCCGAGCGGCGTGTCGTAGCCCATCGGCAGCGCCATGATGAAGTCATGCGCCTGGGCGCGCTTCGCCGCGGCGACGATTTTTTCGCTCGACGCGTCTTCGCGG
>JBPFDX010000090.1:0-40857 GCA_051061385.1 Methylocystis sp.
AACCGCCAAAACTGGTTCTCATCGCCCTCGCACGAAAAATCCTAGTTATTCTCAACGCCATCTGCCGCGAAAATGCGTCCTTCGCATGCTAAGCAATACACAGTTGCCCGATCGCGCACATTGCGCGCGTCGGGATTGACATTCCAGCCATTAAAGAGATTCGCAGGACGCGCCAGCTGCCGATACTCGCTTATCTACCTTTGCGATAATTCCGTCAGCAATCCGCGCAGCGGCCGAAAGTCGAAGCGCACCTCATGGCGTCCTTCCGGCACTGCGACGGCGCGAAACAGCACATTGGCGCGCAGGATCGGCGCTTCCTCGCCGTCGACGCGCGCGAACCACCAGGGATGCCAGACATCGTTCAGCACGAGCCAGCCGCCGCCGGGGGGGGCGCTCACTTCGGCGACGACGCGGTCGTTCTCATAGGTGACGATCTTGGCGATCGCCGGCGGCGCATCCTTGCGCGTATGGCAGATCGGCGGCGTCTCGAGGAGCACAGTCTCGCGGTAGTCGGCTTCCGGCCATTCGCCGCTCTTCATCATCGCCGCGAAATCGACATGGATGGCGCAGGTCACGAGCATGACGCGCGGCATGGCGTTTGGATTTTCGTAGATGCGAACCTTGCCGATGCGGGTGCGTTCGACGAAGTCGCCAGGCTTGTAGTTCTCGTCGATCTCTTCGATCGGAACGCCGGTCGCGACGAATCGCAGGCCGAGCATGTCAGACAGAACCGAACGATAGGAAGGATAGAGCTTCGAGAACTCGCGCTGCTCGGGCAAAGCGAGATGGTCGCCGGCGCCCGTCGTATCTTCGAAGAGCCGTAGCCGGATGGGATTATAGCCGAGATCGTGATCGAGGCCGTGGATGAGCGACGCGTTCGGCCAATGGAAGTCGATCGCTGCGAGTTCGACCCGATCGCGGCGATCCGGCGCGGCCGTCTCTTTGAGCTTCGCTTTGAGATAGGCGATCACCGGATCCTTGCCGTCGATCCGCAGGGCGTCAAACTGCTCCGGCGGCAGCGCCGTCGATTCATTGGGTTCGTTGCCGATGGCGAGATCGGCGCTCATCAGCGCGGCGACCGCCGCGAGGAGGTACGGACCGCGCAGCCGCCGATCGCGCGTCGCAAGAACGAGCCCGATGGCGAGCGCCGCGAAAACAGCGCTGATCGCGAGCGGCCATGACGATTGCGCGAGATGTCCCTTCGCGCCAGCGACGAGCGCGGCTGTCAGGAAAAGCCCGGCGATCGCGCCGACAATCCGAAGCGGGCGCGGCGTGACGTCGCCGCGCTCGATCAGAGTGAAGCCATAGCCCGCGAGTATCGCCAGCGTCGCGCCGATGAGAAAGGTCGCGTCCGCCGGCCGTCGCCAAAGATCGACGCCCGGCAGTTGATAGAAGAGCGCGAAGGCCGGCGTGTAGCGGCCGACCGCATAGAGTGCGAAAAGCAGCGCGGCGGCGGCGAAGAAGCGGATTTCCTTGTTCGCGAAGAAACGCCTGCCCATCGCGGCGATCAAGGCCACGAGCGTCAGTTCGCCCATGTAAAGATCGGTCATGTTGCGCGCGAGGAAAAGGTCGCGCTCGCCGACCGGCGGACCCCAGAAATCTTTGAGCGGACCGTCCGTTCCGAACAGATTGGCGGAGATGAGCGTCAAGAAGGAGCCCGGCGGCAGCGAGCCCTTGAGCGCGCCGTCGAGATCAATTTCCGGTCGGTTGGAATTCGCGGCGAGCTCCAGCGTGAAAGCGAGCGGGACGGCGATGATCGCCACGCCGACGAGGGCGCCCGACGCGAGCGGCGCGACGGCGCTGAGCTTCGGCAAGTCATCCGTGGCGATGCGATAGAGCGCATAGGCGGAAAGCATCAGCACGCTCAGGAAAGCGACCTGGTCTCGTCCGAGCACCAGCAGCGCCGCGGCGGCGCCAGCCGCCGCGCCATAGAGCGCTGAGCGCCGATCGAGCGCGCGCGCCAGCAGCCACAGCGTTACCGGAAGCCACGCGAGGCTCATGATCTGGCCGACATGCTGGAGTCGCCACGCCGCCGAGCCGCCGAAGGCGAAAGCGAGCGCGGCGAGCAATCCTCCCGCGGCGCTCCAGCCGCGGTCGCGGAAATAGGCGATCAGCGCGAGACCGCCCATCGCCAGCATCGCGAAGACGAGGGAGTCGGCCAAGGCGAAGGAAGGTTCGGGAACGAGCGCCGCCGCCAACAGGAAAAAGGGCGAGAAGATCAGCGATTGCGGATCGGCGATCTGCGGCATTCCCGCGAAGACGTTCGGAGTCCAGAACGGCGACTGGCCACTGTGCAAGGCGTGGGCGAGAAAGGCGAATTGCGGATAGAAATGCGCCTTCGCGTCCCAGGGGATGGTCACCCGTCCCGAGAGCCAGGGAAAGGCGAGCGCCATCGCGCAGACGAGGAAAAACGCCGCCGCCTGGGCGTAAGGCTGACCTTCCAGGCCGCCCGCGCTCCTACCGATTCGTTGCATCGCCATAGTTCTAGCGGTTTCGGTCCATGGCTTAAAGCCGCGCTTCAGGCGTTCGCCTGAGGCCAAAACGCGCGGCGAGCGCGTCAAGATCAACGTCCACGCGGCGCTTGTCATCCGTTTCGAGCAACAGCCGCAACCCCATCCCGCGCAGCATGTCGACGAAGGCGATGATGTCCGGATCGTCCGCCTTGCGCCCGAAGAGCGGCGCAAGTTGGTCCGCCACGCCGCGGGCGTGGGCGGCGAGCGTCTCGCGAACTTCCGAGTGATCGCTCGCCTGCGCCACGACGCTCAGGAAGAAACGCATCTTATTGCGATCGAACATGAGCGTGCGCACCGCCTCAAGGGGGTGGGCCTCGCCTCCCGTCGATCCGCGCTTCGGCTTATGCGCCTGCGCGTGAGACGCTTCCAGCGTTGCGGCGAGCAAATCCGTCTTGCGCGGAAAATAATATGTCAGATGCGACTGCCGCAATCCCGCCGCGGCGGCGACGCGGGGTTGGGTCAGCGCTGTGACGCCCTCTTTCCTGATAATTTTGAGCGCAGCGTCCAGAATGCGCTGGCGCGCGCTTTTTTCCACCGTCGCCATTCGAACTCATTCAACCTTCGCCGCGCGAGCGTCGTATCAAAAAAAACCCGCCGCGGAAATGTTTCCCGCGCCCTTGCGCCGCGATTGATTGGTAATATACCAATGCACGCGCGCCGCGCCGACATTGGAGCGAATTGATGAGATTTTTTCTAGTAGCGACGATCAGCGCGGGGATGTGCCTTGACGCGAAGGCCGACGACGGGGCCGAAGCCGCGCGCCGCCTGCTTTTCGAAACATTCGACAAGCCCGAAACGCGGCTGCTCGTCGACGCCATCGTCGTCGAAGGGGACGCCGCCGTCGCCGACTGGCGCCAGGGCGAACTCGGCGGACGGGCCTTTCTCACGCGTAAGGGCGACGTCTGGAGCATCGCCCTGTGCGCCGGCGACGCCTTGAAAGACAGCGCCACGCTCGAGCGGCTCGGCGTTTCGAAGGCCAACGCCGAGGCGCTTTCGAAGCGGCTCGCCGCGAAGGAGCAGCGGCTCTCTCCCGACGTCGTCGAGCGCTTTTCCCGATTTGACGGCATGGCCGCCGTCGACGCGGATGGCGGCCACTCGCCGCTCGATCCGCATCACAAGCCCATTCCCTGATCATCGGCACTGTTGCGCCCGAGCCACAGCGCCAAAAAATCCGTTCCGGCGCCCGGCCAAACCGTTGCCGCACGTAATTTGGTATATTACCAATTTTCTGGGCTCGGCGCTGTTCGCCGTCCTTCGTCTTCGCCTCGTGGGCGAGAGCAGCTCGGGAATCTGAGAAAAGATGGCGGCCCTCGCGAGACCCTCTCGCTCCATAATTCTTCGGCGCATCGGAGCGCTGTGGATCGCCGCGCTTTTCGCGCTTGCGGCGCTTTCCTTCGCCGCCCCGGCGCACGCCGCGCATGCGCCGCACGGCGCGGCCGCGCACTGCCAGAATAGTTCCGCGCCTGCGCCGGCGGAACATCCCTGTGGCGGCGATGAATGCTGTCCGCTCTGCGGCCACAGCCAGAAGGATCTGATCTTTTCCTTTTTCGAGCCCGTATCGAGCTTCATCGCCTATGCGCCGCCCCGCGCCACAACCCAGGCATTCCCAGCCTCCCGGCCGCCAGCGCTGGAAAGCGTGCGCGAGCGCTCCCGCGCAGCGCCGCGCGCGCCGCCGCACTTCTCCTGATCGCGTCAGTCCTCCCTTAACGATCGCGCGGCGCGACGCCGCTCAGGAGAGATTCCATGTTTCCGACCGGCCTGCTGCGCGGCGCATCCGCCGTCGCCCTCATTCTGTCCTTCGCGGATTCGTGCGCCTTCGCGCAACAGAGTCTGCCGACCATCGATATTGGCGGCTCCAAGCCGCGCGTCCCCGGACGCGGCGGCGGACGCGCGCAGTCTGCGGCGACGGCGCCGGCGCCCATCACATGGTCGCAGACGGGCGGAGGCGGCGGATCGCTGACAGTGCCGTCGGTCGCTCAGCAGCGCCGCGAACTCGAACGCACCGTAGGTTCGGTCGCGTTCGTCGACGCCAATACGCCCGCCATTCAAACCCGCTACGTTCACGACCTGCGCGACGCGCTCAAGGACGTTCCGGGCGTCTATGTCGAAAGCCGCTATGGACAGGAGCTGCGTCTTTCGATCCGCGGCTCCAATCTGACGCGCGACTTCCATTTGCGCGGACTGGAGCTGCTGCAGGACGGCATTCCGATGAATTACGCCGACGGCGGCGGCGACATGTATCAGATCGATCCCAAATATTTCCGCGCGATCGAAGTCATGAAAGGCGGCAACGCCCTCGCCTATGGGTCATCGACGCTCGGCGGCGCCATCAATTTCATCTCGCCCACCGCATACACCGCGCTCGCGCCAAACATCGTGTCGCTCGAGGGCGGCAGTTATGGAACCGTGCGCGGCCAGGCGCAGATGTCGCGCATCATCGGCAATTTCGATTTTCTCATCAACGGCACCTTCACCCATGCCGACAACTACCGAAAACATTCGACGACGGACTACACGCAGCTCAACGGCAACATCGGCTATCGATTCTCCAACGATCTCGAAACGCGGTTCTATTTCGGCGTCTACGACACCTGGCAATTGCTGCCGGGCCAACTCAATCAATTCGACGCGCGCAACAATCCGCGTTTGTCTCTGCCGCCCTATCCGCCTGGTTTCGGACCGGACGGGTTCGGCGCCAATCAGGCGCGAAACGTCAAGAACTGGCGTATTTCGAACAAGACCACGATCCTGAGCGAGTTCGGCCGCATCGACCTCAACAGCTGGTACACGCACAATTATCTCTATCATCCGATTTTCGTCGTCATCGAACAGGAAGGCGGGACCTGGGGAGTCACCCCGCGTCTCACCTCGAATTTCCTCGTCGACGGCCACCCCAATGAACTCATACTTGGTGGCCGCGCGTGGGGCGGATCTTCGAGCGACAATTGGTTCGACAACTACAATGGCATGCGGCTCAATCCCTATGGCGTGATCCCCGCCAATTTCGCCAATGCGCAATTCTCCTTCCCGCCCTATTCGTTCAACGGCCTCGCGCAATTTGGCGCGGCGAATTCATGCTTCGGCTTCTGCGGCCTGTTCATCAATCCGGGCTTGGATCCGCGTATCCGCAACAACCGCGCGACGGCGCTCAATCTCGAAGCCTATTTCGAGGATCGCCTGCATATCGCGCCGCAGCTCATTTTCATGTTCGGCGCCAAGATTTTCGCCGATACGCGCCGCTATGCGGTTCTCGGCGGCATCCCATTCGAGCCGGTTCCCGGCGTATCGGACAAGGTCTACCGCGGCATCGTGCCCAAGGTCGGCCTGATGTACGAAGCGACGCCGGACATTCAATTCTTCGCCGACATGACCGGCAGCCGCGACGTGCCGGACTTCATTGATCTGACGCAAGGCGTGTTTCCGCCGCCGCGCGACGGTACGACCTTCACGCCGCTCGCCGCGCAGAAGGCCTGGACCGGGGAGCTCGGCGCGCGCGGCAGATGGGACCGCTACACCTGGGACGTGACCTTCTACCATTCGGAACTGCAGGACGAACTGCTGAAGTTCACCACCAATCCCGGGCTCGGCATCCCCGCGACGACCTTCAACGCGAAACGCACCATGCACCAGGGCGTCGAATTCGCGGCGAGCGCCGAACTCCTGCGCGATATTTTTGCGCCCGATTCCGGCGACGCGCTGAAGTTGTCGCAGGTTTGGACCTGGAACGATTTCCGCTTCGTCGGCGATCGCGACTTCGGCGACAATACGCTGGCCGGCATTCCGCGCCACGTCTTGCGCACCACGCTGTCCTATTGGCGGCCGGCAGATGGCCTGTATTTCGCGCCGCAGATCGACTGGGTGCCGGCAGGCGCCTTTGTCGACTACGCCAATACGCTGCAGGCGCCGGGTTATGTCCTGTTCGGCGTTCAGACCGGCATGAAGCTGCCCTACGGACTCTCATTCTTTGTCGAAGCGCGCAATCTCACCAATCGCCACTACATCAGCGATGTGACCACCATCGTCGACGCCCGCGGTCTCGATCCGCGCGTCTTCTATCCGGGCACGGGACGCGTGATCTACGGAGGCCTGCGGCTCGCCTTCTAGCGGCGCTTGGGCGATCGGCGCGGCCGCCCCTATATAGGGCTGGGCGCGCCGGCCGCCTTCGCCGGTCCGATCAGGGCGCATTGCTTGTCGATACACGCGACGCCGGAAAATCTCGCCGCCCGCCGAGAAGGCGCGCCGATGCTGCGCGTCGAGGCTCTTCGAAAATCCTATCCCACGCCGCAGGGCCGCATTCCCGTGCTGCGCGGCGTCGATTTCATGTTGGACGCCGGCGCCAGCCTGGCGCTGACCGGCGAATCCGGCAGCGGCAAGAGCACGCTCCTCCATCTTGTCGGCGCGCTCGATAACGCGGATTCCGGCGACGTCATTCTCGACGGCGTCGCGCTGACGCGTCTGTCGGAAACCGCGCGGGCCGCGGTTCGACGAGAGAAGATCGGCGTCGTTTTCCAGCAGTTCAATTTGATTCCGAGCCTGACCGTCGCCGAAAACCTCGGCTTTCAGGCGCGACTGGCGGGGCGCTACGATCCTGTATGGCAGGAAGAGCTCACCGATCGTCTCGGCCTTGCGGCGTTCGCCGCGCGCTATCCGGAGGAGCTTTCGGGCGGACAGCAGCAGCGCGTCGCCATCGGCCGCGCGATCGCCGTGCGCCCGAAGCTCCTGCTCGCCGATGAGCCTACCGGCAATCTCGACGAAGCGACCGGCGACGCGGTCATGGCGCTCGCGCTCGACCTCGTCGCGGCGACCGGCTGCGCCTTTCTGATGGCGACGCACAGCGAGCGACTCGCCGCCCGGCTGCAAGGCCGCATGCGGCTGGAATCGGGTCTTCTGGCGACGCAATGAAAGAGACGCTCTGGACGCTTGCCGCGCTGATCAGCCACTGGCGAAGACGCCCGGGGAGCCTCTTGACGCTCATCGGGGGTCTCGCGATCGCGACCGCCTTGTGGAGCGGCGTGCAGGCGCTGAACGCGCAGGCGCGCGACAGCTACGACGCCGCGGCGGCCGCCGTTTCCGGCGGCGGCGCGAGAACGCTTGTCGCCGCGCGCGGCGGCCTGTTCGATCAGGAATTCTTCGTCAAGCTGCGGCGCGCCGGCGTCAATGTCTCGCCGGTCCTCGAAGGCGTGGTCCGGATCCAGGAGAAAAATGTCCGGATCATCGGCGTCGATCCGGTGTCGCTTCCGAGCCGTTCGACGATCGCGCACATGCGCAAGCGCGGAGACATATTCGAGGATTTCTTCTCGGGACCCGGCCGCGCCTTCGCCGCGCCGGAGACCTTGCGCAAGCTCGATCTCGCCGAGGGCGCTGAGCCGAGAACCGAGCGTGGCCAGCGACTGCCGCCGCTTGCCGCGCTCGCCGAAGCGCCGCCCGGCGGCGTCATCGTCGACATCGGCGTGGCGCAGCGCCTGCTCGATCGACCGGGCAAACTCTCCCGCCTCATCATCGCCGACGACGAGGCGCTCGACGAGGAGCGTCTCAAGCGTGTCAGCGGAGAAACGCTGCGGCTTGTCGCGCCGGACGAAGAAAGCGATCTCAACCGGTTGACGGACAGCTTCCATCTCAATCTCACCGCCTTCGGCTTCCTCGCTTTCGTCGTCGGGCTGTTCATCGTCCACGCAGCCTACGGCCTCGCCTTCGAGCAGCGCCTGCCGACCTTGCGCACGTTGCGCGCGCTCGGAGTCGCCCCGCCCCATCTGATCGCGGCGATGGCGTGCGAAATCGCCGTCCTCACCTTCGTCGCCGGCGGCGCCGGCGTCATCGGCGGCTACGTCATCGCGCGGGCGCTGCTGCCCGATGTCGCAAAAAGTCTCGAAAGCCTCTACGGTGCGCAAATTTCGGAAAGCCTTGCGCTCGATGCGCGCTGGTGGATTTCCGGGCTCGCCATGGCCGGAGCGGGCGCGGCGCTTGCGGCAGCGAGCGGCCTTACGAAGGCGTTGCGGCTGCCGGCGCTGTCGGTCGCGCGTCCAATCGCGTGGCGCGCCGCGCATCACCGCTATCTGCGACGGCAGGCGGCGCTCGCGGTCCTTGCCCTTCTGGCCGCGGCTTGCGCCTACGGCTTCGGCGACGGCCTCGCAGCCGGATTCGCCGTCATCGGCTTGGCGCTCCTCGCCGCCGCGCTTGCCCTGCCAATCGGGCTCGCCGGCGCGCTTGCGCTCGGCGAACATGTCGCGCGCGGACCGCTCGCCCGCTGGTTCTTCGCCGACGGACGGCAGGAAATTTCCGGCCTCTCGCTTGCGCTGATGGCGCTGCTTGTCGCGCTGGCGGCCAATATCGGCGTCGGCGGCATGGTCGAGGGCTTTCGCCAGACCTTTGTCCGCTGGCTCGACGAACGCCTGGTCGCGGAAGTGTATTTTGAGGCAGCAACGCCCGCCGATGCGCATGACATCGAGGCATGGGCGCACGCGCAGCCCGAGATATTCGCGGTATTGCCCATCTGGCGCGCGAAGACGCGCATCGGCGGATGGCCGGCCGACGTCATCGGCATGACGCCTCATGAAACCTACGCGGCGCATTTTCCGCTGATCGAGGCGACGCCCGGCGTGTGGACGGACTTGCACGAGCAGGACGCGGTTCTCGTCAGCGAGCAACTGGCGCGGCGGCTGGGCGTCGGCGTTGGCGCGACTCTCGACGTTCCGACGTCAGCGCAGGACTGGCGCGCGCGCGTCGTCGGCGTCTTCCCCGACTACGGCAATCCCAAGGGGCAGCTGCGCATCGATCACGATAAGCTCAAGCGCTATTTCGCCGACGCTTCGGGAATCCATTACAGCCTGCGCGTCGCTCCCGACGCTAGCGCGCGCGTCATCGAAAACATGCAGGCGCGTTTCGGCGACAAGATCGCGCGCATCGTCGATCACGCCGAAGTCAAAACTCTGTCGACGGACATTTTCGAGCGCACATTCGCGGTGACGGCCGCGCTGAATACGCTGACGCTGATCGTCTCCGGCGTCGCGCTTTTCGCGAGTCTTCTCACGCTCAGCGATATGCGGCGCGCGCGCATCGCGCCGGTCTGGGCCTTGGGCGCGACGCGGCGCGAGCTGGCGACATTGGAGATGATCCGCGTCCTTGCGTTCGCCGCCGGCGCGGCGGTCTTCGCGACGCCTCTCGGCCTGTTCATGACCTGGTGCCTCGTGGCGATCGTCAATGTCGCGGCCTTCGGATGGCGGCTTCCGTTCCATATGTTTCCGGCGCAGTGGCTTGCGGTTTTTCTTATCGCGCTATGCGCCGCGTTCCTGGCGGCGCTCATACCCACGGTTCGGCTCGCGCGCGCCGCGCCCACCGAACTGCTCAAGATTTTTTCCAATGAACGCTAGACGCCCGAACCTTCCGCCCGAACGCCTTCGCGCGAGAGTCTCGCGGCGGTCGGCGCTGCTTCTCGCGCTGTCCTCGAGCGGCGCCCTGGCGCAGGATTTTAGCGGTCGGGGAGGAGAAGCGCCCGGCTTCGCGATTCCCCGCCCCGGAACGCCTCTCCTCTTCCCGAAAGACCATGGCGCGCATTACGACTTCCGCACCGAATGGTGGTACGTCACCGCGACTCTCGCCGATGCTGACGGCGCGTCTTATGGCGTTCAATGGACGCTTTTTCGTTTTGCCTTGAAGGCGAACGCGGCGCGCGCCGGCTGGGATGACCGCAATGTGTGGATGGGCCATGCGGCGGCGACGAGCGCCGGCGAACATCTGTTCGCCCAGAAATTCGCGCGCGGCGGAATCGGACAGGCGGGCGTCGAGGTCGAGCCTTTCCGCGCCTATATCGACGACTGGGACCTCGTAACGCGCGACGAGGCGAGAGGCGCCGGGATCGATCGGCTGCGCGTCAGCGCGCAGAGCAAGGATTTCGCCTATGCGCTCGATCTGACCGCAACAGGACCGATCGTGTTGCAGGGCGAGGGCGGCTACAGCCGCAAATCGGAGGCCGGACAGGCCTCCGATTACTACAGCCAGCCGTTCTTTAAGGCGGAAGGCTCTGTTTCGATCCGCGGACGCAAAGCGCAGGTCTCCGGCCTCGCCTGGATGGATCGAGAATGGTCCAGCCAGCCGCTCGGCCCCGATCAGAAAGGCTGGGACTGGTTTTCGCTCCATTTGGATGGCGGCGCCAAGCTGATGCTGTATCGCATGCGCAGCGTCGAGACGCCGCCCTTCCTTTTTGGAAACTGGATCGACGCCAAAGGCGCAACCTCGCCGCTCATCGGTAAAGACATCACGCTCGAACCTTTGGAGACGGCGCGGATCGCGGGACGCGATGTGCCGGTCTGCTGGCGCGTGCGGATCGAGAGCCGCGGCGTAAACATCGAGACACGGCCTCTCAATCCGGAGAGCTGGATGGCGACCGAACCCGCCTATTGGGAAGGGCCGATCCGTTTCACCGGCACGCACAAGGGCGAAGGCTATCTCGAAATGACGGGTTATTGAGACAAATGACGTGCTATTGAGACTCGATCGCCATCCGAAAGAAGCTCGCGAAAAAGCCCCTGGTTTCTCTCAGTTTTCTCAGATGGACGGCGGCGAGTTCCGACAAGCGCCGTTCGCCCGCGCGGGTGATGACGACGAGCGAGCGGCGGCGGTCCTTTGGGTCGGTCTTTCGCCTGACAAGCTTGGCTTGCGCCAGGCGGGACACCAGCTCCGCCGCGCTGTGATCGCGGATCATCAATTGTTCCGCGAGTTCGCCGACGCTGATGTGTTTCGCGCCGCGGTGAGTGCGCACCACAAGCAGCGCCTGATACCACTGCACGGTGACGCCATGGTCGGCGGCGACCTGTTCGCTGAACGCAAGAAACTTGCGCAGGGCATAGCGAAAATGGGCCAGCGCCACGAGATCGTCTTCGCTGGGCGGCTTGCGTTGCGCCGCCGGCGGCGGATCGTAAAGACTCAAGTGAAACCCCTTGTCCCCAGAGTCGCGCTCGCGTCGCGCGACTCGTTTGGAGCGTTGAAATAATGCGCGCGCCATATTGGAGAACCAATCCGGTCAGCGTCGGAGCGCGCTTTATAAGCGCGCGATGAAGTCGTCAATCTGTGAAACGAAAGTATCAACGTTGGTTGCGTCTCCCCCACCGATACGGCCAAGCGCCGCGCGTCGGCGCGGCGATTGCGGCGCTGAATAGTCGCGGACCGCTTGCAGCCATCCGTGACCGTCCAAGGGATCGACATAGTCGATCGCGTCGCCGCCGACTTCGCGGAACGCTTCGATATTTGAGGCGATCACCGGCGTTCCCGCTGCAAGCGCTTCGGCGACAGGCAGACCGAAGCCTTCCGCGAACGAGGGCATGAGCAACGCGCGCGCGCCAGCGAGCAGTCTGCGCAGTCCCGGCGTGGAAAGTCCGCCCGCCTCTATGACGTGGGGTCGCAGCGCGACGCTCCGTTCCAGGAGTTCGATCACGGCGGCGTTGAGCCAGCCCCGCTTGCCGACGACGACGAGCTTTGGCGGAGCCGGCTCCTGCGCAAGCGCGCGCCAGGCGTTGAGCAGCGTCAGATGATTCTTGCGCGGTTCGATCGTGCCGCAGACAACAAAATAGTTCACGCCTTCGAGCGCCGCGGGAGCAGCGACTTTCGACGAAAAGACCGGCGACACCGGTAGGCGCGCGACGCAGATCGGCAGCTCCGGCCTTCCGCATTCGGCGGCGAATTGACGAAGGCGTCTGGCGACCGTTTGCGAGCCAACGACAGCGCCAGCGCCATAGCGGCAGATGTTGATGATGCGCCTTGGATGCAGCATCGCTTCTCTCGCGCGAAAGAACTCCGGCGACTCAATCGGAAGAAGGTCGTGCACGAAGAATACAGGCTTTACGTCTGGCCGCGCTGTCAGCCAGCGCACATACCAGCTTCGATCGACGAGAAATTGCGTGGCGTTGAAATAGACGGCGCCATGCGGCGCCTCGCGCAAGGATCGGCCAAGATGAGGCGCCCACCGCCGCATCGCTCGCCAATTTTGCTCAAGGAAAGAGAGATTTAGCGGTCTCTTGGCGCGCGCCGTCGACGACTGCGCCAATCCGTTCGATCGGAGCGCCGCCACGACCGTTCGATAGACGTCGTCATGCTCGGCGTCGCCGTCCTCGCGCCAAAGATTCTCGACGCCTCCGATCGTTTCCAGCGCGCGATCCGGATCCGCGAGGCGAGGTCCGATCGCCGTGCAAATCAGCGCGCGACGCTCTCGGTCGCTGCGCGCGAGGAAATGGCGCGCGAGAGCGAAATCGACACGATCAATCCCATTGGGCGCAGCATTGAGCGCGCGGGTAACGATCCGCGTGACGTCGTAGACGACAGGGCGGCGCGTCGCTTCCGCCGGCGTCGACGTCAATTGCGGCACTTCGACTCGTCCAAACGGCATCGCCATGCCTCGATCGCGGCGTTCGCTTCACGGACAGCGCGTTCCGTCTCTCTTTCGAGACACTCCCGGTAGCGAAAGACCATCTTTGTGAAGAGTTGCACTTCTTCATCACAGGCGGCCATCGCCAATGCGGCGACGGACGTTTCGATGCAGGCGGGACGGGTTGGCGGCGCGCAATAGGTGAAGCCCCGGAAGGCTTGCGCCGCGAGCGGCTGCGCATAGGAAACAAGAACAGCCGCGGCCGCAAGCGCCGCGCTGCAGATGTTCCTGGCGGACAGCCGCATCGACGTCCTCTCCGCTCTACGCGCCCCGGCCGGCGAACCAGCGCACCGCGTCGGCGACGGCGTCCGCTGTCGGCCGCGATTGATAGCCGAGCGCACGGCGCGCCTTGGAGTCGTCGAAGAACATGCGCTTCGCCGAGAGCCGCAAGCTCTCACGGTTGAGGAACGGCTCCGAACCAGCGATACGCGCGACGATTTCATTGGCGTAGGCGAGCGGCATGAGCGGCCAGTGCGGCAGTTTCGCCCGCGGCGGCGGTCGCCCGGTAAAGTGGGAGATCTCGGTGAGGAGATCGCACAGGGTCAGATTATCGCCGCCGAGAATATAGCGCTCGCCGATCTCGCCGACTTTCATTGCGGCGACGTGGCCCGCGGCGACATCGTCGACATGAACCACATTGAGGCCGGTGTCGACATAAGCCGGCATGCCGCCGCGCATCGCCTCGCAGACGATTCTGCCGGTCGGCGTCGGCCGCACGTCGCCGGAGCCGAGCGGCGCGGAAGGACACACGATCACCGCGGGCAGTCCTTCATCTCTGATCATGCCTTCGACCAGCCGCTCCGAAAGCACTTTGCTGAGCTTGTATGCGCCGATTGCGCGCTCCGGAGCGAGTCGATCGGACTCGGTGCAAGGCGCCGAATCCGGATCGAGCGTCGCAACGCTGCTCGTATGGACGATGCGCTCGACGCCGGCGCGCAGAGCTTCCCGCATGACGATTTCCGTCCCGCTCACATTGACGCGCATCACCGGTTCGGCATCGGGCGCCCAGAGGCGATAGTTCGCCGCGAGATGGAAAAGAGCGGAAACGCCGACCATTGCGCGCCGAACGCTTTCACGGTCGGTGACGTCGCCTTCGACGATCTCGCAATCAGGCGGCACATTGTCGCGCGGACTCGATGGACGCAGCAGCGCGCGTACGCTGAACCCTTCCGCGAGCAGGCGTCGAACGACGGCGCCGCCGATGAACCCGCTTGCGCCGGTGACGAGAACCGTTCCGCTGGAAATCATACCCATTCTCTGCTCGGCGCCGGCGCTGACGGCGCTCATCGCTGCCCACGGCTGCGGAATCGACAGAACGCGCTGTCTTGAGGAACCCGGGCGCTTGGTCCTGAGATCTGGGTCGGGACCGGGCCTTGATCAGCGATCGGTCAGTTGACCGCAGACTCGATCAGGTTCTGCTCGTCGACATCTAATATCGATGGCTCATGCGCCGCTTCGGCCGGCTCGCGCGATTCGATAATCTCGCGCTCTTCGCGCTGCATCCGCGCAAGATCTTTCTGAATCACCACGACGAAGCCGATAAATGTCGCCGCGGACAGGCCGCCGATGACTACGTCGAGCACCGCGAAGCCATAAGCCTGCGTCGCGGTGACCCCTGGCCCGATCCAGGCGGCGAAGAGCGCCCATGCGGCGACGAGCAGACGGAATTCCGTCGCCCCCATGCCGCCGTAAGAAAGGCGATGCACCCGCTCCGTCACGACTCTCAGATAGGTGTAGGAGCTCATCAGAAGATAGAGAGAGAGCACGAGCAGAGACGAGCCGACTGTGAAGTAAGGCGAGACGCCGAGACCGACGACGATCAGAGTCTGAGCGATAAGATCCGAAGAATGGTCGATGAAATAGCCGTAGTGCGGTCGCTCAATCGCACGATAGCGCGCCAGCGTGCCGTCGAGCGAATCGCCGAACCAGTTGAGAAACAACCCTCCGACGACGGCGATGAGAAACCCGTCGGACCAGCGACAGCCGATAAAGCCAAGGAGCGTCAGTCCCGCGCCGCACAATCCGATTGCGGTCAGATGATCGGGGGTCGCCCAGTCGGGCAAACGCCTCACCAAGGCCAACAGGGCGGCGCGCTCCTTGAGCGCGAGAAAGCTATCGTTGATCCGCTGATTGGCCACAACAACCCCTCAAAAGCGTTCAACAAGTCAGCGTCTGCCAATGTCAATGACGCTCAAGCGAACGGTCGTCCATATTATGGCCGTGTGACAAACGAAACAGGCAAAACGATGACATATTCAGAACTTAACCGGCATTGGCTCCACTCCCGAGAGGGCGACTCACAGCCAATTTCGACGCCGGTCGCGTAGCAACCTTCGTGCCTCACTTCAGGAAGCGGCTGACCGCGATGCCCTGAACCGCCGGCGTGCCGACCATATTGACGAGCTGCACGAGCTTGCTGATGTCGGCGAAGGGCGCGTTGCTCACATAGAGAATGTCTTTGTCGCGCATGGCGAAGCGCCGCGCTGCGAAAAGCGCCGCGGGTTCGCGCATGTTCAAGTGATAGGCGACGGGCACCAGGCCCCGTGCGAGCAGACTCGGCGCGACATGCGGATATTCGTGCGCGAGGCTCGCCGGCTCGTAGCGCAGAACGAAAACGCCGTCGGGGTCGGCGCGCGAGTCGGTCAGACCGCCCGCCTTGCCGATCGCCTCTTCGAGCGTGATGCCGCGGGCGTCAAATGGCTCGACCGCGTTGGCGCCGGTCGCGCCGATAACCGTATAGGTCTGCGGCGTGCGTTCGACGGTCAGAATGTCGCCCGGCCGCAGATAGATGTCTTCGCGCGGATTGGCGAGCAGCGCCTGAATGGGCGCCCGCGCGGTGCGGTCGCCGCGCGTCAGGCTCACGAAGGTTTCATGAACGGGCGAGCGATAGCCGCCCGCCGCCGCGATGACGTCCATCACGCGGTCGCCGCGTAAACTTAGGGGAACGCGCGCGCCATTGGCCACTTCTCCGGTGACGGTGACCGTGTTGGTGATGTTGCGGGTCACATTGACCACGGCCTGGGGCTCGATCGCCTTGCCGCGCAGCCGCTCGATGATCGCCGCTTCGACCTCTTGCTGGGTGCGGCCGGCGACCTGGACGCGGCCGGCGTAGGGCACGGTGACCGACCCGTCGCGGCCGACGACCTGATCCGGAATCGCCGCCGATCGAGAGCCGGGGCTCATCCGGTCGGCGACGGGCGCCGAGAACAAACCGCCAGAGGCGGCCTCCCAAACCGTGATTTGAACCGAGTCGCCGACCCCGATCGCCTGCGTCACGGCGGGCCTGTAATCGCCGAAATAGCCGCGCAAGGAGGGCGGCGCGCGGCGCCCAAGCACATTCAGCGAATTTTCATCGATCTCGACCAGCGCGAAGCTCGGTTCGGCGCTCGTCAGGCTCGGCGTCACATCCTCTACGATGTCCTTGCGAGATGGCCCCGCCGCCGGAAAAATCGAGCACCCCGCCAGCATCGATCCGAGAGCGAGCGCAAGGCAGAGCCGTAACGGGAGTGGAATGGCAATCTTCAAAGTCGCTCCAATATGCGCCCGCGAGGCGAATGTTCGAACACGGCGGAAGAGGACCTCCCGGAGAGGGCCGGGAGTTCACGCGGGCCAAGGGAATATGCCGGCTATATGGCGGAAATGCCATCGGTTTTCTGAACGATCCTAAAAATTTTACCAATATGTGCGAATGGTTAATGGGACCTCGAGAATCGTCGATTTTCAATTAGTTTTGTCGAAGGTCCGCAGTGAAAGCGCCCGGACGCGCGCCTCGGGAAGACGCTCGAAGTCATCGGCGCTGTGGCGCGCGCCTTCGGCGCCGCGAAATACGAAAACGCCGTCAGGCGCGACAATCAGATCATTGTAGCGAAGCGTTGGATCGTCGAGCGCGGCCGAGAGCGGCTGCGAGTCGAGGGAATCGCGCGGGCGCGCCGGCTGTCGGTCGCGAAACGCGGTCTCTGCGCGCGCCGCGAAGGCTTCATAGCGCGCCCGCGCCGCGTCCACCCTGGCGCGCCACAACGCGCGCGCGGCCTCGGAGGCGTCTTGCGCTTCCTTCGGCGCAATAGAAGGAGAGTCTGAGCGGGCGCTGGCGCTGGCCGCAAACGCTCCCAGCAGAAATCCGATGACTGCTGTTGAGAGGAAAGCGGCGCGCATGAAAGGGAAATGCGTCCGCCTGACGAAAAGTTCCGCGCCGCCTGGCGGCGCTACTTGTCTCTGCTCCGCGCCGAAGCGGAGGCGGCTGCGATCTTTCGTCCGTCCTTGAAGAGCTTGCCGAACAGGCCGACGACCGCCACCAGCGCCAGACCGATAATCGCGACGTCGATCGCCGGCAAAGGATCATGCTGACTTTGCGGAACGCCGAGCGCGATGGCGGCGAAGGGCCAGAACGCCAGGAGTATCCGGAACTCGGTCACGCCCAGACCGATATAGGCCATCTGCTGAACATGGCGGGTCGCGGCGCGGATGTAGGCATAGGAAGAGAACAGCAGGTAGCACACGAGCACCGCCGCAGCGGCGCGCAGCGTCAGAAACGGCGAGAATCCATAGGCGACGATCAGCAGTATGTGCGAGAAGAGTTCGGAGACGTGGTGCGCCATGCCGGCGCCCGGCAGTTCGCCGCCGCGCAGGCGCGCCAGCGGCAGATCCGTCGTCAGCCCGTACCAATTGACGAGCATCGCCGGCGGCACGAGCCAGACCAACTCGGGCCATGAACGGCAGCCGACCAGCGCGACCGCCGCGAGCGCGGCGCCACAGGCGCCGATCATCGACAGATGCGCAGGCGCGATCCAGGTCGGGGCCGCGCGCGCCATGCGTTGGACGAGGCGCTGTTCCGCGGCGTAGAGGAAACTCTGGCCGCGCCCGGGCGCGCCGCTTAACCGCCTATCGCCCGCCTCGCCGAGATTCATGACGCGCATGCCCCTGCTCTCAAATCAGACAAACGGCGCCCCGGCCGTTGACAATACATCGCGCTGAAATCTACCCGGTTGCGGCGCTGCTGCAAGTCGTCGATGATCTGCGGCCAGCCGTCGCATGGCGATTATCTCAGCGAAATTCCTCAAAACTTTGGCGAAGCGCGTTCGCCGCAGAGGCGGTGCCCGCCTCTTCCGCAACGCCCGATCCGGAGATTCTTATGTCGGAAAAGATCGTCGTTTCGAAGGATCGGGGCGTCCTGCGCCTGCTGATGAACCGCCCCGAAAAGAAGAACGCGCTCGATCGCGAGATGTATCGCGCGCTGATCGCGGCTCTCGATGCGACGGCCGACGACAATGCGGCGCGCGCCGTCGTTTTTGGCGGCGCAGGCGGGAATTTCACGGCGGGCAACGATCTCGCCGACTTTCGCGACTTCGCGCCGAACGCCGAGACTTTTCCGGCGCTGGCCTTCATTCGCGCGGCGGCCGCCTTCCAAAAACCGCTCGTCGCCGCCGTGACCGGGGACGCCGTCGGCATCGGAACCACCCTGCTCTTCCATTGCGACCTCGTCTTCGCGAGCCCCGACGCGCGCTTCAGCATGCCGTTCATCGACCTCGCGCTGCCGCCCGAAGGCGGGGCGAGCCTGCTGGCGCCGGAACGATTCGGGCTGGCCAAGGCTTCGCAATATCTGCTGCTCGGGGACGGCTTCGACGGGGGTGAGGCGCTGCGACTTGGCCTCGTCAACCAACTCGCGCCGGCGGAGGCGGTCCTCGACCTCGCCATGGACGCCGCCCAGCGTCTGGCGGCGAAGCCGAGGGAAGCCCTGCTCGCGACGCGCCGGCTGATGCGCGGCGACCCGAACGACATTCTCGCGCGCATCGATGCGGAGGCGGCGCTCTTCGCACAAGCGCTGACGTCGCCGGAAGCGCGCGAGCGCTTCGCCGCCTTTTTCGCGTCGCGGGCGCGGTGACCTTCAGCGCGACGCGACCTTCGCCGCTTGCGTTGCGGACAGGCTTCTCCCAAATAATAAGTCGGACATACGCGCCTGCGCCACGAAGGGCGGGCGCTCACATGGGCTGATCGGAGAATTATGCGCGATCCTTACGACGTTCTCGGCGTGCCGAAATCGGCGAGTCCCGCCGAAATCAAGAAGGCCTATCGCCAGCTCGCCAAGAAGTTTCACCCCGACCGCAACAAGGACGATGCGAAGGCCAAGGAGCGTTTCGCGGAGATCAACTCGGCTTACGAAATCGTCGGCGACGAAACGAAAAAGGCGCAGTTCGACAAGGGCGAAATCGGACCGGACGGCAAGCCGCGTTACACCGGCTTCGAGGGCTTCGGCGCAGGCGCCGGCCCAGGCGGGTTCACCCGCGGCTGGCGCACCGGCGGCGCGCCCGGCGGCGGTGCGCCGGGCGGCGAGCAGCATTTCGAGTTTCATTTCGGCAATGAGGCGGCCGGCGGGCGCGGCGGATTCGACCCTTCCGACCTCTTCGCCGATCTCTTCGGCGGCGGCGGCCGCCGTCGCGCCGGGCCGCAGCCGACGCGCGGCGATGACGTCGTCGCGACAGCCACGGTTCCGCTCGAGACGGTGGCGCACGGCGGTTCGGCGCGGGTCATCCTGCCCAGCGGCCGCACGCTCGAAGTCAAGATCCCCGCGGGAATCGAAGACGGCAAACAGATCCGACTGCGCGGCCAGGGCCAGCCAGGCTCGATGGGCGGAGAGCCCGGCGACGCACTGATCACCGTGAAAGTCGCGGCGCATCCCTATTTCAAGCTGGACGGCCGAGATATGCGGCTGGAGCTGCCGGTGACCGTCTATGAAGCCGCGCTTGGCGGACGCGTTCAGACGCCCACGCTCGACGGCAAGGTGGAGCTGACGATCCCGCCGCACTCCAACAGCGGACGCGTGCTGCGGCTGCGCGGCAAAGGCCTTCCCGCGACCGACGGCAAGATCGCCGGAGACCTCTACGTCTCCTTGAAGATCGTGCTGCCGGAGACGGCGTCGAGCGATCTCGATGCGCGCATGCGCGAGTGGCGCGACGCTCACCCCTATGATCCGCGCGCCAAAATGGCGTGACGCCTATTTCGCCTCGGCCGGCGCCGTGACTACTGCGGCGGCGGCAGCTTCCGCGGCGGCCTGCATGGCCTCCGGCGGCAAGGCGCCGACGAGCACGAAGGCGAAGCCGCCGGCGCGCCACTCGATCACCGAAACGCCCTGGGCGCGCTGACCGGAGGGCGCCGCGAGCGCTTCCGCGCGCTCGAAATAAAGGCCGACGCGCGCGCCGTCGTCGCGCTCATAGACGAGAAACGCCGCCGGCGCCGCGACGCCGGGCGCGACGCGTCCGCCAAGCAGCCGCAAGCCGACCCCGCTCAAATCCGGCGCCCGTGAAAACCCCACGCGCTCCTGAATCCACGCGAGAAGCTCGCCGCGTCGTCCCGCGTCGATCTCCACCGGACGCGCGTCGACGACATAGGTCGCGTAGGTCAGCCCGGCGCGCGCGGCGTAACTCGTCGCGGCGATCGCGCGCGTCGTCGGGTGTTGCGCCGGCGGGCGGCTCGCCAGGAAGAGCAGCGCCGCGGCAGCGACGGCCGCGCCGGCGATGAGCGTCAGCAGCGTCGACGCGAGCGCCTGGCGCCGGCGGCTGGCGCGGATCTCGTCGAGCTTGCGCGCGGGACGGGGCGCCGCGCCGGGCCGCCCCCAGTGAATGGCGCCGGTCTCGATCGGCCCCTGTCCGGCGGCGGGCGCCGGCGGCCTTGCCGCCGCCTCGCGCAGCGACAGAGGCGGCGGCTCCAGCGCCACCGGCTCGAAAGCCGCGCGCAGCGCCGCGTTCTGGCGCCGCCAGCCTTCGACGAGCGCGGCGTCCTCGGGATGCTGCAGGAGATGGTCTTCCACCTTGCGCCGCCGCTCGGGGTCGAGTTCGCCGTCGACGAGGGCGTGCAGGTCGGCTTCTTCGATGAGGGCCGAGGGCGTCATCGCCGCTATTTCACGACTCGCAGATGCGATGCGGCGCGGCGGCCGCCCTCCGACGGCGCGACCGGCCGCAAGCCCTCGGCGCCGAGCGCGGCCCGCGCGCGCATCAGCCGCGCCAGCGCCGTTTCCCGACTTGCGCCGACGATTCGCGCCGAGGCTTCATAGCCGAAGCCCTCGAGCGAGACGAGCAGCAGAATGGCGCGCTCGTCGAAGGGGAGCGTCGCGAGGCCGTGCACGATCGGCGGGTGGCGCGACGCCGGACCGGGGGCGTTGGCGAGCTTTTTCTGGGCGAGCGTCACGAGCGCCGCATAGGCTTCGATTCGCGCCTCGGCGAAATCGGCGGGGCGCACCTCACGCGTGCGGATGCGCGCGCCAACCGACTGCAGCGCGCTTTGCACGAGATCGTCGGCAAGCGCCGGACCTGCGCCGGCGCAAAGCGCGCGCGCATAACGTCGCAGGGCCGGAGTCGCTCCGCCCAGTCCCGCGATGATATCGGCTCTTCTGCCCATGCGGCCGCCTCGCTCGGTCTTCTCGCCTGTCTGCGAAGCCAATGACGTTTCCTATGGGATGATAGGGCAAAGCCGCCCGATTGGCTATGCTTGGCCGCTCCCGCGCGCTGGATTTCGCCTCCGCGGAGCCTGTGGCGCGAGGGTTTCCTTTGCGTCCAAAGCAGGCTAAAGGGCGCGAGCCGCCGAGCAGATTTCACGCCCAGGAAATAGACAAGCATGACCGATCAAGCTGCGCCCGCCGCCCTTTTCGCCGGACTGCTCAAGGGAAAGAAGGGGCTCATCCTGGGCGTCGCCAACAATCGCTCGATCGCCTGGGGCATCGCCAAGGCCTGCGCCGACGCAGGCGCGGAACTCGCGCTCACCTATCAGATCGAGGCGCTCGAAAAGCGCGTGCGCCCGCTCGCCGCCGAGATCGGCGCCACGGTCGTCGGCCGCTGCGACGTCGCCGAACCTGAGACGATGGACGCCGTCTTCGCCGAGGTGGAGAAGCTTTGGGGCAAAATCGATTTCGTGGTCCACTGCCTCGCCTATTCCGACAAGGACCAGCTCGACGGGCGCTATGTCGAAACGACGCTGGAAAACTTCCAGATGTCGCTGAACATCTCCTGCTATTCCTTCACCGCTCTTGCGCAGCGCGCCGAGAAATTGATGACGGATGGCGGCTCGCTCCTCACGCTCACCTATTACGGCGCCGAGAAATGGATGCCGCATTACAATGTGATGGGCGTGGCGAAGGCGGCGCTTGAGGCTTCGGTGCGCTATCTCGCCGCCGATCTCGGCGTGAAGAACATCCGCGTCAACGCGATTTCCGCCGGCCCGATCAAGACCATGGCGGCGTCCGGCATCGGCGACTTCCGCTATATCCTGCGCTGGAACGAATATAATTCGCCGCTGCGCCGCGTCGTGACGATCGAGGAAGTCGGCGAGACGGCGGTCTATCTGCTGTCGCCGCTGGCGCGCGGCGTCTCCGGCGAAGTGCTGCATGTCGACGCCGGCTATCATGTCGTGGGCATGATGAATCCGAGCGCCGCGCCGAAAATGGCGGACTTGCTGGCGCTGCTGCCGCAGGAGAAGTGAGGGCGGTCTTCCGTCAGTCGGCGCCCGAAAAGCCGCGAAGCAACTGAGCGGAGGGATGGTCGGGCGGCAACCGCTCCGCCATTGCCTGAAACGCCGACTTAACCCATCGCGGCAGATACGTGAGCCTTCGTGCAGAGGCGACAGAGGCAGGCGCGCCTGAAACGTGTTTAACGACGATTTCGGCGCAAGGGCGCAGTCCATTCAGAAAATGACTATTATCGAATAGAACTGCGCGATCGACGATCAGTATCGCGTCGACCAGCGCCGCCATGGCGCGAGCGTAACGCGCAATGATACGGTCGTGCGGAACCGAGTGACCGCCGGTTCGAACTCGCGCTTCAACGCGCGCGACATTAATGCGTGGATCTCCGGTAGCGACAAAAAACAGCGTTAGGTGAAAACCTGCATCGCGCGCACGGCGCATGAATTCAAGTTTGCTCTCATGTGACATGACGGTTTCAAAGGCGAAATCTCGTTTTTCTGCGATAAACTGATCACGCAGTTCGTCTGCGATCTTCTGCGCGCGACGCACACGATCGTCATAGTCGCCGCTGAGCGACGCGGCGATATCATCCGGATTGATGTAGCGACCGAAATCGACGCCGTCGGCCAGCAATTTCCGAGTCAGGGTCGTCTTGCCCGAACCATTGGGACCGGCAATGATCACCAGCCGTGGAGCGGGCATTGAGCCTTAGCTAGCCAATTTGCTTCTCGTCGCGGGCATGCCGACCGGCTCCGTCGCCGCCGGTTGCACCAGCTCGAGCCATTCGGTTTCGCCGTCGGGTTTTCGACGCACGAGCCAGACATTGCCTGCTTCGTCGGCAAGATAGCCGGTTACGGGAACGCCGGCCGCAAGCGCGTCGGTTACGGCCGCAGCGGCGGCTTCGGCGCCCGCCTTGCCGAGTTCCTCGAGCGTCAATTTTGAAACGTGCCGTCTCATGGCCTTCAGCGTACCATCAATTTGTCGCCCCGCCAATTTGCTTCGCAAATCCGCGTTGCCGCAGCAGCGGCTCCACCGTCGGCATCCTTCCGCGGAAGGCCACATAGGCGTCCGCCGCGTCCTGCCTGCCGCCCGCGGCGTAGATATGATCGCGCAGGCGCTGCGCGACCTCGGGCGCGAAGGGGTCGCCCGTCTCCTTGAAGGCTTCGAAAGCGTCGGCGTCGAGCGTTTCGGCCCAGAGATAGCTGTAGTAGCCCGCCGAATAGCCGTCGCCGGAGAAGATATGCGAGAAATGCGGCAGCCTATGCCGCATGACGATTTCCTCCGGCATTGAAATCCGCGCGAGGCTGTCCGCCTCGAAGGCGCCCGCATCGAAATCCGCCCCGACGCTTTGCGCATGAATGTCGAGATCGACATGGGCCGAGGCGCAGAATTCGACCGTCGCGAATCCCTGGTTGAAATGGCGCGCCGCCGTTATGCGCGCGACGAGATCATCGGGTATGGGCGCGCCGGTCTCGGCATGAAGCGCGAACTTCTTCAGCACCGCCGGCTCCAGCAGCCAGTGCTCGTAAAGCTGCGAGGGCAGTTCGACGAAATCGCGCGCGACATTCGTGCCCGCGACCGAAGGATAGGTCACGTCCGACAGCATGCCATGCAGGGCATGGCCGAATTCGTGGAACAGCGTGCGCGCGTCGTCGAGGCTGAGCAGCGTCGGGGCGCCGTCGGCGCCTTTGGTGAAATTCGTCACATTGACGATGATCGGCCTGGTTTCGCCAACGAGCTTATGCTGCGCGCGGAAGTCCGACATCCAGGCGCCGCCGCGCTTCGACGGCCGCGCGAAATAATCGGCGAGAAACAGCGCGACATGCTTGCCGTCGCCGTCCAGCACATCGAAGGCGCGCACGTCAGGATGGTAGAGCGGCAGGCCCTTCTGCTCGACGAAGCGCAGACCGAAAAGCTTTTGCGCGACATCGAACGCCGCGGCGATCATGTTGTCGAGCTGGAAGTAGGGGCGCAGGGCCGCCTGATCGAGATCGTAGCGCTTCGCGCGCACGCGCTCGGCGTAGTAGCGCCAGTCATGCGCGGCGACGGTGAAATTCGCGCCCTCTTCCTCGACCATCGCCTGGATCTGCGCGCGCTCCTCGGCGGCGCGCGTCAGCGCCGGCGCCCAGACGCGATCGATCAGTTCGCGCACGGCGGCCGGCGTCTTCGCCATCGTGTCGTCGAGTTTGAAAGCCGCGAAACTGTCGAAGCCGAGCAGCTTCGCGCGTTCTTCGCGCAATTGCAGAATTTCGCGGATGAGCGGGCGGTTGTCGGTCGCGCCCGCATTCTCTCCCCTGCTCGCCCAAGCGCGAAACACAGTCTCGCGCAGATCGCGCCGCGTCGCGCTTTGCAAAAAGACTTCAGCGCTGGAGCGCGACAGCGTCACGCCATATCTGCCGGGAGCTCCGCGCTCCGCCGCAATGCGCGCGGCGCCAGCGCGAAAATCGGGCGAGAGGCCGTCGAGATCGCTTTCGTCGAGCAGCAGCAGCCATGATGATTCATCGGCGAGCACATTCTGCGAAAACTGCGTCGAGAGGCCCGCCAGCCGTTCGAGAATCGCCTTGAGACGCGCCTTGTCGGCGTCGTTCAGCTTCGCGCCCGCGCGCACGAAGTTCTTGTAGGTCAGCTCGAGAACGCGCCGCTGCTCCGGCGTCAAATCGATCGCCTCGCGGCTTTCGTAAAGCGCCTCGATCCGGCGAAACAGCGCGGGATTCATGGAGATGTCGCTCGAGTGACGCGAAAAGGCGCCGGCCATATCGCGCTCGATCTCCTGCAACTCAGGCGTCGTGTCGCTCGCGGCAAGATTCCAGAACACCGCGCCGACATCGGTGAGAAGTCGCCCTGCCCGCTCCAGCGCGCCGATGACATTGTCGAAGGTCGGCGGCGACGGGTCGTTGGCGATGACGTCGATCTCGCCCTTGTGCTCGGCAAAGGCCGTTTCGAACGCCTCGCGAAAATGCGCGGGCGCAATCGCATCGAAAGGCGGAAGGCGGAAGGGGCCGCTCCAGGCCCCAAGGAGAGGGTTATCCATGACAGTCTCTTAGCAAGACGCCGACCAGCGTCGGCGCCGTGACCGGCCGCTCAAACTCCCTCGGGCTTGCCCACGATCGTCACCAGCAGACCGCCATCGCCGAGGAGCCGCTGCGCGCCGCGCTTGCAGTCCGCCATCGTCACGGCGGCGATGCGGCCGTTGCGTTCATCGAGGAAGCTCGGCTCGAATCCATCGAGCTGCAGATTGACGAGCTGGCTCGCGATCTTGGTCGACGTGTCGAAACGCAGCGCATAGGAGCCGGTGAGGAACTTCTTGGCCTTGTCCAGTTCGTCCTCGGTCGGACCCTCGGCGACGAAGCGCCTGAACTCTTCCTCGATGACGCCGATCGCTTCGCCGGCGCGCTCGTTCTTGGTCGCGGCGGCGCCGATCAGCATCGGGCAATGGTCATATTCGTTGAGATGCGAATAGACCGAATAGGCCATGCCGCGCTTCTCGCGCACCTCGCGGAACAGCCGCGAGGTGAAGGTGCCGCCGCCCAGAATGTGATTGGCGACGACGACCGCGTAATAGTCGGGATCGTGCTTGGTGATCGAGGGACGCCCGAAGCGGATGGTCGATTGCGGCACGTCGAGATCGATGATCTTGCGCATGCCGACATTGGCGACTTCGATCGGCGGGACGGGCGCGAGATCGTTTTGCAACGACAGGCCGCCGAATGTCGCGTCGAGGAGTTCCGAGAGCTTCGTTGCGTCGATGGCCCCGACGACGCCGATCTTGAGATCGCGCCGCGCAAAGAGCCGCTCGCGCAGGGCGATGAGGTCTTCGCGCGCCAGCGTGTCGATCGACGCGAGATCGCCGCGGACCGGACGCCCATAGGGATGATTCGGAAACGCCGCTTCGCGAAAAGCCTTGGCCGCGAGGGAGTCCGGCTCATTGACGTCGCGCTTCAATTCGGCGGCGAGCTGGCTGCGCACGCGCGCGACGTCGCCGGCCCCAAGATGCGCGTCGTTGAGCGCGAGCTTTAAGAGGCCGAACGCCTTGTCGACGTTGCGCGAGAGCGTCTGCATGTGGCCCGAGATCGCGTCGCGATCGGCGCCGAAGCCCAGATGGATCGCGAGTTCGTCGATGGCGCGATGGAAGCCGCGCGCGTCATAGGGGCCGGCGCCTTCGTCGAGCGTCGCGGCGAGCAGCGTCGCGAGTCCGGGTTTTTCCGGCGGGTCCTGCGCCGCGCCGCCGCGGATGGCGAATTCGAGCGCGACGAGCGGCACGGCGTAACTTTCGACGAGCCAGGCCTCGAGCCCCCCCGGCGTCGTGATCCGCTGCACATGTTCGGCGCGGGAAGCGATGGTGACGATGGGCGCGTGAGCGGTCATATGAGTTCCTAACGGCGGTCGGCAGTCGGTCTTCTGCAGTCGGTCTTGGGCGAGTCGGTCTTGAGCGGTCGGGTCAGGCGTCGGTCTAATGCCGACGCCCCGACGCGCGCGCCGTCTCAGGCCGGAAGCAGGAAGCCGGTGACGGCCCTGCGCTTGTCGAGCCATTTGCGCGCGGCGTTTTGCACATCCGCGGCGGTCACCTTCTCCATGCGATCGGGCCAGGCGACGACGTCCTCGATGCCGAGGCCGGTGGCGAGCGCTTCGCCATACCAGCGCGCGAGCGAGGCCTGGCTGTCCTGGGCGTAGATCGCGTCGGCGATCAGCCGCGTCTTCGCGCGCTGCAGATGCTCGGCGTCGATCGGCTCTTCGGCGAAGCGCCGCAGCACGCCGTCGATCGCGACGTCGAGATCCTGCAGGGCGACGCCCGGCGCGGGCGTCGCATAAACCCACAGCCGCGTATTGTCGACGGCGGAGCCGAGGTAATAAGCGCCGGCGCCGACAGCGACCTTCTCCTCGACGACCAGCGTCTCATAGAGCGCGCTCGTCGGCCCGCCGCCCAGCATATAGGCGAGCGTCTCCAGCGCCTCGGCTTCGCCGGGCTCGGCGGTGGTGTAGGACGGCACGAGAAAGACCTGCTCATGCGCCGGCTGCTCGACCTTCTCGTCGCGCAGCGTCACCAGCCGGTGCGCGCGGTGCGGCGGCTCCTGGGTGCGGGCGCGGCGCGGCGGCGCGGCGCGCGCCGGAATCTTGCCGTAGGTGTCCTTGGCGAGACGCTCGACGTCATCCGACTCGACGTCGCCGGCGACGATGAGGATAGCGTTCTCGGGCGTATAGAAGCGCTCGTAATAGGCGAGCGCATGCGCGCGATCGAGCCCCTCGATCTCGTGATTCCAGCCGATGATCGGCGTGCCGTAAGGATGATGCGCGAAGAGCGCCGCCTGCACCGCCTCGTCGAGCTGCGCCGCGGGATCGCTGTCGGTGCGCATGCGCCGTTCTTCCAGCACCACGTCGCGTTCCGGATCGACGACATCGTCGGTCAGAACGAGATTGCGCATGCGGTCGGCCTCGAAGGCCATCAGGGTCGCGAGATGCTCCTTGCCGATGCGCTGGAAATAGGCCGTGTAATCATAGCTGGTGAAGGCGTTCTCCTGGCCGCCGAGTTCGGCGACGAGGTTGGAGAACTCGCCCTGGGGATGATTTTTCGTGCCCTTGAACATCAGATGTTCGAGGAAATGCGCGATGCCCGACTGGCCAAGCGGATCGTCGGCGGCGCCGTTCTTGTACCACACCATGTGGGTGACGACGGGCGTCCGCGCGTCGGGGATGACGACGACCTCCATGCCGTTGTCGAGCTTGAAGCTCGTAATGCTCGCGCGCGCAGGCTCCGGCGCGGCGGCGCCGGGCGCGAGCGAAGCGACGGCTGACGCCTTCGTCTCGAATGACATGAATGGCCTTTCCCGCAGCCGCGGCCGCGTATCGGAGAATTGTGTCCTATATAGGCCCGAATTTAATTCTTGTCAGAACCTCTCAGGAAGCTCGGCATAAGGTGCGACAAGCCGCTGGCGCTCGTCGGACGCGCGATGGAAGCCGTGGCGTTCGGATCGCCGGTCTGCGCCACAGGATCACTGTCCGTGCCGCCGCCTCGGCCCCAGGACAGAGGATTCCACCAGCTCTTGCCGGATTTCTCTTGGTAGCTGCTGAGGTCCTTCGTCGGCTGGCGATAGCCGTCCGGCGGCTCCACGAGCTTGCGGCGCGGCGGCGCATCCGGCTCGGCAGCGGCATTGGCGGTCCGGGCGGACATGACGCGCTGAAGCAGGCCCGGCTCGTCGTCAGTTCCGGGGGCCGCCGTCGGACGCGGACCGCGAATGCGCTCGAGAAGGCCCTTCTTCTTTTCTTCAGGCGGCGCGTCCGGAACATGCGCGTAGCGATCGGCGTTGCGGCGTCGCTCCGTGGCGATTTCGGCCGGCCAGCCGCCAGGCCGCTCGGCCCGTTCGCGCGGCGCTGGAAGGCCTCCCGCGCTCGGCGGCAGAACGAGCTTGGGCCGTTCGCTGTAGTCGATCTTTCCGACGCCCTCGTCCGAGGACGCGCCGACCATTTCCATCATCGTGGTCAATGTGGACTTATCGTCGCCGGCCAGAGCTGGCGCGGCCAAGATCGCGACGACGCCGGCGAGCGCGTAAAACGCGCAGCGCTTCGACTGGGCAAGCTTCATCTGTCGGACTCCCTCGGGCTCCGGTTGGCGCAGCTACATGGCCGCGACTTGTTGGCGATTTAGTGGCGAAGGCCCGGTTTGAGCCCGAGGGCCGCCTTCAGCCCTCGGCGCGTCGCTCCTGCGGCAGAAAAAACCCTTGGACGATCATGAGCGCCACGCCCGCGGTAATGAACACATCCGCCAGATTGAACACGTAATTGGCCAGCGGCCCGACGGGCAGGCTGGTGTGGAGATAGAAGAAATCAGCGACGGCGCCGCGCGTGACCCGATCGGCGGCGTTGCCGAGCGCCCCGCCGATGATGAGCCCGAGCGCCACGGCGGTCGCGCGGCTTTCCGTGCGAACCATCCAGATCGCCAGACCCGCGATGATCGCGCCCTGGACCGTCAGCATTGCCAGGCGGGCGGCGGCCTCCTGCGCCGGAAACAGCGAATAGGAGACGCCATAGTTCCAGGACAGCACGACGTCCAGAAACGGCGTGAGGGTCATCGGCGGGCGCGCCGCGACGTCAAAAATATGCAGCATCCAGAATTTATGCGCCTGGTCGAAGGCCAGAGCGGCGAGCGCCGCCGTGAGGCCCAGCGCGCGGGGCGACAGGGCGCGCAGGTTGTGATTTAGCGGCAAGCGGCGTCTCCGACCGGGGCCCGCAGCAATAAGGCCGCCTCGCCAAAAAGGAAAGTTTCGCCAAGCCCCTTCTCTTCGGCCGCGGCTTGACAGGCGGAAGCACCGCTCCTATTTGCAGGGCGCCTGCTGGCACTCACCTCAGGCGAGTGCCAACAAGGCGTTCGCATATCCCTTTTTGGCGGGGCCAGAACCCCGTCGGGTCAGAAAAGGAAAGATTCACTATGGCGTTCCGTCCCCTCCACGACCGCGTCGTGGTCAAGCGACTCGAAGGCGAGGAAAAGACCAAAGGCGGCATCATCATTCCGGACAGCGCGAAAGAGAAGCCGCAAGAGGGCAAGGTGGTCTCCGTCGGCCCGGGCGCTCGCGACGAAAACGGCAAGCTGAACCCGCTCGACGTCAAGTCCGGCGACCGCGTGCTGTTCGGCAAATGGTCCGGCACCGAAGTCAAGATCGACGGCGAAGACCTGCTCATCATGAAGGAAAGCGACATCCTCGGCATCGTCGACTGACTCGACGCCGCCGTTCGCTTCCAACCCTCAGGAGAATTCTAAATGGCTGCAAAAGACGTCCGTTTCGCCACTGACGCCCGCGACCGCATTCTGCGCGGCGTCGAAATCCTCAACAACGCCGTCAAAGTGACGCTCGGCCCCAAGGGCCGCAACGTCGTCATCGAGAAGTCCTTCGGCGCGCCGCGCATCAGCAAGGACGGCGTCACCGTCGCCAAGGAAATCGAGCTTGCCGACAAGTTCGAAAACCTCGGCGCCCAGCTCGTCCGCGAAGTCGCCTCCAAGCAGAACGACATCGCCGGCGACGGCACCACGACCGCGACGGTTCTCGCCGCCTCGATTGCCCGCGAAGGCTCCAAGGCGGTCGCCGCCGGCCTCAACCCGATGGATCTGAAGCGCGGCGTCGATCTCGCCGTCGAGGCCATTGTCGCCGACCTCAAGCAGCATTCCAAGAAGGTCACCTCGAACGACGAGATCGCCCAGGTCGGCACGATCTCCGCGAATGGCGACAAGTTCATTGGCGAGGAAATCGCCAAGGCGATGCGGAAGGTCGGCAATGAGGGCGTGATCACGGTCGAGGAGGCGAAGAGCCTCGAGACCGAGACCGACATCGTCGAGGGCATGCAGTTCGATCGCGGCTACCTCTCGCCCTACTTCATCACCAACGCCGAGAAGATGATCGCCGAGCTCGACGATCCCTACATTCTCATCCACGAGAAGAAACTGTCGACGCTGCAGCCGCTGCTGCCGATCCTCGAAGCCGTTGTGCAGACCGGCAAGCCGCTGCTCATCGTCGCCGAGGACGTGGAAGGCGAAGCGCTGGCGACCCTCGTCGTCAACAAGCTGCGCGGCGGTCTGAAGATCGCGGCCGTCAAGGCGCCGGGCTTCGGCGATCGCCGCAAGGCGATGCTCGAAGACATCGCCATCCTCACGGGCGGCCAGATGATCGCCGAGGACCTCGGCATCAAGCTCGAGAACGTCACGCTCGCCATGCTCGGCCGCGCCAAGCGCGTGCGCATCGAGAAGGAGAACACGACGATCATCGACGGCGCCGGCGAGAAGAAGGACATCGAGGCGCGCATCTCCCAGATCAAGGGCCAGATCGAAGAAACCACCTCCGACTACGACCGCGAGAAGCTCCAGGAGCGTCTCGCCAAGCTCGCGGGCGGCGTCGCGGTGATCCGCGTCGGCGGCGCGACCGAGGTCGAAGTGAAGGAGAAGAAGGACCGCGTCGACGACGCCCTCAACGCCACCCGCGCGGCGGTCGAGGAAGGCGTGTCGCCCGGCGGCGGCGTGGCGCTGCTGCGCGCCATCAAGGCGCTCGAAGGGGTCAAGGTCGGCAATCCGGATCAGCAGACCGGCGTCGACATCGTCCGCAAGGCGATCCAGGCGCCGGCGCGCCAGATCGTCGACAACGCCGGCGGCGACGGCGCCGTTGTTGTCGGCAAGCTGCTCGAGGCTTCCGAATACGGCTATGGCTTCGACGCGCAGAAGGGCGAGTATGGCGATCTGATGAAGCTAGGCATCATCGACCCGACCAAGGTCGTGCGCACTGCGCTGCAGGACGCCGCTTCGATCGCCGGCCTGATCATCACCACCGAGGCGACGATCACCGAGGCGCCGAAGAAGGAAGCCCCGCCGGCCATGCCGGGCGGCGGCATGGGCGGCATGGACTTCTAAGCGCCTCGCGCTCAGCTAACGAAACGGAGCCCCGGACGATAAGTCCGGGGCTTTTTTGCATCCGAACTTCGAGCGGCTACTGACTGGCGGTGCCATCTCCGGCGCGACGCGGCCGCCTCTATGCGGCCTTGCGGTTGATCCGCCCTTCGGCGAGCGCAGACAGCTTCTTGTCGGCGTTCTTCTCTTCGGAGAGCGTTTCCGACAAAAGCTTCGCGCAGTCTTCGCGGCCAAGCTCCTTCGCCCAGGCGATCAGCGTGCCGTAGCGCGTGATCTCATAATGCTCGACGGCCTGGGCGCTGGCGATCAGCGCGGCGTCCAGCACTTCATTGTCCGCAGTCTCGCCGGACACTTCATCCGCCTCTTCGAGGATGCCGTCGATCGCCGGGCAATTGATGCCCTTGGGCGCGACGCCATGCATCTCGAAGACTTTCTCGAGCCGGCTCACCTGATTTTCCGTCTCGGCCAGATGCTGCTCGAAGGCTTCCCTCAGCCGCGGATCGGAGGCTTTTTCGACCATGTCGGGCAGCGCTTTCAGGATCTGGTTCTCGGCGTAATAGACGTCGCGCAGCGTGTGCACGAACAGATCGTCGATCGTCTTGATGTCTTTCGAAAAGAAGCCCATCGTCCCCGCTCCGGTTCAGTGATGTTCGGGAGGCCCGCTCGCTGCAGGCGTGCGGCGGCGGGCGTGCGTTGGAACGCCGCCGCTGTGCGAATGTTCCGCGACTCGGCTGCGCCGGAAGACGGTCCGCTCAGGAAAGGCGCCCCCGGTTCCGCTTGGCGCCTGCGCGTCGGGTCGCCGCAGGCGCCCGCCTGCCGGGGCCGTTGCCCTGAGGCTCGCGCTCGTTTAGCATCAGCTTCGCGCGCGGCGTCACGCGCGCGTCAGCAAGAATCGGGAGGAGCAAGATGGCGAGCATGCGCACGCCGATGGAATCGAACGGCGATTGGGCCGAGCACGTAAGAACGTACAAGACATTCTTGTTGCTGCTGAAGATCGGCGCGGTGAGCACGGCGGTTTTGCTGCTCGGGCTGTATTTCTTCGTCGCACGCTAAGTCCGCATCGCGCGCTCAATCGGCGCGCTCCGCTTCAACCGCTGTCGGCGACGCTGGCGGCGACGGTTTTTTTGCAACCGGAGTTCGTCATGCGCATCGCCGTATTGGCTGAAACGGATAATTCCGAGCCGCGCGTCGCGGCCACACCTGAGACCGTCAAGAAATTCGTCGGGCTCGGCGCCGACGTCGCGGTTGAGGCCGGGGCGGGCGCCGCCGCCGGATTCTCGGACAGCGACTACGCCGCCGCGGGGGCGACGATCGCCAATGACGCGGCGGCGGCGCTGACGGGAGCCGACGTCGCGCTGCGCGTGCGGCGTCCCTCGGCGGCGGAGCTGCCGGGCGCGAAGCCCAATCTCGCGGTGATCGCGATCATGGATCCGTTCGGCGCGGGCGCTCAGCTCGCCGAACTCGCCAAGACCGGCGCGATCGGTTTCGCCATGGAGTTGATGCCGCGCATCACGCGCGCGCAATCGATGGACATCCTGTCGTCGCAAGCCAATCTCGCCGGCTATCGCGCCGTCATTGACGCGATGGCCGAATATGGCCGCTCATTTCCGATGATGATGACCGCCGCCGGCACCGTCCCGGCGGCGAAAGTTTTTATAATGGGCGTCGGCGTCGCCGGCCTGCAGGCGATCGCCACGGCGCGGCGCATGGGCGCGATCGTCACCGCCACCGACGTGCGTCCGGCGACGAAGGAGCAGGTGGAATCGCTCGGCGCGAAATTCATCGCGGTCGAGAACGAAGAGTTCAAACAGGCCGAGACCTCCGGCGGCTACGCCAAGGAGATGTCGCCCGAATATCAAAAGGCGCAGGCCGAACTCGTCGCTTCGCACATCGCCAAGCAGGACGTCGTCATCACCACGGCGCTGATCCCCGGCCGGCCGGCCCCCAAGCTCATTTCGGCCGAGATGGTGCGCGCCATGCGGCGGGGTTCGGTGATCGTCGATCTGGCGGCTGAGCGCGGCGGCAACTGCGAAGCGACGAAGCCCGGCGAGACGGTCGTGGTCGACGGCGTGAAGATCGTCGGCGCGCTCAACCTCGCCGGCCGCATGGCGTCGACCGCGTCGAGCCTCTACGCGAGAAATCTGCTGGCCTTCCTCGAGACGCTCGTCTCAAAGGACACGAAGCAGCTCGCCATCAATTGGGAAGACGAATTGGTGAAGGCGACCGCGCTGACGCGCGACGGCGCCGTCATCGACGAGCGTTTCAAATAACCGCCTGCGCGCGCATCAAACAAAGGGGCGTTAAGCGATGACCGACTCTACGCAACAATTGCTCGAGAAGGCGCAGGCGGCGGCCGAGGCCGCCCGCCATCTCGCCGAACAGGCGCAACAATATTCGGAGGAGCTCGCGCATACGGCGGCCGCCGCGGCGGCGCACGGGCTCGCCGGCGGCGCCATCGATCCTTTCGTCTTCCGCGTGGCGATCTTCGCCATGGCGGTGTTCGTCGGCTATTACGTCGTCTGGTCGGTGACCCCGGCGCTGCATACGCCGCTGATGTCGGTCACCAACGCGATTTCTTCGGTCATCATCGTCGGCGCGCTGCTCGCGGCCGGCGTCGAAGGCACGACCGCCGCAGAGGCCTCGGGCTCCTGGTGGGCGAACGCCTTCGGCTTCATCGCGGTCATTCTCGCCAGCGTGAACATCTTCGGCGGCTTCCTCGTCACCGAACGCATGCTCGCCATGTACAAGAAGAAGGGCTGACGCAATGGGCGCCAATATCGCAGCCCTCCTCTATCTGGTCTCCGGCATTCTGTTCATCCTTGCGCTACGCGGCCTCTCGTCGCCGGCGACGTCGCGGCAAGGCAATCGCTACGGCATGATCGGCATGGCGATCGCCGTCGCGACGACCCTGCTGACGCATTTTCCTTCCTTCGGCGGCCTGCTGATGATCGTGATCGGCGTCGCCATCGGCGGCGGCGCCGGCGCCTATATCGCGCAGCGCATTCCGATGACGAAGATGCCTGAGCTTGTCGCGGGCTTTCACGCGCTCGTCGGTCTCGCCGCGGTGCTTGTCGCGGGCGGCGCCTTCTTCGCGCCGCGCGCCTTCGGCATCGGCGACGTGAATGAGATCCACGCCGGCAGCCTCGTTGAAATGTCGCTCGGCGCGGCGATCGGCGCGATCACCTTCACCGGATCGATCATCGCCTATCTGAAGCTTTCCGAGCGCATGACCGGCAAGCCGATCCTGCTGCCGGAGCGCCATACGATCAACATCATGCTTGGCGTCGCGATGGTGGCGCTGACCGCGCTCTTCGTCGGCACGCAGAGCGGCGCCTGGCTTTTCCTGCTGATCCTCGCCTCGCTGGTGCTGGGCGTGACGCTGATCATTCCGATCGGCGGCGCCGACATGCCCGTGGTCGTCTCCATGCTCAACTCCTATTCGGGCTGGGCGGCGGCGGGCATCGGCTTCACGCTCGGCAATCTGGCGCTCATCATCACCGGCGCGCTCGTCGGTTCGTCCGGCGCGATCCTCTCCTACATCATGTGCAAGGGCATGAACCGCAGCTTCATCTCCGTCATCCTCGGCGGCTTCGGCGGCGAGGTTGCGGGGCCCGCCGGCGGCAAGGAGACGCGCAACGTCAAGCAGGGCTCGGCGGAGGACGCCGCCTATATCATGCAGAACGCCGGCAAGATCATCATCGTGCCGGGCTATGGCATGGCGGTCGCGCAGGCGCAGCACGCGCTGCGCGAAATGGCCGACATGCTCAAAGAGGAAGGCGTCGACATCAAATACGCCATTCATCCGGTCGCCGGCCGCATGCCGGGCCATATGAACGTGCTGCTCGCCGAAGCCAACGTCCCCTACGACGAAGTATTCGAACTCGAAGACATCAATTCGGAGTTCGGACAGGCGGACGTCGCCTTCGTCATCGGCGCGAACGACGTGACCAACCCCGCCGCCAAGACCGACAAGACGTCGGCGATCTACGGCATGCCGATCCTCGACGTGGAAAAGGCGAAGACGGTGCTGTTCCTGAAACGCGGCATGGGCTCTGGCTACGCCGGCGTCGAGAACGAGCTGTTCTTTAGGCCCAATACGATGATGCTGTTCGGCGACGCCAAGAAGACCGTCGAATCCGTCGTGAAGTCGCTCGGGCACTGAGCCCCAGCGCCTCCAAGCAAAACGCCCGGGAGTTTCTCCCGGGCGTTTTTTGTTGAGCGGACGGCGCGCGCATGTTGCGCGGCAGAATACGCGCAAAGCGCGGATTGCCGCGCTTTGCGCAGCTAACTCAGTTCCAGTTCCACGCGACCGGCTGGAACCATCCGCCGAAGTCCGGCCAGCCGCCTTCGTTCCCCGTATAGAACAGGCCCGGCTCGCCCTTGGTCTCGCCGAACTGATAGCGGCCGGCGACATAGAAGGTTCGCTGCGGGAACGGATGGAACAGGAAATACCTATAGTTTCCGATGTTATCGACGCCGAAATCGAAGGAGAACCGATCGTTCCACTTGTAGTGGATCTTGGTGTCGACGACGAAGAACGGATCGAAGGCGAAATAGATGCCGTAGGCGCGATCATTGTTAGCCAAGGTGCGCCACAGCTTGCTCTGATACCGGCCGGCGAGCGTAAAGGCCCAGTGATCGTCCGGCCGATAAGTGAAGGCCAGCGTTCCGCGCCATTCTGGAACGTTCGGGACATTCTTGCCGGCGACCGTTGTCGCCCAGGGCCACTCGAAATTCCCGGTGCTTGGAATCCAGGTCGGATCGGAGATCACCCGCGCGTTGAGCCAGGTTCCGCTGCCAAGCACCTCAAGCCTGTTGAACAAGAAGTTGTCCTTCTGAAACGCCACTTCAATGCCGCTGTTGCGTATGCGCTGAACGTTTGTCGGCGTTTGCACAGGTATGCCAGCCGAGCCCGGCACGAAGACGACCTTGTTGATGATCGCGTCGCGCACCTCTTCGTCGAAAAAGGAGATGCGCGCAGTTCCATCCGGTCCAAGCCTGCGCTCGATCATCAGCTCCTTGCTGAGCGCCGACTCCGGCCGCAAATTCGGATTGGGGTTGGTCGCGACGCCGTTGGTCGCGACCGTCGCAAGATTGTAGAGCTCGCGCACGGTCGGGAAGCGGTTCGCCATGCCGATCGATCCGACGGCGCGCCAGTCGTCGTCATACCTGTATTCGAGCGAAGCCTTCGGCGAAAAGCGCGTGCTGTAGAGATTGGGCTGGTAGATCGGCAGCCACGAGAAGGTGGAGCCTGTCAGCGCCGTGCCCAGACTGTTGACGCCCGCCGCCTGGTTGTAGCCGTCCGAGGCCTGCCAGTGCTCGCCGCGCAAGCCCACGGTGAACTTGAGGTCCGGGGTGATCTTGAAGGCGTCCTGGAACCAGAGCGCCTGCGTGCGCGTCGTGCCCTGAGCGATGGTGATCGCGGCGCCCGTGCCTGCGCCCGTCCCTGCGGTCCAGTTGGTCGTCAGCCAGACTGGGTTGTTCAGGTGAAACTGATCGCCGTGCACGCCGAAAGAGATGTCGTGGCCCTGCAGCAGGCCTTCCGGCGGCCGCACGATTCCCTTGGCGTCGAAGAGCGTCCAATAGGTGCCTGTGAACGCCGTATCGCGGCCGGTCTGCGTGTAACCCCCGAAAGGCACGGCCGCGGACCAGGGCGAGATCTGATCGGACTGCAGATAGGTGAAATTTGAAGCTGAAACTTCGAAGTCAAACAATCCGCCGCTGTTGGACCGCACCGCCGCGGCGTTGACCATGATCTTTTCCTGAATCCGGTAACGCCCCTGCGTCGCAAAGTTCTGCAGAATGCCGGTGCTGAGGCCGCGCCCCGTCGTGGTCACGCCCCAGTAAGGGCCATAGCCGGAGTAAATGTAGTTCTCGGGATAGGACTGGCCGTCATTCGACCAGAAGCCGAATGTGTAGGTGCCGCGGATCGTGTTGGTGAAATCGTAGGCGAGTTTGAGCTTCGCGTTGACCTGGTCGTTGGCGAGGTTGCCTGTCGAGCCGATGACATTGGCGAATGTGGTGCCATAGACGTTCGTCGCCACATAGCCGCCGGGATAGAAGTTGGGCGTCGTGACATAGGTGAGCGGCTGCTGCGATCCGCGTTGCCAGTTGCCGGAGACGGTCCATAGAACGTCGCCGACCTTATCGCCGACGAAAAAGCTCGAAATGTTATTGACGAAGCCTCTCGACGTTCCCCATTGCGAGAAATCCTGCACCGTCGTGGTGTTCTTGACCGAGACTTCGAGCTTTTCGGGCATACGCGTCGTGATCTTGAGGACGCCGCCCATCGAGTTGCCGGGATACTGCGCGGCAAAGGGGCCGTAGAGAAAATCGACGCGCTCTATTTCTTCGGGCGCGACCAAGCCCCAGCGCGGCGCGCCAATCGTATTGTCGTTGCCGATCAGCGCCGTCAGCAGCAGATCGTCCGCATAGACGAGACTGCGCGCCGAGGAGGCGACGCCCCAGGTGCGGGTCTGCAAGACCGCCTGAGTGTCGCCGCTGTTGCGTTTGCGCACGAAAAGGCTCGGCATGTATCTGACCGCGTCTTCCGTATCGACGATGTTGATCTTGCGCTCGATTTGCTGACGCGTGACGCTCGCCACCGTATTCGGCAATTGCCACTTCTGAACGAAGGCGGGCTTGCCGTCGGGAAGCGTCGCCGACCAGACCGATGGCGGCGAAGCAGCTGGAGCCGGAGCCACGTTTGTGCCGGTCCCACGGCCCGCGACGCGTTCGCCGCCGCTCCGAACGCCGTTGCGGCGGCCGCCCACATCGATTGTCGGCAGCGACTGCTGCGCGGCGGCAGTCGTGACGTAAAGTTCGGAAAGCGCAAGAATTGTGAGGGCGCCGGCGGAGACGCCGCGCAGGAGCGAGTAGCGAGACATGACATGATTCCTTCTAGCGCCGGTCAAGAGGGCGCGACTGATCTCAGCGGCCGGAGCCGCCGACATTCCGATTGATCAGGTGAAGGAAGGGGGTCCGCGCGTCGGGGCGCTGCGGTTGAGCCGTATCGTGACAAGCGCCGGCGCCGGGGGCGCCCGCGGCGCGAGATGGTATTCTAAGCCGCCGATCGTGAAGAGATTGTCCGCGACCGGCAGCGTGCTCCAGCCGATTTGGCAGAGGTCGCAGCATCCGTCGTGATCGACGCCGCCCGATGGCGCTTGTTCGGAATCGCCCTGCGCGAGAGGCGACGCCATCGCGGCCAAATGGCACTTTGCAATCTGCGCGTTAGGTCCGCCGACAGACGCCGACGCAGTCGCCTCGCACGGCGAAACGAGCTTCGCGACGAGCGCGACGAGCGCGAAGACGGCGAGGAGTCGGCGAAAGCGCATGAGGCCATGGCGAGTTCTGGCGCCGTTAACCGCAACGGCCCCGCTCGCGCATACAAACCCCCCAATTGGGGTATCTCCAAGCCTTTGCGCGTTGTCAAAGATTAAAAAATCAACTAAGAGACATTTATGTCACAGTTGCGCGCCATGCGTCCGGAATTCCGCGCGGCATTCGCCGTCGCCGCCGTTTGCGCGCTGATGTTTTCGCTTCTTTTATCCGGCGCGATGCGGCCTGCGCATGCCTTCGCCGAGCGAAGCGACATCGCCTGCGATCACTTCGGCTATCTGTCTGGAACGCATGCGGTCTCCGCGCAGAAAGGGATTTCTGCGGAGCGCGACGGCTTGCCCGCGCGTCCTGCGCATCGATGCCCGGACTGCTGCCTGAGCGCTCATGCGGGCCACGCCGTTCTGCCCGAGCGCGTGGCTTCGGTCGCGCGACCCAGCGCGGAGCGAGCGGTTTCGATCCATCATAGCGCCGTCGCCGCGCTGCCGCCGAAAAGTCTGACGTCGAGCGGCGCGAATGGCGCGCGCGCGCCGCCCTCAATTTAAGTTCCCCGAATTTGCGACAGGCTCCGGGCGCGCTGCGACGGAGTCTCGTCGTGGCTTTCGCCGTTTGGACGGCGCTCATCTCGCGACGACGCTGTAAAATCAAAACTGACGCTTCGCCTGCGCGGTCGCCGCAAGCGCGTCCTAAGAAAACGAGTGAGTGAAAATGGATTATAACACGCTTTCCCCTCTCGCCATGTTCCTGAACGCCGGCCCTGTCGGCAAGGCTGTCATGGCGCTGCTGCTGCTCGCGTCCATCTGGACGTGGGTGCTCATCGTCGAAGGCGTGGTGGCCGTCACCCGCATCGCGAAATCGGCGCGCACGGCGCGCGCAGGCGGCGACGTCGGCGTTCTCGCGCCGGTGGCTGAAGCCGGCCGCGAAGCCTTTGCGCTCGATCTTCCTGACGAGACCATCGGCGACAAGCGCGCGCGCATCGCGGATCATATGAGCCGCGCCGCGCGCGAGTTCCTGACGAAGGCGGAAGGCGGCCTGCCCAACCTCGCCGTCATCTCGTCGGTCGCGCCCTTCGTCGGCCTGTTCGGCACCGTCTGGGGCATCATGAACGCGTTCATAGGCATCTCGCAAGCGCAGACCACCAATCTCGCCGTGGTGGCGCCTGGCATCGCCGAAGCGCTGCTGGCCACGGCGATGGGTCTTGTCGCTGCCATACCGGCTGTCGTCATCTACAACGTCTTTGCGCGCTCGATAGCCGGCTACCGGCAGATTCTCGCCGATGCCTCGGCGGGCGTCGAACGGCTGGTCAGCCGCGACCTCGACTTCCGCACCGTCGCGCCGGCAACGGCCGCGGAATAGCGGAGCAAGGCCATGGCAAGCAGAATCCGACAGACCATGGATGACGATCTCGAGGAAAGCCATGAGATCAACGTCACCCCGTTCATCGATGTCATCCTGGTGCTGCTGATCATCTTCATGGTCGCCGCACCGCTGGCGACGGTGGATATCAATGTCGATCTTCCGGGCTCGACCGCGACGCCCGCGCTGCGGCCGGAAACACCGCTGTTCCTGACGCTGAAGGACGATCTGACGCTGGCGATCGGTAATGACAGCGTGCCGCGTGCGGCGTTCGCCGCCATGCTCGACGGCAAGACGAAGGGCGACAAGCAGACCCGCATCTTCCTGCGCGCCGACAAGGCGGTTGGTTATGGCGAGTTGATGGAGGTGATGAACCTGATGCGCGGTGCCGGCTACCTGAAGATCGCGC
>JBPFDX010000091.1:0-9794 GCA_051061385.1 Methylocystis sp.
ATTTTCCGTTTCAACATTAGGAATTTTATTTTGCATGATTTTGGTATCATAGGAAATCGTTCCTGTAACATAAGGACTGGCCGGGCCAATCCATTGATCCCTGAAGTTGGAAATAAGCCGCCAGTCGGCATTGATATTAGCCGTCAATGCAGGATTGATATTTAAAGGGGATGAAAAGAATTGAGAAAAGCTTGGGTCCTGCGCATTCAAAGACCCTGCAAAAATCAGCGAAAAGATACTTGCCGCTATGCGCTTACTTGTTTTCATAATCTTATCATTTATCTTAATAAAACTGAATTGCCGGCACGTTTAAAATAGCGTCCATCTTCACCCGTTGCTTCCACTGTCCAGGTGTAGGTATCCATTACCTGCGGCTTTCCATTGAACATCCCATCCCATCCCTGGCCGATGATATTTGTTTCAAACATCAATTGTCCCCACCTGTTGAAGACCCGGAAGTAGTTAAGTTCTTTTATACATACGGTTAAAGGGTATAAACGATCATTATGTCCATCAAAATTCGGTGACCAGGCTTTGGGAACAAAGAGGTCGGATGTACATCCGGTAGAATTAGCAGGTGCTATCCTGACAAGGACTGTATCTACAACCGGGCAATTATTGCCCTGGTCTATCTGTATGGTATATTCCGTATTTCTATCATATCTGAATGTCGGGCTTTGAATAGTATATGAATTTAATCCAATTGCCGGGTTCCACACATAGCTGTTATTATTACCAAAACTTCTTGCATTTAGTTGTACCGCAACGTTGGCCTGGGTAGTTACTGTTGGATAGCGGACGGATTCTCCACCCTTATTGACAGTCATGACGACCTCTACAATTTTTACAAAACTACAACCACCGACTGCATTAGCACGGATATAATAAGTGCCACTGACATTAACCGCGGATGGATTAGTCAGAGGAATTGTTGCTGCAGGATCCTGCCAGTAAGTAAATGTCCATCCCGGATCGCTGCCTGCTGTAACGGCTGGTGCAGTTAGATCGACCGTGGCGGGTGCGCAAACAGCAGCCGGATTGGTAGTAACGAATTTAGGTTCAGTGCCAATTGTTACTGATACTGGTTTTATAACAGAGCATCCAAAGGCGTTCGTTGCTTTAATATAATAAGTTCCTGCATATACAGCGGTTGGGTTGGGAACGGGAACCGTTGCGTCGGCATTCATCCAATAGGTGAATACCAAACCTGCGTCAGAGCCTGTTGTGATGGAAGGATCTGTAAGATTTGCAGGAGAGCATAACGTCACCGGATTGGTTACAAGTTTAGGTAGATTATCCACCTGTTTAACTGTTGCACTGGTGTTGGCGGTGCAGCCATTGGCATCTGTTACTGTTACATTGTAAATACCCGGAGCAAGGTTCGCCGGATCTTCCACAACCGATGTAAATGCATTGAGCCCTGTCCATGCATAAGTGTATGGTGCAGCGCCGCCATTTGCGGTCAGGTTGATGGAACCATTGTTCGAGGTACAGATAGCATCTGTAGCAGTTTGATCAAGTGCCATCGTATTAATTACCTGTATTACTGTTACAGTGGTTGATGAACTACAACCGGCCGCATTTTTTAATGACACGGTATATGTTCCCGGAGCAAGGTTTGTAAATACATTGCTTGCCTGGAAATTGATTCCATCAATACTATAAGTAATACCCGTTCCCGGTGCCGGAGAAGTAACCGTGATAGTTCCTGATGCTGCTGCACAGGTTATATCCGTTACTGCAACAATAGGAGTTGGTGGTAGTGGGCTAACTGTCAATCTTAGTGTTGCAACAGAATCGCAACCAGCGGCACTTGTCAGTGTTACATTATACGAACCTGCCTGGGTATAAGTTTGACCGTGCCAGGTGTATGGCAATGCTGCTTCGCAGACAGTGATAGTCTCTTCACCGGTCACAGCAGGAGTGATAATTAAATGCAGTGTTGCAATAGAATCACAGCCGGCTGCAGATACTAATGTAGCGTTGTAATCACCGGCTGCATTATAGTCAGTTCCGTTCCAGTTGTATGGTAATGCAGCTTCGCAGACAGTGATAGTCTCTTCGCCGGTTACCACAGGAGTGATTACCAAATGAAGTGTGGCAATAGAATCGCAACCATTAGCACCGGTCAGTGTAGCAGTATAATCACCGGCTGCATTATAGTCAGTTCCGTTCCAGTTGTATGGTAATGCAGCTTCACAGACAGTGATGGTCTCTTCACCGGTAACAGCAGTATTGATGGTGATATGAGCCGTGACAACGGAATCGCAACCATTGACGGTAGTATAAGTATGGGTATAATCATCACTGGCTGTCACCACCTCGCCCCATGGCAGCGTATAGCTTAAGCAGGCTGCATCACTGAACTCTGATGCCACAGCAGTATTGATGGTGATATGAGCCGTGACAACGGAATCGCAACCATTGATGGTTGTATAGGTATAGGTATAATCATCACTGGTGGTTGCCACTTCACCCCATGGCAGCGTATAACTTAAGCAGGCAGCAGCAGTGAACTCTGATGCCACAGCAGTATTGATGGTGATATGCGCTGTTACTACAGAATCGCAACCATTGACCGTGGTATAGGTATGGGTATAATCATCGCTGGTGGTTGCCACCTCGCCCCATGGCAGTGTATAGCTTAAGCAGGCTGCATCATTGAACTCTGATGCCGCAGCAGTATTGATGGTGATATGCGCTGTTACTACAGAATCGCAACCATTGATGGTTGTATAAGTATGGGTATAATCATCGCTGGTGGTTGCCACTTCACCCCATGGCAGTGTATAGCTTAAGCAGGTGGCAGCAGTGAACTCTGATGCCACAGCAGTATTGATGGTGATAGATGTTGTACAACTGGAAGTTCCACATGCATCCGTAACAGTCCATATTATAGTTGAAACACCGGGGTTAAACATTCCACTGGCATTATTTCCTGAGCCACTTCTTGTAGTTGCTCCAGTAATTTGAAAAGTAATATTTAATGTTCCGTTACAGTTATTAGAGGCAACTAATATGGGAATAGTATAATTATTGTCTGTTTGTTCACAAAAAGTTTGTGCTGATGGACAAATTACTGTCGGCGTTGTGGGGAGTATCATATAAGTATACACCCAGTTATAAGCAATACCATTACAATCGGTATAAGTATAGGTATAAGTTTTTGTACCGCTGCAAACAGGATCAGATGATACAACAGGCGCCGAAGGAGTAATGGTTCTGCCACAATTATCAGTTGCAGTTGGTGGAGTTGGCGCAACAGCTTCCGCAGGACATGCAACAGTAGAAACACCATTAGCCGGTAATGTTACAGTTGGAGCTAAGATAGTGTAAGTATAAGTCCATGTGTAAATCTGGTTATCACATGCAGTATAAGTATAGGTATAAGTCTTTGTTCCGGCACAGGCAGGATCCTCAGATACAACAGGAGTTGAAGCTGTGATGGTTCTGCCACAATTATCAGTTACAGTTGGTGGAGTTGGCGCAACAGCTTCCGCAGGGCATGCAACAGTAGAAACTCCATTAGCCGGTAACGTTACTGTTGGAGCCAGGATCGTATAAGTATAGACCCATTTATATGCACCGCCGTCACAATCATTGTAAGTATAAGTATAAGTTTTTGTTCCGGCACAGGCAGGATCAAACGATACAACGGGCCCTGAAGGTGTGATAGTTCTGCCACAGTTATCCGTCACAGTTGGAACTGTAGGAGCAACTGCGTTAGCAGGACAAGCCACTGTGGATGCGCCGTTAGCAGGTAACGATACTGATACCGTTGGCGCTGAAACTGTGTATGTATAAACCCATTGATAAGTTTGATTATCGCAGGCCATATAACTATAAGTATAAGTTTTTCTTCCGCCGCAAACGGGATCAGAAGAAACAATAGGAGCCGAAGGCGTAATGATTCTGCCACAGTTATCCGTTACTGTTGGTGGCGTTGGCGCAACTGCCTGGGCCAGACATGCAACAGTAGAAGATCCATTAACAGGTAAGGTTACAGTAGGTGTAGCAATAGTATAAGTATACACCCAGTTATAATCAAAACCATTACAATCGGTATAGGTATAGGTGTAAGTTTTTGTTCCGGCGCAAGCAGGATCATCTGATACTACAGGAGCAGAAGGCGTGATAGTTCTGCCACAGTTATCTGTTACTGTTGGTGCTGTTGGAGTCACAGCCTGGGCAGGACATGCAACAGTAGAAGATTCATTAGGGGGCATTACAACAACAGGTGCAGCAATAATATATACATAATCCCAGGTCATTGTTGCTCCGCTGCAATCTGAATAAGTATACGTATAAGTTCGGGTGCCGGCACAATTGAGCGGAGATGGACTATCTGTAATTACCGGTACGGATTCGGTCAGTACATTTCCACAGGCATCCTTCACCGTCGGTAATACGATCGCCGAACCATCTGCATCGCTGATACAGCTTACTGTTGAACCACCATCAGCCGGAACTGGGATAGGTTGAAATTCCACCGTGTAAGTATAGACCCAATCCTGTTGATTGCCTTCACAATCGGTATAGGTATAGGTATAAGTTCTGGTTCCTTCACAGGTTAATGGCGCACTGATGACAGGAGCAGACGGCGTTAAAGTTTTACCGCAATTATCAACAACAGTTGGAAGTGTCGCAGGTGGTACATTGGTTGCGGCAGGACATGAGACAGTTGATCCTGCATCAACCAGGTTGACAAAAGGTTCGTACTCTACGGTATAAGTATACACCCAATTCTGTGTGTTGCCTTCGCAATCGGCATAGGTATAAGTATAAGTCCTGGTTCCTTCACAGGTTAATGCTGCACTGATGACAGGAGCCGAAGGAGTCAAAGTTTTACCGCAATTATCAACAACAACTGGAAGTGTTGCAGGTGGCACATTGGTAGCTGCAGGACATGAAACGGTTGAACCTGCATCCACGGGGTCGGCAAAAGATTCGTACTCTACCGTGTAAGTGTACACCCAATTCTGGGTATTGCCTTCACAATCGGTATAGACATAAGTATAAGTCCTGGTTCCTTCACAGGTTAATGGTGCACTGATTACGGGAGCTGACGGCGTTAACACATTACCACAATTATCAACAACAACTGGAAGTATTGCCGGTGGCACGTTGGCAGCTGCAGGACATGAAACAGTTGAGCCTGCATCAACAGGATTAGCAAAAGGAAGATATTCTACAGTATAAGTGTAAGTCCATGTTGTTGATAGTCCTGAGCAATCGGTATAAGTATATGTATAGGTTCTGGTTCCTTCACAGGTTGGCTTGACACTTACCACCGGTGCAGAAGGCGTCAATATATTTCCGCATACATCTGTAACGACAGGCAATGCTGGTGCAACATCCGTTGCATCTGGACAAGAAACAGTTGTACCACCACTGGCCGGCACAGCCACCGGTACTGTTGTCCGGTCTATCAGATAGGTATATACCCACGTGCTGCTAAGGCCTGTACATTCTGTATAAGTATAGGTGTAAGTTTTTGCACCTTCACAAATAGGATCACCACTTACTACAAGTGTCGGAGTAATGATTCCACCACATGCATCTGTAACGGTCGGTACGGTGGGCGGAACAGCTGCCAATATACATTCTACTGTCGTTGTTACATTGGCAGGTACTATAGGGGGAGTTGTATTATTAACAATGATGGTTTGTGAGCAAGTTGATAAATTGCCACAATCATCGGTAGCCTGGTAAGTCCTTGTTACAATGTAATTGTTGGGACATGTTTGATTACTTATTACATCACTTACAAAACTTATAGTCGGATTGGCATCGCAAATATCTGAGGCAGATCCACCTGCTGCAATAAAGCTGGCCAGGTCAAACGCAGGTATCGGCGGGCAACTTACAGTGATCGTTGGCGGACAGGTAATAGATGGCGGCGATGTATCAAGTATCCGTATCGATGAAGTATCTGTCACTACATTGCCACAAGAATCTACAGCGCTGAATGTAATAATCCGTACACCACCACAAGTATGAGCAAATGGTGCATAGTTATTGGTCACGGTCAGTAATGCAGAAGGATTTGTGCTGTCATATGCAGTGGCAGATGCCAGCCAGGTATTGATAGCCGCTGTTGCACCATTGCTATTACATTCAATGTAAAGCGGCGCAGGAACATTTAATACAGGAGCAGATAAATCAAAAGCAATAGTATAATTTGCCGTGTCTTTATTGCACAACAATCCTGTCTTTATTTCTGTAACAACTAATGAATAGTTACCCGCCGCAGGAGGCTTGAATCCTGTGGCACTCGTTGATAAAACTGATCCTGTTCCATCAGGCCCGCTGAACCATTCATAAGTATAAGTGCCGGCAGAACTTATTGAAGCGGTTAACGTAGGTATATTGGTTGAACAAATGCTGGGTGGAACATTTACTTGCGTAACAATAGTGGGAATAACATTTACAGTTACTTCTTCACAATCGGTTACGGGCTGACCATTACAATTCAGACTTGTGGAAATTGTACCACATATCCTGTATACAATAGTAGCGGGAGCATTTGCGTCGGGTGTAAATACCGGGTTCAAACAATCAGTACAGGATAAATATTTCAGCAGGCTTTGATCATTGGGACTAGCCACTGACCAGATGACTGTGTTTGGCAGGATACCTGATACTGATAATTGTCCGGGACAGTTGGCATCCGCACGGGTTATAAGATTAGAGGCGCTGGTAGCACCACCCACTGATTGGATAGAATATGTGTTAGGATTATTTCCGGGTTCACAAAAAGTAAGTGTATAAAACCGGTTTCCCTGTAAGCAGATAAAATCACCCACCTTCAGTGGAGGCCCGCAATCAATATGATAATAAAGTGCTCCACCCGGAACAGCTCCTGTTGGAATAGTGAATATGATACCGACGGCATCTTCGTCCAGATAGAGATTGAACGATATACATCTTGGTGGAGGAGGGCCTGTAGCTCCACAACAAAGGCCATCTCTGACAACATTAGGGGAAATCCAGGTACTATCCGGGTTGCCGGTTAATATCACAGGGAAGAAGGGCACTGTCGATTGACAAACGGAACAGTTTGAAACATCATCTACAGTTATTGTTTGAGTACAAGTTGAAGTATTACCACATGCATCTGTTGCCTGCCAGGTTCGCACAACATCTGAAGGACAAAAACCGGGCTTACCCTCAAGGCCATTAAATATTTCATTCACCAGGGTGATTGTGATAGGACCACCACAATTATCTGTTACTGTTACCGTATTACTATTCGCGGCAGGAATAGCATCAGGATTGGCGACACTGGAATTATTACAACTTATAACAGGTGGTGTGGTATCTTCAACGTTGATCGTCTGTACACCAGTTGTTGAGTTATTATTTCCATCGGTGGCAGTCCATGTACGGTTAATAGTATATCGTCCTGTGCAATTACCTGCAATTATTACATCGGAATAAGTAATTGTTGTATTGCCCGCTGCCGTACAATTATCAGTTGCTGTAGCCTGGCCTGTTGTAGCCGGCAACTCACTTGATCCGCACTGGATATTAATATTGGACGGTAGGTTGAGTACCGGCGCAGTATTATCGCCAATCGCTACGGTTGTTGTTGCTGATACTGCCGGACAACTGTTCGCTGCAGCAATCGTATAGGTTACAAGGTATGTTCCGGGATCAGATGTGCTGGCATTAATTGCTCCGGTAGCAGTATTGATAGTTAAACCTGCCGGTGCTGAAAAAGTTCCACCGCTTGTTCCGGATATACTGACTGTAATATTGTTATTGCCTGGACAAAATGGACCACCTGCATAATTGATGATAGCAGATGGTAATGGGTTAATGGTAAGAGTTGCAGTCGTGGTATAAATAGCACAGCCATTTGCCGCAGCAATCGAATAAGTTATGGTATGAACGCCTGTTGAACTGGTGCCTAAATTAATAGCCCCTGTTGAATTATTTATTTGTAAACCTGGAGTTCCGCTATAGGTGCCGCCGGTTGTCCCTGTTTGTGTTACAAAGATTGTACCGCCATTTGAACAGAAAGTTGAACCGGGGTATGAAATAGTAGCATTTGGCGACGCAGTAATACGAACAGAGTTGGTAGCTGTTACCGCAGCACAGCCGCCACTTGCTGGTATTGTGTAGATAACTGTATAAGTGCCCGGGATGCTGGTAGAAGCTGTTATTGCACCCGTAACCGTGTTAATAGTTAGCCCTGCCGGTGCTGAAAAAGTTCCTCCTGTATAAGCATTGGTTCCTGTAAGAGTAACGGGTTGTGCAGTTGTCACCGATGTACAGTATGGCGAACCTGTGTAAATTATATTGGCAGTTGGTGCAGGAGTGATAGTAACAAGATTGTTGAATACAACAGGTATAGCCGGACACCCTCCCGATGCTGGTATAGTGTATGTAATTGTGTAAGTTCCGGGTGCACTGGCACTGGGTGTAATACTGCCATTGCTGAAATGAATGGATAATCCAACAGGTGTTGAAGTGAAAGTGCCACCTGCATAAGCCCCACTACCAGTTACTGTAACAGGTTGCGCCACATTGTTATTGATGCAAAAACCTGCAGCAGGATAAGAGATAGAAGCTGTAGGCCGTTGAGTGATTATTATGTTAGTCGCTCCTGTTACAGTACATCCGTTTTCGTCTGTAATGATTAGAGTATATATTCCGGTTGCTAAAGTTGTTATATTGGAAATAGACGGATTTTGCAGAGTAGAGGTAAATCCGTTTGGACCAGACCAGCTATAATTCAAGGTGCCTGTGCCGCCAGATGCGTTGGATGAAAGATTTAAAGAATTGCCTGTACAAACCGGACTGTTTGAGCTGATGCTGTTTATTATTATTGCCGCCGGTTGAGTGATGATAACCGAAGTGGTAGCAGTACAATTATTAGCATCAGTGACAGTAACGGAATACGTTCCTGCGGGAAGTGAAGCAATATCCTGTGTGGTTGCGCCATTGCTCCAGGCATAAGTGTAAGGAGATGTGCCACCGGTAACCTCAAGATTAACAGCACCTGTTGTATTGCCAAAGCAAAGCACATTGCTATGCGTTTCGCTCAAAGCCAGTGCAGCCGCCGGTTGAGTGATGATAACCGAAGTGGTAGCAGTACAATTATTAGCATCAGTAACGGTAACAGTATACGTTCCTGCGGCAAGGCCATTGATATCCTGCGAAGAAGCGCCATTGCTCCAGGCATAAGAATAAAGAGCAGTACCACCGGTAACCTCAAGATCAACAGCACCTGTTGTATTGCCAAAGCAAAGCACATTGCTATGCGTTTCGCTCAGAGCCAGTGCAGCCGCCGGTTGAGTGATGATAACCGAAGTGGTAGCAGTACAATTATTGGCATCGGTAACGGTAACAGTATACGTTCCTGCGGCAAGGCCATTGATATCCTGCGAAGAAGCGCCATTGCTCCAGGCATAAGAATAAGGAGTAGTACCACCGGCAACTTCAAGATCAACAGCACCTGTTGTATTGCCAAAGCAAAGCACATTGCTATGCGTTTCACTCAAAGCCAGTGCAGCCGCCGGTTGAGTGATGATAACCGAAGTGGTAGCAGTACAATTATTAGCATCAGTGACAGTAACGGAATACGTTCCTGCGGGAAGTGAAGCAATATCCTGTGTGGTTGCGCCATTGCTCCAGGCATAAGTGTAAGGAGCAGTACCACCGGTAACCTCAAGATTGACCGAGCCTGTTGTATTGCCAAAGCAAAGCACATTGCTATGCGTTTCGCTCAAAGCCAGTGCAGCCGCCGGTTGAGTGATGATAACCGAAGTGGTAGCAGTACAATTATT
>JBPFDX010000092.1:0-83682 GCA_051061385.1 Methylocystis sp.
GGAAAACCGCCAAAACTGGTTCTCATCGCCCTCGCACGAAAAATCCTAGTTATTCTCAACGCCATCTGCCGCGAAAATGCGTCCTTCGCATGCTAAGCAATACACAGTTGCCCGATCGCGCTTTGCGCGTCGGGAATGACATGAGCAAAAAGCAAACTGTCTCAACCGCCGTTTGAAACCTCGCCGCGCCAAGGCTAGATAGGCGAGGCAGTCGCCGCAAGCGGCGCGTTCCGGAGATCTCATTGTCCCATTCCATCACCGAAGCCATCGAGGCCGTGGCTCGAGGCGAGATGGTCGTCGTCACCGATGACGACGATCGCGAAAACGAAGGCGATCTCGTCATCGCCGCGTCGCTCTGCACGTCCGAAAAAATGGCCTTCATCATCCGCCACACGAGCGGAATCGTTTGCGCCCCGCTGACGATCGAAGAGGCGCGCCGCCTGCATCTCGCGCCGATGGTCGCCGAAAACGACGCTCCGCTCGCAACCGCCTTCACGGTCTCGGTCGACGCGCGCCACGGGCTCACCACCGGCATCTCCGCCGAACAGCGCTGCAATACGGTGCGCGCGCTCGCCAACGGCAATATGGGCGCGAGCGATTTCGTGCGACCGGGCCATGTCTTCCCGCTGATCGCCAAGGACGGCGGGGTGCTGATGCGTTCCGGACATACGGAAGCCGCCGTCGATCTCTGCAAACTCGCCGGCCTGCCGCCGGTCGGCGTCATCTGCGAACTCGCCAATGACGACGGCACGGTAATGACGGGCCGGCAGATCGAGGAATTCGCCCGCGCGCATGATCTCAAACTCGTTTCCGTGTCCGATCTCATCGCCTTCCGGCAGGCGCGGGAAAAGCTTGTCGAGCGCGTCGCGACTTTTCCCGTCGAGACGGACGCCGGGGAGATGATCGGCCACGCCTATGTCACGCCATTCGACAGCGTGCAGCATTTCGCCTTCGTGCTCGGCGCGATCGGCGACGGGCGCGACGTGCCGACGCGCCTGCATCGCGCCGACATCATCTCCGACGTCATGTGCGGCGCCCCCACGATCAAGAAGACTCTCGCCCGATTCGCGCGCGAAGGGCGCGGCGTGCTGGTTTATCTGCGCGACGGCGCCGCCGGCGTGCCGGCGAACATCGTCGGTCGCGGCCAGGAGGAAAACGCCGAAGAGACGCGCAAGCGGCAATGGCTCGACGTCGGCCTCGGCGCGCAGATTCTGAAGGACCTCGGCGTCTCGTCGATCCGGCTGCGCTCCTCCTCCGCAAAGCCTCGCGCCTTCGTCGGCCTTTCGGGTTTCGGCATCGAGATCACCGCGGTGGAGCCGGTGGAGTGAGCGGCTTCCGGCGGCGACGCCAGACAAGAAACGCGAAGCCGATGATGAAGAGAGACGTCGCGCCGGCGATGAGATAGTCGGACTCGGCGGAGGCGATGACGAAGAAAATGTGTTGGCCGCGATAGGTCGCGCCGCCCGAGTTCTTTGCCGCGACCGTGACGATATATTTGCCGTCTTCGGCGAAGTCGTAATCGAAGCTGACCGGCGCCAGGCCCCGCGACGTCTCGGTCTTCAGAAGCTCTGGCGGCTTCAGCTCGTTCTTGCCCCAATAGAGCGCGACCTCGACCTCCAGCTCATGTGAACTCGCGTCGCCGACGCCGGCGCCGATAAATTCCACATTCAATCGTGTTGGACCGAAACCGGGGATCTGCCGGTAGAAGCGTTCAGCGTCGCCCTTCTGGGTCGCGAAGAACTGAAGCTGGTAAGGGCCGACCTCGAACAGGCCTTTGCAGGGACCCTCGACGCAGTCGTCCGCCCCAGCCCCCGCGCCATTCGCGACGACTGCGGCCATGACGATGATCAACAGCGCTCGTCTGAGCATTCGCTGCCTTTCAGATGCCCCCCTCGCAAGCGCCTCACTCGGCGCGCGGATGTGCCGACTTATAGGCGTCGAGGAGCCGCGCCTTGTCGACGGCGGTATAGATCTGGGTCGTCGACAGCGAGGCGTGGCCGAGCAATTCCTGGATCGTGCGCAGATCACCGCCACGGCCGAGAAGATGCGTCGCGAAGGAATGGCGCAAGGCGTGCGGGGTCGCGCTCTCGGGCAGGCCGAGCGCCCCGCGCAGCCGCTGAACGGCAAGCTGAACGATGCGCGGCGAGAGCGGTCCGCCGCGCGCGCCGACGAAGAGCGGACCGCCGGCAAGGTCATAAGGACAGAGCGCAAGATAGGCCTCGATCGCCGCGCGGACCGGCGCGATGACCGGCACGGTCCGGCTCTTGCCGCCCTTCCCCAGGATCATCACCCGATCGATGGCGCCGACCGGCGCCGCGGCGCTTGCGATCGACAGCGCCTCCGAAATGCGCAACCCCGCGCCATAGAGCAGCGCCAGCACGGCGGCGTCGCGGGCGATGATCCAGGGCGCGCGCGCTTCGCCCGCGCGCTGCTCCGGGTCGACGATGTCGCGGGCGTCGGGAACCGTGAGCGCCTTCGGAAGGCTGTGCGGGCGCTTGGGCGGCCGCACGGCGCCAAACACGTCGGTGCGGGCGAGGCCCTTTTTCTCGATCAGGCGCAGGAAGTTACGGACGGCGGCGAGCGCCCGCAGCAGCGAGCGGCTCTCCAGTCCGTCGCGGCGACGCTTCGCGAGGAAGGCGCGAAGATCAGCCGCTTGAAGAGACTTGAGCGCCGCGGCGTCCGGCCGCCGCCCCAGATGATCCGTGAGGAAAGCCAGAAAGGAGGCGACGTCGCGGGCATAGGCCTCGACCGTGTGCCGGGAAGCGCGGCGCTCGCCGGCAAGATAGCGCAGCCATGAGGCCGCTTCCTCCGCGATCTCCGCCGCCGCCTGGAAGTAGGAGGCGTCGGGGAGCGGCTTTGGCCGCGGCGCCGGGGGAGAGGATACGCGCATAGGCGCGACTATCCCCCAGCGAGAGTGAATAAATCCAGAAGCGCGACTACTGGCCGGCCTTGATCTCCGCCTTGGCCTTGGTCAGCAGTTCGTCCATGGTGCGGCGGATCTGGTGCTCGGACTGGTTCACGCCGGCCGCCTCGAAATCCTTCTTGATCTGAGCCACGACGCGTTCGTCGGCGTCGGCGTTGACTTCCGCGACGACGAGCGACTCGGCGTAGGCCTGCGCCTCTGCGCCGGACTTGCCGAGCTTTTCCGCCGCCCAGAGGCCAAGCAGCTTGTTGCGGCGCGCCTCTGCGCGAAACTGCAGCTCCTCTTCATGGACAAAGCGTTTCTCGAAGGAATCTTCGCGCTGGTCGAAAGTGCTCATGTCCATCCTCGGCCGGGGTTGTTCTTTAAATTAGGGCTCGGCGATCATGCGCCGCATCGGCGTCGGCTCGATATATGCGTATTTTGGCGCAAAGCCAATGCCGGAAAGCGCAGTCCTGGCCGCCACGAAGGCTCCCCTGCCCCCAGACCGCAAGCGTGGACAGAACCGCGCGACGTGCTGATTTGCAAAACGCGCGCATGCGGCTATTTGTCGAGGCGTAGGTTTCCCGTCCGGCGATCGGACACGTAAGGGACGCTTCATGAAGAAATTTACATGCGCTGTTTTATTTGCCTTGGCCTTTGCAGGTTCGGCCTTCGCCCAGACAATGACGAGCGACGACCTCAAATGGATCAATCAATGTATCAACGATAACAAGGGCGAGGAAGGCGGGACGCCCGAAATTGTCCGCGCCTATTGCATATGCATGAACGAGAAGATGGACGACAACGAAACTCGGTCGGTCACCCAGTGGGAAAAGGCCAATCCAGAGGCCCAGCAGGATTGCGAGAAGAAGGCCGGTTGGAAGTAGTCCCGAGCGCCCTGAGCGGCGCAGGCGAGGAACGGGCGACATCGAAGAGCAGGCGACGGGATGCTCAAATGGCGGGCGCCCGCGCGTGGGAGTGGAACGGCGCGGCCACGGCTATGCTGCGCCGCGGCGCTCTCAGTTTCATTGTGTCGTCTTTCCCTTTGCGATAGAGTGTGATGTCGGCTTGTCACTGGCCGCCAAAGACGCTAGGACCGCCGTTATCTGCGGCCAGGGCGCGCGCCCGCCGCCGCTCCTGAGGACCGCGCCCAAAAGCCGGCATGCGTTCACACTGGAGGAGCGACGACCCGCCATATGGACTTTCTCAAGCCCCGGTTGATCCCAATGAACCGCCGACGCCGCATCTACGAGGGCAAGGCCAAGGTCCTCTACGAGGGCCCGGAGCCCGGCACCTTGATTCAGCACTTCAAGGACGACGCCACCGCCTTCAACGCCAAGAAGCATGAGGTGATCGACGGCAAGGGCGTGCTCAACAACCGGATCTCCGAATATATCTTCCAGCACCTGAACAGCATCGGCGTGCCGACCCACTTCATCCGCCGGCTGAACATGCGCGAGCAGCTCATCCGCGAGGTGGAGATTATCCCGCTCGAAGTCGTCGTGCGCAATGTCGCCGCCGGCTCGCTCGCCAAGCGCCTCGGTATGGAAGAAGGCACGCAGCTGCCCCGCTCCATCATCGAATTCTACTACAAGAACGACGCGCTCGACGACCCGATGGTCTCCGAGGAGCACATCACCGCCTTTGGCTGGGCGACTCCCCAGGAGATCGACGACATCATGGCGCTCGCCATCCGCGTCAACGATTTCCTCTCGGGGCTGTTCCTCGGCGTCGGCATTCGGCTCGTCGACTTCAAGATGGAATGCGGCCGGCTCTGGGAAGGCGACATGATGCGCATCGTCGTCGCCGACGAGATTTCACCAGACAGCTGCCGGCTGTGGGACATGAAGTCGAACGACAAGCTCGACAAGGACCGCTTCCGACGCGATCTGGGCGGGCTCGTCGAAGCCTATACCGAGGTCGCGCGCCGGCTCGGCGTGATGCAGGAAAACGAAACTGTCCGCACCGGCGCGCCGAAGCTGGTGCAGTAGGAGAGTTCCAAGGGCCGCCATGGGCGTTCCCCATCTCGATTCAGGTCCGATGCGCGCGGAGGAGTTCTTCGCGTTCACGGCCACGCGCCCCGACGACGAAAAGTGGGAGCTGATCGAGGGGGAGCCTATCTTGAACGCCTCGGCCAGTTTTCTTCACCAGATCGTCGCCGGCAATTTGATCTTCTTGCTCGGTCAGCGCGCCCGGGATGCAGATGCAGATTGGCTCGCAGTCCCCGGAATTGGCGTACGCATCTCGCCGCTGAGCATTTCCGTCCCCGATGTGATCGTTCGCCCGCGTTCGCTCGCAGGCGTCGAATGCGACGACATGATCATCGCGTTTGAAGTCCTTTCGCCGTCGACGGCGAACAAGGATCTGCGCTGGAAGCGGAAAGCCTATGCGACGCTGCCGTCGCTCAAGCAATATGTGGTGATCGCGCAGGACGCGGTCGAGGCCGTCTCCTTCGATCGCGCCAATGGATTCGCCGAGCGCCGCTTCGAGGCGGCGGACAGCGAACTCGACCTGCCCGTCATCGGCGCGCGTCTGAACTTGCGCGACATCTACCGCGATACAGGTCTGCTCTGACGCGCGGCTTGCCCTTTGCGCGGCAAGCCAGTAACCGTTCCGCACCTTCTGAATTGGAACTGCGCATGAAAGCCCGCGTCGTCGTCACCCTCAAAACCGGCATTCTCGATCCGCAAGGCAAGGCGATCGAGGGGGCGCTGAAGTCGCTCGGCGTCGAAGGCGTGGCCAGCGTCAGGCAGGGCAAGGTGTTCGACGTGGAGCTTGCCGGCGCCGACGCCAGCGCCGCCAAGGCGCAGTTGCAGGCCGCCTGCGAGAAGCTGCTCGCCAACACCGTGATCGAAAACTATCAGATCGATCTGTGACGCGATAAGCGGCGGTCGGGCTTCGGCAGTCGGCGTTACCCGTTCCGACCGCCGACCCGCCGACCTGCCGATTAGGACACGCCCATGAAAGCCGCCGTCGTCGTTTTCCCCGGCTCCAATCGCGAAGGCGATATGGCCCGCGCGCTACAACAGGCGACGGGGCGCCAGCCGGCCATGCTATGGCACGCCGATCACGAGCTGCCTTCCGGAACCGACCTCGTCGTGCTGCCGGGCGGCTTCTCCTACGGCGATTATCTGCGCTGCGGCGCGATCGCCGGCCGCGCCGCCATCATGGACGCGGTGCGCGCCCATGCCGCGCGCGGCGGACTGGTGCTGGGCGTCTGCAACGGCTTCCAAATACTTTGCGAAAGCGGCCTTCTGCCGGGCGTGCTGATGCGCAACGCCAATCTGCGTTTCGTCTGCCGCATGCAACATCTCAGAGTCGAGCGAAACGACACCGCCTTCACCCGGCATTACGCCAAGGGCCAGACCATCGAAGTCTGCATCGCGCATGGCGAAGGCAATTATGAAGCCGACGACGCCACGATCGAGCGCCTTGAAGGCGAAGGCCTCGTCGCGTTTCGCTACTGCGATTCCGCCGGCAACGTCGGCGGCGACGCCAATCCCAATGGTTCGCGCAATGACATCGCCGGAATCTATTCGGCTGGACGAAACGTGCTGGGCCTGATGCCGCATCCCGAAAATCTCATCGATCCGCTCGTCGGCGGGATCGACGGCCGCGGGCTTTTCGAAAGCCTCGCGAGCGCGGCGTAACGAACGCCGCAGGTTTGCGATCATTGCCGACGCGCGCTTTGCGCCTGATCGGGAATCGAGGAAAAAACAATCGTTCGTGACGCTGCTCTGGATTTCCCGATCAGGCCTGCTGGGAATGACAGGTCCAGCGAAGGCGTCAACTGGACTCTTCGTGAATTTCATATCTTCGGCGGCAGCGGAAAGAGCCCGGTGAAGCGCTCAGCAAGCGCGCGATCCCCTTCCACCGAGAGCGCCTTTCTCGCTTCGAGCGCCTCGAGCGGCGCGCCGCCATAGACGACCGCCGCTATCGCCGTCGCCTCTCCCGCAAAGACGACGTCTGCGGCCTCGAACGCCTGCCGCTCGGCGTCGCATCCGCCGTCGTGAATTCGTACCAGAAACGTCTCGTCGCCGATGCGAAAGCCGATGCGCGCGTTCAATCCCTTCGCCCGGCGCGCGTCGAACATTGTCCTGAAGGACAGCATGAGAGACGCCGCGCTGAGCGGTAGCCTGGGATCATGCAAGGGCGAGCGCGCCGCCCAGCGGCCAAGAGCGCTGAAGACAGGCTCGATCTCATGCCCCCACGGCGTGAGTTCATAGACATGGCTCGCCGCCGGCGGCGGCAGCCTGCGACGTTGCAAGGCGCCGATTTCCTCCAGCCGCTCCAAGCGTTGCGTCAGCACATTGGCGCTGATCCCCGGAAGATCGGCGCGCAGGTCGGTGAATCGCTTCGGGCCGAACATCAGTTCGCGCATCACCAGCAGCGCCCAGCGTTCGCCAACAAGATCGAGCGCATGGGCGGGGCCGCAGGCGTCGTCATAGCTGCGCGCGGAGGGCGGGACTCGTTTCGCCGCGGCCTTTTTGGTTATTTTTTCTAACTTCATTGTTGCATTTTATAACTTATGAGGTAGGTTCCACAATGGCTGGTTTGAGAGGAGCGTCCATGTCGAGACTTATTTTCATAAATCTTCCCGTCGCCGATCTTCCAAGGGCGACCGCATTCTACGAGTCGATCGGGGCGAGGAAAAACCCGCAGTTCTCCGATCACACCGCCTCCTGCCTCGTCTTCTCGGACACCATTCACGCGATGCTTTTGACGCATGAGAAATTTCGACAATTCACGACGAAGCAGATCGCTGACGCGCACAGGAGCGCCGAGGTTCTGATCTGCATCTCCGCCGACAGCCGCGCCGACGTCGACGCGCTCGTCGAGAAGGCGACGCGCGCTGGCGGCGCAGCGGATCCGACGCCGACCCAGGATTTCGGGTTCATGTATGGCCGCAGCTTCGAAGATCTCGACGGTCATATCTGGGAGATTATGTGGATGGACGCCGAGGCGGCGTCAAAGGCGTGCCAGCAGGAAGGAGCGGCGCAATGAGCTATGTCGACGGATTCGTGATTCCCCGTGCCCGAGGGCAAGAAGGAAGACTATCACAAGGCCGCCGCGCAGATGTGGCCCATCATGAAGGAGTGGGGCGCGCTGCGCGTCGTCGAATGCTGGGGCGACGACGTGCCCGACGGCAAAGTCACCGACTTCAAACGCGCGGTCGCCGCCGAGAACGGCGAAAACGTCGTGTTCTCGTGGGTCGTGTGGCCGTCGAAAGCGGTGCGCGACGCCGCCCACAAGAAAATGCACGAAGATCCACGCATGAACGACATGCCGATGCCCTTCGACGGCAAGCGCATGATCTTCGGCGGATTCAGCGTTCTGCTCGATGAAAGCGCGTGATGACGCTCGCGCTGTATGGGCATCCGTTTTCGTCCTACACGCAAAAGGCGCTGATTGCGCTTTATGAGAACGACACGGCTTTCGAGTTTCGGTCGCTCGAGGACACGCAAGCGGAAGGCGAATGGGCGGCGCTTTGGCCGATCAGACGCTTTCCGCTTCTGCGCGACGATGACCGCAGCATTATGGAGGCCAGCGTCATCGTCGAGTATCTGGACCTGCGCTATCCTGGCCGAATAACGCTCGTGCCGCGCGATGCGCATGCGGCGGTGGATGTCCGCTTCATGGACCGGTTCTTCGACAATTACATCATGACGCCGATGCAAAAAATTGTGTTTGATCGTCTACGCCCGGAAGGAGATCGCGATTCATATGGAGTCGCCGAAGCGCGTCGGGCGCTTGAAACGGCATATGGCTGGCTGAACGAAAGAATGAGAGATCGGGAATGGGCGGCGGGAGAGGATTTCTCTCTCGCGGATTGCGCAGCGGCGCCCGCGCTTTTTTACGCCGACTGGACGCACCCGATAGACGAGGCGATGGCGAATGTTATCGCATATCGCCGTCGTGTCCTCGGTCGCCCCTCCTTCGCGAGAGCCGTTGACGAAGCAAGACCTTACCGCGCTTATTTTCCTCTCGGCGCGCCGGATCGGGACTGACGCGGCTTATCTCCGCGCGGCGCGCGCGACGTTCCACAGCGCGCGCTCGGCTTCCATCTGCGCCACGCCGGCGTTGGCGCGCGCCCGCGTCTGCGCGGCGCGCAGCGGCTCGATCAGCGCGCCGAGACGCCCCGACGACCATTGCTTCAGCTGCTCCTCCATCAGCGCGCGGTGCATGAAGCCGAAGCCCGCGCGCATCAGCGCCGAGACGCCGGCGTCGGGCCGCCCGCCCTCCCGCTCCATCGCAAGACGCGCGCGATGCAGCGCCACGGCGTAGCGCAGCGCGCCGATGAGAAGCGATTGAGCATCGCCGTCCTGCGCAAAATATGCGTCGAGCGCTGCGCCGACTTCGGCGCTGCCCGCGAACGCCGCCGCCACGACACGGTCCGACGCAATATTCGAAGCATGCGCGACGATCGCTTCGACGTCTCGGGCTTCGACATGCTCGCGGCCGTGCATGTAAAGCGCCAGCTTCGACAGTTCGCCGCGGCTCATCAGCCGGTCTTCGCCGAGCGCGCCAAGCAGCAGGGCGCGCGCCTCTGGACTGGCGACAAGGCCCGCGTCGCGCAGGCTGCGATCGATCAGCGCCTGCAAATCCGCTTCCGCGTCGGGCTGGCACTCGATCGCCGCCCCCTGCTTCGTGCCTTCGACGAGCTTGCGCAGCGGCGAGTCGCGCCTGAGCGCGCCGGCGGTGAGAACGATCGTGCAATGCGCCGGCGGCGCGGCGATGAGCGAGCTGATCGCCGGGATCACGGACTTCGCGCCGGTCTCGACAAGTATGGCGCGGCTTCCGCCGAAGAGCGGCGTCGTGTTCGCTTCATCGAGCAGCGCAAGCGGGTCCCCGGCGACCGCATCGCCGCTCATCTCGACGAATTGGAACGGATCGCGGCGATCGTCGACGCGCTTTTCGACGAGAGCAAGCGCGCGCTCGCGCACCATGCCGGCGTCCGAGCCGAAGACGAGAAAAAGGAAAACGCCCGGAGGCGGCGCGGCGACGAAGCGCTCAGCGTCGCGGGTCCTGACCGCCGTCATGATGCGCGCGCGTCAGCCTCCGCCGTCAATATCGACTGACGACGGGGGGCGGGACGGCCGACAAGCGCGCCGCGAGCACAGTCGCGATTCTGGTGCGGATCGATTCCGCGATCACCCGGGCGCTGCGGATCTCCGAGTCGCGCGCGGCGCGCACATTGGAGAAACGGTTCGAGAATCGGTCGTAGCTCGCGATGTTGAAGGCGATGCCCTTCGTCACCTCGACCTCATCAGGCAAGGTCACCAGCCGGTATTCGGCGTCGACGATCACCGTCGCCGAAGTCGCGCGGCCGGTCACAGTGTCGAGGATCGGCGTCTGCACGCGCTCGCGAAGAACGACCATCAGCCGGTAGCGCGGCGGTGGCTGCGAGCCGGTGCCGTTCAATCCGAAGATCAGGTCGTTTCGGACATAATGTCCCAGCCGCTGCGGAATCTCGTCGACGGCGATGGCCTGCATCTCAATCGCGAGCGGCGAGGCGTCGAGCCCGATGCCGCCGCCCGGCGCGTAAAGCGGCTGCAGGCAGCCGGCAAGCGGCAGGGCGAGCAGCGCCGCGCAGAGAACCGTCACATGCCGGAATGCGGCAGTCGGCAGTCGGCTTTCGGTCGCCGGATGAGGCCTGACTGCCGACCTGCCGACCGCCGCTTTGCTAAACGACCACATTGACGATCCTTTTCGGGACGAGAATGAACTTCTTTAGCGGCTTGCCTTCCATGGCGCGCTGAACCCCATCTTGCGCCAAAGCCTCTTTGCGAATCGTTTCCTCGTCGGCGTCATGGGCGACAAGAATTTCGGCGCGCTTCCTGCCGTTGACCTGCACCGGCAGGCTTATCATCTCCTGGGCGACGAGGGTAGGATCGGCCACAGGCCAAGGCGCCTCAACAACCAGACCTTTGTGGCCCAAATCGGCCCAGCATTCCTCGGCGACATGCGGCGTCATCGGCGCGACGAGCCGAATGAGCGCGTCCGCCGCCTCGCGGAAGGCGTAGGCGAGGTCGGTGGGAACCGGGGTTTCGGTCACGGCGTCGAGCGCGCTCGTGAGCTCGTTGGCGAATTCGCGAATGCGCGCGATGGCGCTGTTAAAGCGCAATCGCTCGATATTTTCGCTGGCCTGGGCGATCGACCGATGCGTCGCCTTGCGCACCGCGAGTGCGAGATCGTGAAACGCCGCCGGCGGCTCAGCCCCGACAGGCGCCGCCACGCGTCCCAGTTCGCCGGTCAGCCGCCACAAGCGCTGAACGAAGCGCCAGGCGCCCTGCGCGCCTTCGTCCGACCAGATGACGTCGCGATCGGGCGGGCTGTCGGACAGGACGAAGAGACGCGCCGTGTCGGCGCCATAGCTCGCGACGATGTCGTCCGGGTCGACCGTATTCTTCTTCGACTTCGACATTTTCTCGATCGGACCGATTTCGATCTCCACGTCGCCGTCGATGAGAAAGGCGCGGCGACCGCCATCCCTGGCTTCGATGCGGACGTCGTAAGGCGCGACCCACTGGCCGTCGGGCGCGCGATAGGTCTCGTGAACGACCATGCCCTGGGTGAAAAGGCCTGCGAACGGCTCGGCGACCGCGGCATGGCCGCTGTCGCGCATGGCGCGGGCGAAGAAGCGGGAATAGAGCAGATGCAGAATCGCGTGCTCGATGCCGCCGATATATTGATCGACGGGCAGCCAGCGCGCGAGCGCCTCGGCGCTCGCCGGCGCCGTCTGATTATGCGGATCGGCGAAGCGCGCATAATACCACGACGAATCGACGAAAGTGTCCATCGTGTCGGTCTCGCGCCGCGCCGGCGCGCCGCAGGACGGACAGGGAACGTTCTTCCAGGTGGGATGACGATCGAGCGGATTGCCGGGCTGATCGAAGGAGACGTCCTCCGGCAGCTTTACCGGCAGATCGGCCTCCGGAACCGGCACCGGCCCGCAGGTCTCGCAATGGATGATCGGGATCGGGCAGCCCCAATAGCGCTGGCGCGAGATGCCCCAGTCCCGCAGCTTGAAATTCACCTTGCGCTCGCCCTGCGGGCGGTCGAACAGCGCCGTCGCCGTCAACCGGTTCGCGACCTCGTCCTTGGCCTGCGGCACTGCAAGGCCGTTGAGGAAATCGGAGTTGACGAGCCTGCCATCCGCCTCGAAGGCTTCGCCGCTTTCGGCGATCCGCTTTTCGAGCGCTTCGGGAGCGAGATCTTCCGGGCAGACCACGACCTTGAAGCCGAGCGCATATTTCGTCGCGAAATCCAGATCGCGCTGGTCATGCGCCGGACAGCCGAAGATTGCGCCCGTGCCGTAATCCATCAGGATGAAATTCGCGACATAGACCGGCAGCGTCCAGCCCGGATCGAACGGATGAACGACGCGCAGCCCCGTGTCGTAGCCCTTCTTTTCCGCGGTCTCGATCGCTTCGGCGGATGTCGCGCCGCGCCGGCACTCCTCGGCGAAGGCGGCGAGCGCGGGGTCCTTCTCTGCCGCGGCCTTCGCGAGTGGATGGTCGGCGGCGAGCGCCACGAATTTCGCGCCAAACAACGTGTCGGCGCGCGTGGTGAAGACCTCGATCTCGCCGGCGTCGCCAAGCGGCTCGGCGAGCGCGAAGCGCACCAGCATGCCTTCCGAGCGCCCGATCCAGTTGCGCTGCATGAGGCGCACCTTTTCGGGCCAGCGATTGAGCTCATCCAGCGCGGCGAGCAGCTCTTCGGAATAGGAGGTGATCTTGAAGAACCACTGCGTCAGTTCGCGCTGCTCGACGAGCGCGCCCGAACGCCAGCCGCGCCCGTCGATCACCTGCTCATTGGCGAGCACGGTCATGTCCACCGGGTCCCAGTTCACCTTCGACTTCTTGCGGTCCACGATGCCGGCTTTCAGGAAATCGAGAAACAGCTTCTGCTGGCGCCCGTAATATTCGGGATCGCAGGTCGCGATCTCGCGCGACCAGTCGAGCGAGAGCCCCAGCGTTTTGAGCTGCGCCCGCATCGCTGCGATGTTCGCATAGGTCCATTGCGCGGGATGCGCGCCGGTCTGCGCGGCGGCGTTTTCGGCGGGCAGGCCGAACGCGTCCCACCCCATAGGATGCAGGACGTCGAAACCCCTGGCGCGCATGAAGCGCGCGATCACGTCGCCCATCGAGTAATTGCGCACATGGCCCATGTGCAGCCGCCCCGACGGATAGGGGAACATCTCTAGGACGTAATATTTCGGCGCGCCCGCGTCAGCGCCCGCCTTAAAGGACTGTTTTTCTTCCCAGATCTTTTGCCAGCGCGGCTCCGCCTCGGCGAAATTGTAGCGTTCGGGTCTCATCTGGCTGGGCGTCCGGTCAAAAGGCCTTCTGGATCGCGCCTCTAATGCCGGGCGGTCAGGGGGATGTCAAAGGGCGGAGGGCGATCCGCCGCGCGCAAAAAAGCTAGGGGACCGAAAGATCGGCCCCCTAGAGTTCCCCATGAATTTACGCCTTCGCCGAAAGCCCGACGGTGATCCAGCTGATGCCCTCGAAGATCAGATTGATCGCAAGGAAAAGGCCAAGGACGTAAATGCCGGAATATGGCCACTGCGCCATGATCATGCCGCCGAGGACGATGCTGATCACGCCGGCGATGGCCAGAAGCGCCCATGGGCCGACGTCACGAAGGTGCCAGGCGAGAATCAGTTTGAAGAGGCCGGCGACGATCAGCGCGACGCCGATGATCGCGGTCAGCGACACCGCCGCGAGCAGCGGATCGCGAAACACCAGAAAACCTGCAACGACGGTGATGATCCCGATGACGCCCCACAGCAGCGCCCTGCTCCAGGGCCGGATCTGAACGGCGGTGATGATCTCCATCGCGCCGGCGACCAGCATCACTGCGCCGACATAGAACACCGTCACGAGCGTGGCGGTCGTGACGTCATAGAGCGCGAAAAGCCCGCCGATCAGCATGAGCGCGCCAAGCGCGACGATCCAACCCCATTTGCGGCGCAGATGATGCAGATGCATCGTGCGCCCTTCGTAAATCAGGCTTTCATTAACCATTGCGGCCTCCAATGCTGTGGGAACGATCACTGGTAGGGCGGGATGCGTTTTTCTTTGATGAGATTGCGACGGTCCCGCATGCCTTCTTGCCGCAAGCTTAACGCGCCGCGCTGCGCGAAGTTCCGCACTGCGAAGCCACAAAAAGATTCGGCGCTTGACCCTGCGGTGGAAATCGCGATTTTCGCGGGCCATGGGAGCCGCTGAACGCCTTCGATCGACGCGCGACGCGATAGACCGCGCCGCGCGAGACTGCGGCCGCGATCCTCGCGCCGTGCGCCTGGTCTGCGTCACCAAGACCTTTCCGGCCGAGGCGGTCGTTCCTCTGCTCGAGGCTGGCCACCGCATCTTCGGGGAAAACCGGGTTCAGGAGGCCGCGACGAAATGGCCAAAGATGCGCGAAAAATATACGGACATCGAGCTGCATCTCATCGGTCCGCTGCAATCGAATAAGACCCGCGAGGCGGTCGAGCTTTTCGACGTCATCGAAAGCGTCGACCGGGAGAAGATCGCGAAGGCTCTTTCCGAGGAGATGGCCAGGACCGGCAGGCGCCCGCGGCTCTTCGTGCAGGTCAACACGGGCGCCGAGCCGCAGAAGGCCGGCGTTCTTCCCGAAGGCGCAGACGACTTTCTGACCGCCTGCCGCGACGCGCACGGGTTGCCGATCGAGGGGCTGATGTGCGTGCCGCCGGTCGACCAACAGGCCTCGCCGCATTTCGCACTGCTCGCCGACATCGCCGCCCGCAATGGGATTGCGGAGCTCTCCATGGGCATGAGTTCGGACTTCGAACTCGCCATTCAGCTCGGCGCGACCTACGTTCGGGTGGGTTCGGCGATCATGGGCGAACGGGATTATCCAAGCGGCTGACGAACCCTCGACCGCGCCGAGCCCGCTTACACGGCTTGCCGCACGGCCGCACGCCGCGCGGCGAGCCCCATCGCCAGCCAGCCTACCCCCTCGAAGAGCAGGTTAACGCCAAGCAGCAGGCCCAGCACATAGAGACCCGCATTGGGCAGTTCGGCGAGGATCAGCAGGCCGATGACGAAGCTCAAGGTCCCCGCGATCGCGATATATTCCCAGCGGCTGAGATCGCTCAGCTTATAGGCGAGCAACAGCTTGATGGCGCCGCCGGTCACGAGCAGCGCCCCGATCAGCGCCGTGAACGAAACAGCCGCAGGGATCGGGAAGCGGGCGGCGGCCAGGCCGGCGACGAGCGTGAGGGCGCCGACGACGGCCCACAGCGCGGCCCGGCCCCAGGGCCGGATCTGCAAAGCGGTGACGATCTGCCAGCCGCCAGCCACCACCATCGCGGCTGCGACATAGACCATCGCCACGACGGTCGCGGCCACGGCGTTGAACAGCGCGACGACCCCGCCGATGATGAACAGGGCGCCGAGGGCGACGATCCACCCCCACTTGCGCCGGCAATGCGCCGTGTGACCGACAGAGGAACGGGTGGGGAGAGCCTCGCTGCTGGTCATCGTCAACCTCCCGGCGCGGTCGCAATTTCATGGGCGGCGAAACTGGGCGAGAGAGCTTCGCCAACCATTTCCAGCTTGCGGCGCGCCTCGCTTTCCGGGGCCGCTAGCGCCGCGGCGAGAGCGCGCAACGCCGAATAATGCGCCATATGGCCAACGCCGGGAAAAGCTCCAGCCGGCCGCGGAGGATTTCGACGGCGCAGGCTCCTTCCTTCCGCAAGGCCTTCAACGTCCCACCTCGGCCGATGTTTCCCCCTCTGCGGCGCCGTCTGTCGCCCGACGCTCAAGCACCCGCTTACTGGATCAATAGCGCGGCCCCCTGCCGCAACCTCGGGAGGAGCCGCGCCATGTCGCGCGCCCGCAACGCCACGCAGCCGGCGGTCGGCGAAAAATCTTGCGTGGCGATGTGAAAGAAGATCGCGCTGCCGCGGCCGCGCACGCGGGGACGAAGATTGTAGTCCATAACGCCCACGACGTTATAAAGGGCGTCCTTGCGCCACATTTCCTCATGGCCGAGGCGCGACGGCGCGTTGAGCGGTTTGTTATAAAGGAACGAGCGCGGATCGTCGCACCAGAGGTCGCCCGGCCGCGTGCGGCGCCACGGCAGGCGTAAGGGAACTGGCGCACGCAAGTAAAAATAGAGGAGCGGCCATTGGCCCGCTGGCGTCGCGCCGTCGCCCTCGCGCTTGTTGCGCGTGACGCCGCTGCGGCCGAGCGCGCAAGGAAGAACGAGGGTTCCGGCGACCAATCTGCCGTCGTGCGGACGGCCGCCGATACGCCGCGCGACGCGCAGCAACGCCAGTCCGCTAGGTTTCGCCCGTGTCGCTCGCCGATGCATGATGGTTCAGATGCGCCGCGCGCGGGCGCGTTTGACCCGCTATAGCAGGAATAGCCTTTTCCACGCGAGGAGCGATCCCGGCTCATGTCCCTTTCGCGCACGCTTAGCGTCGACGCCGAGGCTCAACTGCGGGCGACGCTCGTCGAGCAATTCGCCGCCCTCGGCCGCTATGCGCTGTGCGAAGGCCAGCTCGGCGCGCCGGGAGAAGACTGGCCCGACGCGGCGATCCTGGACGACGCGCATTGCAACGCTGAGGCGCTCGCCCGCGCCCGCGCGCGGGGCTGCAGGACGCGCGTCGTGCTTATCGCCGATGCGCCGAAGTCGCCGCCGACGGGCGTTGACGCGGTCATCGCGCGTCCGATCCGCTTCGGGGAGCTCGTCGCCCTCATCGACTCCTTATGTCCTCCGGCGGCTGTGGGTCCCTATCGTTTTGAAGCCGGAGAGCTGCGCGCAGCTTCCGGCGCGCGCTTGAAGCTGACCGAAAAGGAAGCGGCGATCGTCGCAAGGCTGGCGCGCGCCCGCGGCGCGACGGTCTCTCGCGAGGCGCTGCTTCACGATGTGTGGGGCTATGGACCGAACATGTCGACCCGTACGCTCGAAACACACATTCACAGGCTGAGACGCAAGCTCGAACCGTCTCCCGGAAAGCCGCGGTGGCTCAAAACGGAAGGCGACGGCTATCGGCTCGCCGCAAATGAGGAGGATGCGCTTCGTTGACGCTTACGCGGCGCGGCCCGCGTGTATAGAGATGGCGAGGGGGACGGCAAACAAAATGACATGACGCTGGACGACGATATCGCCAATCTCTCGCGCATTCCCCTCTTTGCGTTCTTCGAGCCAAGCGCTTTGCGCATGCTTGCCCTTTCCGCCGAAGCGCGCCTGCTGCGCGGGGGCGACGTCCTGTTTCGACGCGGTGAAACGTCGGACGGCGGTTATGTGCTTACCATCGGATCCATCGCTCTCGATCCATATGATGAGCGAGGTCCCCGATCCTTGATCATCCGGCCCTGGACGCTGATTGGCGAAACCGCGCTCGTTGCCCCGTCGACGCGGCGCGCCGCGGCCATCGCGCGCGAGCCGGCGACGGTGCTCAAGATCTTGCGGCCGACGTTCCATGTGATTCTGGAGCAGCATCCGGCGACCGCCGCGCGCGTGCGCGACTTTTTTCGCCGCAGGCTTGTGCATTTCATCCGAGAAGTCGGCCTCGATGAGTCCACGTCTGACATCGACCTCGGCCCTTAAGGTAAACGCCGAAAAAAGTCGCGTTTCAGCCTCTCGAAAAGGATCAAATCGCGCCTAACTGAGTTGTTCGTCCGGCGTGAGCTCCAGGGGAGTTCGCGAGCATCGCGGCTGAACGCCGCGCCAAAGGAGGCGACGGAACGCCCCGCCCAAAGGAGGATGTAAGATGCGTAAAGGCATGAAATTGGCGCTTTCCGGCGCGCTATGCAGCGCGACTTTCGCGACCGCCGTTCCCACGGAAGCGCTCGCCGGCCCAATGAGCGCGCCGGATCGTTCGGTCGTTGCGCCTTCGAGCCCGGTCGAAAACGTCTGGTACCGCCGTGGCGGTTGGGGCTATCGGGGCGGCTGGGGCTGGCGTCGCGCCGGCTGGGGACCGCGCTGGGGTTATCGGCGCTGGGGCGGCTACAATCCGGGCGGCGCCATCGCGGCGGGCGTCGGCCTCGGTCTTCTGGGCGCCGGCCTCGCGGCCTCAAGCGCTTATGACTATCCCTACGGCTACGGCTACGGCTGGGGATATCCCTACGGCGGCTGGGGAGGCGGCTGGGGCGGCGGCTGGGGCGGCTGGGGCGGCGGCGGCTGGGGAGGCGGCTGGGGCGGCTGGGGCTGGTAGGCCCGAAGCTCTCCGACAATTGTGAAAAAAGGCGGCGCGGGACTCCCGCGCCGCCTTTTTGCCGTCCACGCCGACGAATTGTAGAAGCTGACGCCGCGCCGATCGCGCGTCGACACCAACGCGGGGCCTCCGTCCAGATGGGGAATACACACGCGACGACGATCGCAACGACGCCTTTCGCCGATCAACGCCCGGGGACGTCCGGCCTGCGCAAGAAAGTCGAGGTCTTCAAGCAGCGCCACTATCTTGAGAACTTCATTCAGTCGATTTTCGACGCTTTGGAGGGATATCGGGGCGCAACGCTCGTCGTTGGCGGCGACGGCCGCTATTTCAACCGCGAGGCGATCCAGAACATCCTGAAGATCGCCGCCGCCAATGGCGTCGGCCGCGTCGTTATCGGACAAGGCGGCATATTATCCACGCCCGCGGCTTCGGCGCTGATCCGCGCGCTCGGGGCTTTCGGCGGGATCGTGCTGTCCGCCAGCCACAATCCGGGCGGCCTGCATGGCGACTTCGGCGTCAAATACAATGTCGCGAACGGCGGTCCGGCGCCTGAGAAGGTGACAGACGCCATTTATGCGCGCACGCGCGTGATCACGTCCTACAGGATCGTCGAAGCGCCTGACGTCGATATCGACCGGCTCTGCGCATCGACGATCGGCGACATGCGCGTCGAGGTCGTCGACAGCGTCGCCAATTACCGCGCGCTGATGCAAACGCTCTTCGACTTCGATCGCATCCGCGACGCGTTTCGCGCCGGCCTCACCATCACATTCGACGCGATGTCGGCCGTCACCGGCCCCTACGCGCGCGTGCTGTTGGAGGAGGAGCTGGGGGCGCGGCCGGGCAGCGTGATCAATGCGACGCCCCTGCCCGACTTCGGCGGCCATCATCCCGATCCCAATCTGGTCCACGCGAGGCATCTTTACGACCTCGCCATGTCCGACAATTCGCCCGATCTTTGCGCCGCGTCGGACGGCGACGGCGACCGCAATCTCATCATCGGACGCGGCCGTTTCGTCACGCCGTCGGACAGTCTCGCGATACTCGCCGCCAACGCGACGATCGCGCCGGGCTATCGCAGGGGCGTTGCGGGAATCGCCCGTTCGATGCCGACGAGCGCCGCCGCCGACCGCGTCGCTGAGAAGCTCGGCGTGCCGCTTTACGAAACGCCGACGGGCTGGAAATATTTCGGCAATCTGCTCGACGCGGGACTTGTGACGATCTGCGGCGAGGAGAGCGCCGGCGCCGGCTCCGACCATGTGCGCGAGAAGGACGGCGTGTGGGCGGTGCTGTTCTGGCTCGACATACTCGCGGAACGCAAGGAGAGCGTCGACGCGATCGTCCGCCAACACTGGACGACCTACGGGCGCAACTATTATTCGCGTCACGATTATGAGGAAGTCGCGAGCGACGGCGCGCATGCGCTCATGGAAGCTCTGCGCGCGCGCCTTCCGGCTCTCAAGGGACAATGTTTTGGAGGTCTCGAAGTCGCGACGGCCGACGACTTCGCCTATCACGATCCAGCCGACGGCTCCGACTCGATGCATCAAGGCTTGCGCGTGATGTTCGCCGACGGATCGCGCATCGTCTATCGGCTATCGGGCACCGGCACCGCCGGCGCGACGCTGCGCGTCTATATCGAGCGCTACGAGCCGGATCCCGCGCGGCAATATCTGGACACTCAGGCGGCGCTCGCCGATCTCATCGCGCTGTCGCGTGAACTGGCCGCGATCGAACGCTACACGCAGCGCGCCGCGCCGAGCGTGATCACCTGAGCGCCCATCTGCTCGCTCCGTATCACCGGCGATTTCGGCTACAAGAAGGCGCACAAAATTGCGACCCAGGCAAGCGGCCGGCAGAAGTGGTAGCGTGCGGCTGCGAGGACGGCGTTGATGACGGCGAGCGTGCGGCCGTCGTAAGGATTGCTTGGCAGCGCTTCACATGCGCCGCGAACTGGCCAGTCTTCGACGATGCTGCGTCGTCGCCACCGACCCTTTCACGCCGAACTCTTAGGGTCCACGGTGTCGTGCCTTGCCGAATGCCTCGGCGAGGGGCTGACGGATGAGCGGAGAGCAGGCGTCATTCGTCAGATCATCAGTTTTTTGGACGCTAAGCTGAGATAGCGCAGCTTCTATCGCAGCCGGTCGCGCTACTGGCCGCCGCAGGAGACGTCCCCTTCCGGGCAATTCAGCTGATGCTGCAGTCGTTTCGTCTGCTGCGCGGTCAAGTCCGTGAGACATTGCGACAGCATCATGCCGTGGATGCTCCCGCCGGTCGTTCCCATCGTGTCGAATGCGCACTGCGCGTCCCGATATCCGATCCATGCTCTTTGCGCTTGCTGCAGTTTCTGCCGCCCTGTCGGGCTGATCTTGTTGAGCAATTTGGCGTAGGCGGCGTTCAGCTCGGCGTCGGCCGCTTTGAAATTTTCACCCTCGCAATTGTTCATCTCCGTTTGCGTATTGAGAAGGCTGCAGTCCTTCGCGAGCGCCAGGCTCGACCATTGTGAAAGCGCCAGAAAGGCTGCGCTGATCGCGACGAGACGCATTGCAGGCGTAATCTTCATGACCGGATTCTCTCCCTTTCGGCATCGCTATTCGGCGACAGCACGCTATCATGGGTGGGCATGCCTAAATTTCTTCGAATACTTTACGACGCCTATCTCAAGTTCGACCGCGACGACGGCTGGGCGGTCACAAGCTATATCGCGCTCGCCATCCTGACCTCGCTGTTTCCGTTCCTGATTTTTCTGACGGCGCTCGCCGGCTTTTTTGGCCTGGGGCGGGAAGCCGCCGCCGCGAGGGAGCTGCTCTTCGATACATGGCCGCCGAGCGTGGCCGGGCCGATCGCGGGAGAAATCAGCAATGTGCTGACGCAGCCGCGCGGCGGGCTGCTCACCCTGGGCGCGGTCTTCGCCATATACTTCGCCTCTACCGGGGTGGAGGCGCTGCGCGTCGCCCTCAACCGCGCTTACGACGTCAAGGACAGGCGCCCCTGGTGGCTGACGCGCCTTGAATCGATCCTCTACGTCTTTCTCGGCGCGGCGGCGCTGCTCGCCGTCGCCATTCTGCTTGTCCTGGGGCCGCTCGCGCGGGCGATCGCAGCCCGATACGTCCCCGCGCTCGTCGAAGATCTTCAGCCGCTCTACGCGCCGGTGCGCTATGGCGTCACCACCGCCCTCCTCGCCGCCGCGCTCGTCGCGGCGCATCGATTCCTGCCTGCGGAGCAGCGCAGTCTCAAATTCATCGGCCCTGGCATCGTGCTGACGCTGATCGCGTCGCTGGCGCTCGGCGCCGGCTTTGGCGCCTATCTCGCGAGATTCGCCGGAAGCTATGTTTCGACCTACGCCGGTCTCGCCTCGATCGTGATCGCCATCGTCTTCCTGCAGATGCTGGCCGCGATCTTCATTTATGGCGCCGAGCTCAATCAGATCCTCGCGACCGACGGCAAAGACGCGGAAAACCAGGGTTAAGCGAGCCTTAACCGAGGTTTTTTACGCTGCCCCGCATCCGCGCGCCGTCGGCGGCGTTGCGATCAAGCGGGGCTCCTCCTCACATGCGCAGCCATGTAACGGGTCATTTCACCGAGCAGCTTCGCGAGTTCGCGGCGCGACGGCTGGCGGAGATCCTGGGCGCCGCCCTGGTCGTGAGCGCCGCCGCGCTGACATTGTCGCTCGTCAGCTGGTCGGCGCGCGATCCCTCGCTCAATCACGCGACGTCGGGCAATGTCCGAAATCTGCTCGGCGCGCCGGGCGCGATCATCTCCGATCTGCTGATGCAGCTCGTCGGCTTTGGCGCCATCGCCGCCATCGTGCCGATCGCGACGCAGGGACTGCGTCTGATGAAGCGCCGGCGCATCGGCCGCGCGATGCTGCGCGTCGGCCTATGGATCGTCGGCGTTTTCGCGACCGCCGCGACCGCGTCGCTTCTGCCCGCGACGGATCGCTGGCCGCTGCCCACCGGACTCGGCGGCGTCGCCGGCGACGCGATTTTGTCCGTCCCGCGCACGATCTTCGCCGGCTCCGGCGTTCTGATGGCGCTCTTTGGCGCCGGCGCCGCTCTCGTCGCCATCCTGGCGGTAACCGGCGCCGCCGGACTTGGCTTCGAATCGGAAGCCGACATGCGCAGCCGATCCGCTGAAGATGACGCGAATATTCGCCCCGGCGCCGACGATGACGACGACGCCGGCGGCGAGCCCGGCATGGCGATCATTTCGCTCGGCGCCCTCATCCATCTCGGACTGGCCTGCAAGGCCTGGGCGCTGCGCGCGGCCGCAGGGCTCAAACGGCGCGCGAAGACAGCGGACAGGCCGCCGCCGCCGCGCTATCCGCGCGTCGAGCCGACCTTCGACGAGTTGGATCTCTATCCGGAGTTCGCGCCGCCGCGCGCCCGCAATCTCGACGAGCCTCAAGAAGAGCCGCGTGTGGCGGCGCCCGCGCCACGCCGGACGCGCACGCCGGCGCGCGCCGCGGCGCAGCCGAGTTTGAACGCGCGCTACGAGGCGCCCTCCCTCGCGCTCCTCGCCGAGCCGAAGAAGCAGGCGAGCGGCGCGAAACTGTCGCAAGACGCGCTCGAGCAGAAGGCGCGTCTGCTCGAAGGCGTGCTCGAGGACTTTTCAGTCAAGGGCGACATCATCAACGTGCGGCCGGGCCCCGTCGTCACGCTCTATGAGCTTGAGCCGGCGCCCGGCATCAAAAGCTCGCGCGTCATCGGCCTCGCCGACGACATCGCGCGCTCGATGTCCGCCGTCTCCGCGCGCGTCGCCGTCGTTCCGGGACGCAACGCCATCGGCATCGAGCTGCCGAACCAACGCCGCGAGATGGTCTATCTGCGCGAACTCATCGCCTGCGAGGACTTCGCCCGCTCCAATCACAAGCTGGCGATCGCGCTCGGCAAGACGATCGGCGGCGAGCCGGTGATCGTCGATCTCGCCCGGATGCCGCACCTTCTGGTCGCCGGCACCACCGGCTCCGGCAAGTCGGTCGCTATCAACACCATGATCCTGTCGCTGCTCTATCGCTTGAAGCCCGAAGAGTGCCGGCTCATCATGGTCGATCCGAAGATGCTGGAGCTCTCCGTCTACGACAACATCCCCCATCTGCTGACGCCCGTCGTCACCGACCCAAAAAAAGCGGTCGTCGCGTTCAAATGGGCGGTGCGCGAGATGGAGGCCCGCTACAAGAAAATGTCGACGCTCGGGGTGCGCAACATCGACGGCTACAACGCGCGCGTCGGCGACGCGCAGGCGAAAGGCGAGACGATCACCCGCACCGTGCAGACCGGCTTCGACCGCGAGACAGGCGAAGCGGTCTTCGAACATGAGGAGATGTCGCTCTCGACGCTGCCCTATATCGTCGTCATCGTCGACGAGATGGCGGATCTGATGCTCGTCGCCGGCAAGGACATCGAAGGCGCGATTCAAAGGCTTGCGCAAATGGCGCGCGCCGCCGGCATTCATCTGATCATGGCGACGCAGCGCCCCTCCGTCGACGTCATCACCGGCACGATCAAGGCGAATTTCCCGACCCGCATCTCCTTCCAGGTGACATCGAAGATCGACAGCCGCACGATCCTTGGCGAGCAAGGCGCCGAGCAGCTGCTCGGTCAGGGCGACATGCTCTACATGGCGGGCGGCGGCCGCATTTCGCGCGTGCATGGGCCGTTCGTCTCGGACCGCGAGGTCGAGGACATCGTCGCCCATGTGAAGACGCAGGGCGCGCCGCAATATCTCGACGCCATCACCTCCGAAGACGACGTTGGCGAGGATGGCGAAGCGCCTCTGCCCGGCTCGATGGACGCGGAGGAAGGCGGCGACCTCTACGACCGCGCCGTCAACATCGTGCTGCGCGACAAGAAGTGCTCGACAAGCTACATCCAGCGCCGGCTTTCGGTCGGCTATAACAAGGCCGCTTCGCTCGTCGAGCGCATGGAGCAGGAAGGCGTCGTCTCCGCCCCTAACCATGCGGGAAAACGCGAAATTCTTGTTGGCGGCGGCATTGATCGGGGCGCTTTCGACATCGAGGCGGCGGAGTAAGGCTTCGCCCCCATTTCCGCCAACTTATGCTAGGAAGACGGCGAGAAGCTTTCTCGAATCGGAACTCGCCGTGAAATATGCCTCCGCCGCCGCACTGATCGCCGCGCTTTCGTTCGCCTTTCCGGCAGACGCCGCCACTATCGCGCGCGCCGCTCGTCCGTCACAGGGAAGCGCTCAGCCCGCCGAGAGCATCACCGCCGAGGCGAAGCCGGCCGATGCGAAAGCTCCGGCCGCGGATAAGGCCGCCGAGGTCAAGCCCGCGGCGCCTACGGGCGACGCCAAGCCGACGGACCCCGCGTCAGCCGGCAAGAAAGCCGCGAAACCCGCCGCTCAGGCGACCGGCCCTGCTTCGGCGGCCGCGACGATCACGCCTCCTCCCGCGCCCGCGCCGGAGCCGGAGAAGCCGCTTAGCCGCGCTGAGGCGGTCAAGCGCGCCAACGCTTTCTTCAACGCGTCTCCGGTGATGACCGCCGATTTCGTGCAAATCGGCGGCGACGGGAAGCGCTCCGAAGGCAGGCTTCACGTCCAGCGCGCCGGACGCGTTCGTTTCGAATACGCCGAGCCGGCGACCATGGAGGTCGTCGCCGATGGCGCGCAGGTCGCTGTCCGCGACCGCAAGCTCGGCACGCAAGACCTATATTTCATCACCCAGACGCCGCTCAAATTCCTGATGAAGGACAAGATCGACCTCGAGAAGGATGTCACCCTTGAGGATGTGAGGATCGACGATTCAGGCGTCACCATCTTCATCGAGGACAAAGCGACCTTCGGCGGGACCTCGCATGTGCGCCTGATCTTCGATCCCAAGACATTCAAATTGAAGCAGTGGCAGGTGAAGGACCCTCAGGGGTACGAGACGCTGATCTCCATCTTCAACATCGACCAGGCGAAAGTCCCGGACGCCGCGCTGTTCAAGATCGCAAAGTAAACCTTGCCCTCTGCGGAGGTGATTTCGATCGCTCTCCCCTATCTTGCGCTCGCGCTTGGTCTGCTCTGCGCTGCCGGCGGCGGCGATCTTTTTGTGCGCGGCGCCGTCGGCATCGCCCGCGCCGCCCGGGTTGCGCCCGGCGTCATCGCCGCGACCGTCGCCGCTTTCGCCACCTCGAGCCCGGAGTTGACCGTCGCCGTCCAGTCGGCTCTCGCCGGAGAGCCGGAAATCTCGCTTGGCGACGCGCTCGGCAGCAATATCGCGAATATCGCTCTGATCTTCGGCGTCGCGCTGCTGTTCGGGCCGCTCGCCGTCATCCGCAATCAAGTGACCCGCGACTTCGCGGTGGCCGCCGCGACTCCGGTGGCGCTCAGCGTCGTGCTGGTCGACGGATCGCTGTCCCGGCCGGAAGCGGCCGCGCTCCTGAGCGGCTTCGTCCTGTGGTTCGCGAGGGTCACGCTGGAAGCGATCGAGCAGCGGCGCTCGGCAGCGGCGCAGCAGCAGACGTCTTCAGGCTTCCTGCGCGCGCTCGTTGACGGGTCCATCGGCATCGGTCTGTTGGTCGCGGCCGGAAACTTCATCGTTTACGGCGCGGGCGAGATCGCGCGGCGCCTCGGACTGAGCGATTTTATCATCGGCGAGACGCTGGTCGCGGTGGGCACCTCGACGCCCGAACTCGCCACTGCGCTGATGGCGCGCATTCGCCGACAGGACGACGTCGGCTTCGGCGCCCTGCTCGGCAGCAACATCTTCAATGGACTGTTCATTATCGGCGTGGCCGGGGCCATCACGCCTATCCGGACATCGGAACTGGAGGCCGCGCCGGCGCTGATCGCCAGCCTGATATCGCTGGCGCTCGTTTATCCGCCGCGCAACGGCGTCTATCGCCCGTGGCGGGGCGTCGCGCTGCTCGCGGTGTATGGGGCTTACCTCGCCGCGGTGATCGCGTCCGGAAGCTAGGCCGCCTTCTTCTTCGGCGTGACGAGCTTGCGGTTCAGCAGCGTTTCGGCGATCTGGATGGCGTTGAGCGCCGCGCCCTTGCGCAGATTGTCGGAAACGCACCACAGCACGAGGCCGTTGTCGACGGTCGGGTCCTCGCGGATGCGCGAGACATAGGTCGCGTCTTCGCCCGCCGCTTCATGCGGCGTGATGTAGCCGCCGGCTTCGCGCTTGTCGATGACGAGCACGCCCGGCGCCGCGCGCAGGATGTCGCGCGCTTCGTCGGCCGAGATCGGCTTTTCGAACTCGATGTTCACCGCTTCCGAATGGCCGATGAAGACCGGCACGCGCACGCAGGTGGCGACGAGCTTGATCTTGGGATCGAGGATCTTCTTCGTCTCCGCCACCATCTTCCACTCTTCCTTCGTGAAGCCGTCCTCCATGAAGACGTCGATGTGCGGAATGAGATTGAAGGCGATGCGCTTGGGGAATTTCTTCGCGTCGACGGGATCGGAGACGAACACCGAGCGCGTCTGCGCAAAGAGTTCGTCCATGCCTTCCTTGCCCGCGCCGGAGACCGACTGATAGGTCGAGACGACGACGCGCTTGATCGTCGCCGCGTCATGCAGGGGCTTTAAAGCCACGACGAGTTGAGCCGTCGAGCAGTTGGGATTGGCGATGATGTTCTTTTTGGAGAATCCCGCCGCGGCGGCGGCGTTCACTTCCGGCACGACCAGCGGCACGTCGGGATCCATCCGCCAGGCAGACGAATTGTCGATGACGACGCAGCCCTGCGCGCCGATCCTTGGGGCCCATTCCTTCGCGACAGAGCCGCCCGCCGACATGAGGCAGATGTCGACATCGGAGAAATCGTAGGAATCGAGCGCCTTGCACTTGAGCGTCCGGTCGCCGAAGGAGACCTCCGTGCCGATCGAGCGCGACGATGCGAGCGCCACGACTTCCGAAACCGGGAAGCGGCGCTCGGCGAGAATATCGAGCATCTCGCGGCCTACGTTGCCCGTAGCGCCGACGACCGCGACCTTATACGCCATGATCAAACTCCAGCCGGCGAAGGCCGGCGCCTGAGATGTTTAGAACGGAAGGCCGACGGACATATTGCCCGACGGCGAAACGCCAATAGGCAGTTTTCCGTTGGGCGAACTCGGCGTTTCGTCTTCCTTCTCCTTCGGCTTTCCTCCGGGCGACGCCGGCTTGCCGGGCGACCAACCCTCAAGTTCGCCGAACTGGCGGTTGCCGCCGCTTCCCTGCTGCTGCTGGGCGCCGCGCTGAGACTGCTGCGCCTTGGCCTTTTTGGCCTTTGGCTGTGCAGATACGGCTCCAGACGCGTCAAGCGCGCCGGGATCGACCTGAAGCTGCTGCGCCGAGGCGGCCTGCGGCCCGGCCGTGATGAGGAAAGCGGCGCAAAAAAGCGAGCCGAGAGAAAGACGAGCGCAGGTCGACATGGCGCAGATCTCCGTGAATGTTCAATCCGTCCTAGACCGGCGGCGCGGCGGGATCAAGGCGCGCCGCGCTCAGCGGGCCTCGGCCTCGTCCTGGGCGATCGCCATGTTTTTCAGCTCCGCGATCGCCTTCGCGGGAGACAGGCCTTTGGGGCAGACCTGCGTGCAATTCATGATCGTGTGGCAGCGATAGAGGCGGAAGACGTCGTCGACGTAGGAGACGCGGTCCTTCGTCGCTTCGTCGCGCGAATCCTGCACCCAGCGGAACGCCTGCAGCAGCGCCGCAGGGCCCAGAAAACGGTCTGAGTTCCACCAGTAGCTCGGACAGGCGGTCGAGCAGCAGGCGCACAGGATGCATTCATAGAGCCCGTCGAGCTTGGCGCGCTGCTCCGGCGATTGCAGCCGCTCCTTCTGCGGATCGGGCCCGGCGCGCAGCCACGGCTGGATCGCCGCATGCTGCTCGAAGAAAATTGTCAGATCCGGCACCAGGTCTTTGACCACCGCCATATGCGGCAGCGGATAGATTTTGATGGCGCCGTCGATGTCGTCCATGCCCTTGGTGCAGGCGAGCGTGTTCAGCCCGTCGATGTTCATCGAGCATGAGCCGCAGATGCCCTCGCGGCAGGAGCGGCGGAATGACAGCGTCGGATCGATCCTGTTCTTGATCCAGATCAGCGCGTCGAGAACCATAGGTCCGCAGTCGTCGGCGTCGATGAAATAGGTGTCGATGCGCGGGTTGGCGCCGTCTTCCGGATTCCAGCGATAGATGCGCAGCTCGCGCAGGCGCTGGGCGCCTTCGGGCTTCGGCCAGGTCTTGCCTTCGGCGACGACGGAGTTTTTAGGGAGCGCGAATTCGACCATATCAGTACACCCGCGCCTTCGGCTCGACGTAAGCCACTTCGTTGGTCATCGTGTAGCTGTGGACCGGGCGGTAGTCGATTGAAGTCGTCTTTCTCTCGCGATCGATGGTCGCGAGCGTATGCTTCATCCAGTTCTTGTCGTGGCGATCGGGGAAATCCTCGCGCGCATGGGCGCCGCGCGACTCGGTGCGATTGGCGGCGCTCTCCATCGTCGTGACCGCCTGCACGATGAGATTGTCGAATTCCAGCGTCTCGATCAGATCGGAATTCCAGATCAGCGAACGATCGGCGACATTGACGTCGGCGCCGTCGCGCCAGACAGCGTTGATCAGTTCGACCCCCTCGGCGAGAACCTCTCCGGTGCGATAGACCGCGCAATGCGACTGCATCGTCCGCTGCATTCGATCACGCAAGACGGCCGTCGACGTTCCGCCATTGGCGTTGCGGAAGAAATCGAGCCGCGACAAAGCAAGATCGGCCGAGTCCGCCGGCAGTTCCGGCTGCGTATCGTTCGGTTTGACGAGTTCGGCGGCGCGCAATCCCGCGGAGCGGCCGAACACCACGAGATCGATCAGCGAATTCGAGCCAAGTCGATTGGCGCCGTGCACCGAGACGCAGGCCGCTTCGCCAAGCGCCATCAGGCCGGGCACGACCGCGTCGGGATTTCCGTCGCGCTTGCGCAGAACCTCGCCGTGATAATTGGTCGGTATGCCGCCCATGTTGTAATGCGCGGTCGGTATGATCGGGATCGGCTCGCGCGTCACGTCGACGCCGGCGAAAATCTTCGAGCTTTCGGAAATGCCCGGCAGGCGCTCATGCAGGATCGCCGGGTCGAGATGCTCGAGATGCAGATAGGCGTGGTCCTTAAACTTGCCGACGCCCCTGCCCTCGCGCACCTCCATCGTGATCGCGCGCGAGACCATGTCGCGCGGCGCGAGGTCTTTAACGGACGGCGCATAGCGCTCCATGAAGCGCTCGCCTTCGCTGTTCGTCAGATAGCCGCCCTCGCCGCGCGCGCCTTCGGTGATCAGGCAGCCCGCCCCGTAGATGCCGGTTGGGTGAAACTGCACGAACTCCATGTCCTGCAGCGGCAGACCGGCGCGCAGCACCATGGCGTTGCCGTCGCCGGTGCAGGTGTGCGCCGACGTCGCGGAAAGGTAGGCGCGGCCATAGCCGCCGGTCGCGAGCACGGTGAGCGCGGCGCGAAAACGATGAATCGTTCCGTCGTCGATCTTCAAACATATGACGCCGCGGCACTCGCCCTGCGCATCCATGATGAGGTCGATGGCGAAATATTCGACGAAGAACTTGGTGTTGAGCTTCAGCGCCTGCCCATACATCGTATGCAGCATGGCGTGGCCGGTGCGGTCCGCGGCGGCGCAGGTCCGCTGCGCCGGCGGACCCTTGCCATAGTCCGTCGTCATGCCGCCGAAGGGACGTTGATAGATCGTCCCTTCGCTCGTGCGCGAGAAGGGCACGCCCCAATGCTCCAATTCGTAAACGGCGGGCGGCGCATTGCGGCACATATATTCGATGGCGTCCTGGTCGCCGAGCCAGTCGGATCCCTTGACGGTATCGTACATGTGCCATTTCCAATCGTCCGGCCCCATGTTGCCGAGCGCGGCGGCGATGCCGCCTTGCGCCGCCACCGTGTGCGAGCGCGTTGGAAAGACCTTGGTGACGCAGGCGACGTTCAGTCCCGCCTCGGCGCAGCCGACCACCGCGCGAAGGCCAGAGCCGCCCGCGCCCACGACGACCACGTCAAAGGTGTGATCGACGATCGGATACGCCCGGCCGCTGACCGACACATTTGATGCAGGACCTTTTTCAACCATCAATCAAGCCTTTTCCAATGTCAGTCGCGCCGCGAACAGCTCGTTTGCGCCGTTACAGGACGAGGTCGTCGAGATCAAGGAAGCGCCGGGGCGCGCGGCGTTCTGATTCGCTGTCAATCGCATGCCGACTACTTCGGCGCAGCGATCAGGAGGATGGCGAGGACCCAGACCGCCGCGATCGCGCGAGACGCCCATGTATTGGCGATCATGGCCTGCGCCTTCAGCGCTTTGTCATGCACGTAATCTTCAATGATTTCGTCCATGCCCTGGCGCGCGTGGATCATGCCGATGACGCCGAAAGCAAGAAGCACGAGCGCGGGGAACGGCCTGCCGATCTCGGCGCGCACGCCTTCCAGCGTTTTGCCGGCAAGCCCTAGAATCCACCAGGCGCTCAAGGCGCCAAGCGGGACCAACGCGTAGGAGGTTAGCCGCATGAAGCGCGCATGAAAGGAGCCGCTGTGGTCGGAAACATAACCGCCGCCGAGCGCGGCCCGACCGCTCTTGAACCTTGTCACAGCCGTCATGATCAGCTCGCCAGCGTTTTGAGAATGAAGATGAGGAGCGTCAGCAGGATTCCGCCGACGAGCGTGCCTTGCGCAACCAGCTCGCGCCCCTTCGGGTCCATGTAGAGGCCCCGGTCCCAAAGCGCGTGACGCACGCCGCCGAGCAGATGGTGGAAGATCGCCCATACGATCATCACCACGAGCACATTGCCGATGAAGCCGGTCGCGATCCAGGACACCGCCGAAAAGGCGCCGCCGCCGACCCCCGCGCCGAGCAGGAACAGCGCCAGAAGCGCCATGCCGCCGTAAAGGCCGACGCCGGTGATGCGATGCGCGATCGACATCATCATCGTCATGATGGGCTTGAAGATCGTCAGATGCGGCGACAACGGCCGTCGCTCGGCGAGCCTGTCAATGTCGGCGTCGGCCATGTGGAACCCTCTCGCATGCGGCCGATTTGTTTCTCGGAACGCTTCCAAGCAGATAGTTCAATTGTTGCGGCGCCGCAACCAAAAGCGGTCGAACCGGCGCGCCGCAAAAGGCAAAAGCCCCGTCGCCGGGGCCTTTGCCGCTCGTGTTTATAGCATTCGGGCTCAGTAGTTCGCCACTGCCGGTCCGGGAGGCGCAAGCAGCCAGTTGAAGCGGTAGTTGACGCCGGCGCGAACAGTATTGAGATGCGCGCGCTGCTGAGTTTCGACGATCAGGGGCGCGACATAGATCGGGTCGTAATTGGCGCCGATGTTTGTGTAGAGATATTCGACCTTCGCCGACCAGTTCGGCAGGAAGGCGTATTCGAGCCCGCCGCCCGCTGTCCAGCCGGTTCCGGTGCGCGCCTGAGAGCCGAGCCATCCGTAGTTGAGACGCACGTCGCCATAGGCGAAGCCGCCGGTGCCGTAGAGAAGCAGCTGCGAATTGAGCAGCGACAGGCCCGCGCGGCCGCGCACCGTGCCAAACCAGCCGACGCCGCGCGTCGCGCCCCACAGCGTGCTGCCGCCGCCGACGCTCGTGCCCTGGAAATCAGTTTCGACGCCGGCGACGAGGAGCGGCGTGAACTGATAATTGTAGCCAATCTGCGCGCCGCCGATCACGCCGCCGGTGTTCGGCGCGGTCGGAGCGGAAAAAAACCAGTTGCCGTAGTCATAACGGTCGAGCCACCCGCCTCCGAGATTGAGGCCGACGTAAATGCCGCTCCAGGTGAAGACGGGCGGCGGCGGCGGAATGTAGACCGGCGGCGGCTCTTTGCGCGACGGCAGGTCTGCGGCCGACGCAGACAGGGCGGCCAAAGAAGCCGCGACGGCGAGGCCGAAAACTCGTTTTTTCATCAGAACCTCGATGGTGCGTTTTTTGAACGCCAGCGCCCCCGCCGGTTCTGGAAATGAATGGCCAACGATGGCGTAATTGCGGAAGATTTATGCTTTGTTTTCAATGTTTAAGTGGCATGCTTAGCGATCGGTTAACGCGCCCGATTTTCGACGCGAAGATCTTAACGGGAACCCCCGTGGTCCTGGGGCGACCCGCCAAGACGAGCGGCGCCGAGCCTGAGCGCGACAAAGGCCGCCGACGCGCAAAGGGCGCCGGCCCAGAAGGCGGAGGCCGGACCATAGACGTCCCACAGCGCGCCGGCGGCGGCGCTCGCGATGAGCAAGGCAACGCCGCTGGCCAGATTGAACGCCCCGAAGGCCGACCCGCGCAGCGCCGGCGGCGCGACATCGGCGACGAGGGCGGCGAGCAGGCCCTGGGTCAGGCCCATGTGCAGTCCCCAGAGCGCGACGCCCAGCCAGACGAGCGGCATGTGCTCGGCCATCGCCAGGGCGGCGTCGGCGGCGATCAGCGCCGCAAGACCGGCCATCAGCGGCGTCTTCCGGTCGCCCAGGTCGGAGAAGGCGCCGACTGGATAGGAAGCGCCCGCGTAGACGACATTCATTGCGACGAGCACCAGTGGCGCGAAGGCCTCCGGCAGTCCGACCGCGCGCGCTTTGAGGATCAGGAAGGCCTCCGAAAAGCGCGCGAGGCTGAAAACGACGCCGATCGCCACGACGAACCAGAATGGCGCGCCGAGTCCGCGGACTTCATCGATATGCAGCGGAAAGCGCGCCGGCCGCGGCGGGCGGGACGATTGCGGCTCGCGCACGCCGAACGCAAGGACGGCGACCGCCAGAGCCGCCGGAATCGTCGCGATCCAGAACACCAGAGGGATGCTGTTGGCGGAAAGCCACATGGCCGCCACGGCGACGGCCGGTCCCAGGAAGGCGCCGACGGTGTCGAGCGACTGGCGAAGTCCGAAGGCGGCGCCGCGGCCCGAGGCCGGCGCGATATCGGCGACGAGAGCGTCGCGCGGCGCGCCGCGGATGCCCTTCCCCACGCGGTCAATAAAGCGCGCGGACATGATCCAGGCGAGATTCGGCGCGAGCGGAAACATCGGCTTGGTCACCGCCGCAAGACCATAGCCGATGATCGCCAGCAGCTTGCGCCGGCCAAACCAGTCCGAAAGCACGCCCGAAAAGATCTTGACGACCGACGCGGTCGCCTCGGCGACGCCTTCGATGACGCCCACCTCGGCCATCGAGGCGCCCATCGCGCCGACGAGATAGATCGGCAGCAGCGCGTGGATCATCTCGGACGAGAAATCCATGAGCAGCGAGACGATCCCAAGCGCCCAGACGCCGGAAGGCATGGCGCGCAGACGAACGTGGCTGCTGAGGTTGAACTTCACGTCCGAATATTTGGTCGACCGCGCCGCGGACGGCACGGAAAATCGGTTGAGAATGTTGTAGTCGGAACTGCACTCGTAAGAATCTGGATCGCGGCCTTTATAGTTTTCGGCCGGACCGGCGCTTCTAACGAGCATCGCGAAAAAAAGCGCGCCGAAGCGCTGCCGGCCCCGACGGCAGACGATGATTTGCGCAAACCCTTGTCGAAAAAGCCTCAAGACAATCCTTCCCGTAAAATCCGCCGCTACACGGGGCAGGCATTGCATATGGCGTTGAATAGTACCGGCGCCGCTTACGCCGTCAAGCCGACCTGCATAAGCAACAGGGCTCCGAAACGGGTTGGAGCCGAACGTGCCGTCTCCGCGATGCGTTTCGCGATGTTCCCCCGTAGATAACCGGTCAAGGCCACGGCTGTCCGGTTCAACATTGACCGAGGTTCAGTTTGAGATTGGCGCGCACCAAACGGGTGAAAGCGAGCGGGCTTTTGAATGGCGCTCTGCAGGTGTTGCGCGAGGCGCAGGAGCAAAAAAGCGATCAGCGCGACGGCGAGTTGAATGCGCACCGCGTTCTGCTTCGACCGAGGAAATGCTGGATCTTCCAGGTCTGCTTGATTCAGCGGAAAAACCGTTCGATTTGCCAGCGCCGCTTATAGAGCGCGGCGATTTCGGCGGCGGGCGCGTCGAGGTCGTTGGAGAGGATGCGCAGCACCTGGCCGGTCTCGATCCGCACGCGCACCTCGCGCACAGGATGCGCAAAGGGGTTCTTGCGGCTTACGGCGAGCCGGGTCGGAAGCAGTCCGACTGCGGTCGCTTAAAATATCGGCGCCGTCTCCAACATCCTTGTCGGCGACGATCGTGAGTTTGGTAATGGCTTTCAGTCTCGTGACGAGCCGGCGTCCGGCGGAGTCGAGCTTTGCCCACCAGCCATAATCATAATAGCCGAGATCGAAGACATAGGTCGCCATGGATCGATCCATGGGATCGATCGGCATTTCCTTAGCGGCGGTGATGTCGTTGACTTTGGGGCCGCTTAGCGCCGCGTAGAGCGAGCAATCAGCGTCGCGATCATAGATGACGTGAAGCATTGCGCCACAGGCGTTTGTCGAAAACCGCGCCCATTCGGACAGGCCGCTCAGACGGAAGCTGGTGGCGTCGATGAGACGCAGCGGCTCACGCATCTTCTTGCGCAATCCGGGCAACGCCTGCGCGACGAGCCGCGCAAACAGCCCGGTAAACACCTCAGGTTGTTGGCGTCGGAAAGCATCGAGCGCGACACTGTGCGGGCGCCCAGATGATAGAGCTTTGGCGCGTGGCTCTGAAGCGAGTCGATGATATGCTGGGGGCTTTCGGTCAAACGCGCGCCAAGGGGCCGTGCGCCTTGTCCACAAAAATCAATTGGACAGCCGTGGCGCAAGGCCGGGCATGACGGCTGAAAGAGAACTGCAATCAGAAGAGAGTTCGAAGACCTGGCGCAAGCAAAGCGCGCGGCAGCCCTGGCCACAATCTCTTTTCCCCATCGCGGCGATGCGCGGCGTTTTGAGGGCGAGACGCGTCATCGCCCGGTAAAATTCGGCTCGCGTTTATCGAGAAAAGCGGCGCGCCCTTCCATGTAGTCCGCGCTGTCGAAACAGGCGCTCGTCAGCGCTTCGCATTGCTCTTGCGACGGCGCGCCGGGCAGCCGGGCGGCGGCGCGGATCGCCGCTTTGGCGGCGCGCAGCGTCAGGGGCGCGCCAGCGGCGATGTTCTCCGCGAGCGCATGCACGGCGCCTTCGAAACTTTCAGTCGCGAAAAGGCGGCTGACGAAGCCGCGCTCTTTCGCTTCGTTCGCGGTGAGACGGCGCGCCGTGTAGAAGAGATCGAACGCGAGTTGCGGACCAACCGCGGCGACGACATAGGCCATCGCCGAGGGCGGATAGCCGACGCCGAGCTTCGCCGCGGGGATTGCAAACACCGCTTGCGCATCGGCGATGCGCAGATCGCAAGCCGCGGCGATTCCGAATCCGCCGCCCATGCAAAATCCCGAAATGGCGGCGATCGTCGGCTTGGAAAGATTCGAGATGGCGTGGAACGCTTCGACATTGGCGTGCTCATAGGCGCGTCCGCCGTCGCTCGTCGCGCGCATGGTGGAGAATTCGCTGATGTCGGCGCCCGAACAGAACGGCAGACCCGGCGCGCCGCTGATGACGCAGACGCGCGCTTCCTCCTCGGCGTCGATCGCGCGCAACAGCGACGGCAGCGCGCGCCACATCTCGAAGTCGAACGCGTTGCGCTTGGCCGGATTTTCGATGCACAGGCGCGCGACGCCGAAATCCGTCGTGACGCGCAGCTTGGGAGTCGGAGATACGATCGCCATAGTTCCTCAAAAGCAGAGTTTTGACGGCGCCTATCGATTGATCAGCGACCGTCCGCAGCACATTTGCTGCAATCCGGACCAGACAGATCCGCCAGCGTGAGACCACACATACGCAAAGCGACGAACCAGACGACAACGCGCGTTCAGATCGGCCAAACGCGACGTAATGCCGCGGCGTGAGGCGCTCGCCGCGACCTCATGACACAACATTTCGCGTCACTGTCGAGATAAGGTCGACGCGCCTATTCAAAAAACCTCCCCGCAAAATCGGAGCACCAATGGCGATGGGAACGGACAAATTCGCGTCGCCGGGAGCGCTGCGGCTGACTTTAGCCTTTGCGGTCTTTGTCCACCACACGACCAGTTTCAACCTCGGCATGTCCGCGGTGCTGATCTTCTTCGTGCTCAGCGGCTATTGGGTCGCGGTGATGTGGAAGAAGACCTATTCGAAGACGACGTCAGCCTATTTCACCTATCTCGTTTCGCGCGTCTGGCGCGTCGCGCCGGTCTTCGCGCTTTGCTCGGCGATCACCTGGGCGCTTCTGTTCTGGCGCGGCGACGCGCCCGCGGCCGTTGGCGGGCTGATGCATCAGTTCTTCTCCAACGTCATGATCCTCGGATACAACTCGCTGCCCTACCAGGCCAATCTTCCCGGCTGGTCGCTCGATATGGAGATGCAGTTCTATCTCATCGCGCCGGCGGTCGTCTTTCTCATTTCGAAAAACATTCACCTGCTGGTGATCTGCCTGCTGATTTCAGCCTTGGCGCCGTGGGTCGGCGGCTCCGCCACCGTCGCGCCGTTCCTGCTGTTTTTCGGCGTCGGCGTCGCGGCCGCGAGCCATGAATTGAAGCCGAGCCGCGCCTTCGCCTACCGCTCGCTTTACGCCGCAATGGCGGTGCTGGTCCTCGGCGCCGCGCTGCTCGCCAAGGAGCTTTACGTCGGCTCCGATGCGACCGCGCTCGCGTTCGGCAGCAAGGCCAATCTGATCATCGCGGCGATGATGACGCCCTGGGCGATCTACACCACGCAGCAGTCGAGCGGCGCGAAGGACCGCATGCTCGGCGAGCTTTCCTACATCTTCTACCTGCTGCACTGGTCGGTGCTCGGCTTCATGAAGACCGGCGAAGGCTCCTATCTCGATCGCGTCCTTCTCTGCTCCGAGGCGCTCGCCATCATCTTCGTCGCCTCCTATCTGATCTGGCGACTGTTCGACCGGCCGATCAACAAGCTGCGCGCCTCCTGGGTGTCCAACCGGCTGCTGACGCCGGCGGCGCTGCCGCAGGCGATTCCGGCGAACGCGGCGCCCGCGCTCGCCTGATCCCGATCCGCTGGCGGGCTGCGCCGCCAGAGGCGCCGCATCGGCCAGCTGGCCGACCCGCCACAGCTCGACATTTGCTTGAGTCCAGCTAACCGGGATATGGGTGCGCCATGTTCCCCGGAGCGCAGCGACTGGCGTTTGTTCTGGCCGTGACAGGCGGGCTGGCGCTCGTCAGCCTAAAACGGACGGACGAGCCGACGCTCAATTGCGCGACAGTGAACGGCGGCGACAACGACTTCCGCGTCCTTGTCGTCGGCGAATCATGGGCCTCGGACGGCAAGCTTTTGCCTGAACTGCCACGCGCTGTGTCCAAAAGGCTCGAGGGCCGCGGCGTCAGCGCCTGCACCCTCGGCTTTGCCGGACGCAACTCGCGGTTGCTCTACACCGAACTGCGAGAAAAATTCCCCAAAGAGAAGCTCTATCGCATATTCGCGGACAGGAAGCCCGACAAGGTCGTTCTCATGAACGGCGTCAACGACGAGATCCAGCACATCGGCGCGTCAGCCTATGTCGAATACACCAAGAAACTCGTCGAATATTTCTCCGACGTCGACGACGTCGAAATCATCGCGATACCGCGGGTGAACGAGCGAACGTTCAAGCCGCCGAATCTCTACAGCGCCGTCAAGCGCGCGATACTGGCCTGCTTTTACGATCACTGCGTCCGGCAGGTGAACGACATCTATCGCGTGGCGCTCTGGCGCGACCATCCCGAACTCAACATCCTCGAATTTGACGATTTCATCGAGCGATACGAGGGGAACGAGCGGTTTTACACGGCCGACGGCGTGCATTTGACCAACGAATATTTCCACAAATACGGAGCCTTCATCGGCGGCGCCGTCTCGCTCGGGAAGGCCGCGCCCGGCGGGAAATAGCGCCTTTTAGCGCCTCTCGCTGCTATAAGCCGCCGATGGACCTTCTCTCTCGCCTGCTCCACCGCGACGGGCTGATGCTGATCATCGACAAGCCCGCCGGCGTCGCCGTTCATCGTGGGCCGAAAGGCGGCGCAAGCCTCGAAGAGGCCTTCGACCAGCTGCGCTTCGGCCTGCCGCGCCCGCCGGCGCTGGCTCACCGGCTGGACAAGGACACATCCGGCTGCCTGGTGCTCGGGCGCCACCGCAAGGCTCTCGAGCGGCTCGGCCGCCTCTTCAAATCCGGGCGCATCGGCAAGACCTATTGGGCCGTGGTCGAAGGCGCGCCGACGGCCGAGGAAGGCGAGATCGACCTTCCCCTCGGTAGGCTGGACGCGGCGCGCGGCTGGTGGATGCGGCCGGACCCGCTGGGCCTGCCCGCCCGGACGTCCTGGCGCGTGCTTGGCAGAAGCGGGAACGGCGCTCGGGCGTTCCTCGAATTCACGCCGCACACCGGCCGCACGCATCAGATCCGCGTCCATGCGCAGGCGATGGGTTGGCCGATTCTCGGCGATCCGATCTATGGCTCAGGTCGCCGCGAGGGCTCGCCCCCGCTACATCTCCATGCGCGCGCGATCGCCGTGCCGATGCAGGACGGCAAGTCGCCCGTGGAAGCCGCCGCCTCGCCGCCCGCGCATATGCTGGAGGCGCTTGCCGGCTGCGGCTGGGGCGGCGAACCGCAACCCTAACGCGGCGATTGCAAATCGTCGCCGAAGCGACCAACATGCCGAGCGAATTTGGAGCGACCAATGGCGCCCGCCGCCACGCCTTCGACCATTGAAGCCTCCTGCCAGAGGGGGCGCCACGCCTTCGCGCTGAATCGTGCGCTGCTCTACGATCTCGCCGACATCGCGCTGACCGCCGCCAAGCAGAACGGCGCCAGCTACGCAGACGTCAGGATCGGCGAGACGCGCCGCGAATACGCCTTCGCCAAGGACGACCGCCTGGAGAATTTCGACGAACGCGCGTCGCAAGGCTTCGGCGTGCGCGTGCTGCTCGACGGCTGCTGGGGCTTTTATGGCGCGCGACGGCTCGATCCGCAGAGCTTGCTCAACGGCGTCGAGCGCGCGCTGGAGAACGCCCGGGCGGTCAAGCCGATACAGTTCCAGCCGATCGCGCTGGAGCGTCTTCCCGCGCATGAGGCGGAGTGGGTCATGCCGATGGGCGTCGATCCTTTCGAGGTTTCGGCCGGCGAAAAAGCCGACCTGCTGCTTTCGATCATCGCCAGCGCGCGCGACCATGGCGCGGATTTCTGTTCGGCGTCGCTGTCGGCGACCTGCGAAGAGCGATTCTTCGCCAACAGCCTTGGCAGCCGCATCCATCAAACGCGAACGCGCGTCGCGCCGAACTTCCAGGCCACCGCGATCGACCGCGCCAGCGGCCGTTTCGCCACGCGCGACTGCCTGGCGCCCGCGCGCGGCGCCGGCTGGGACTATGTCGTCGGCGCGGGCCTCGTCGCGGAAGCGGCGCACGCCGGCGAGGAAGCGCGCGCGAAGCTCAAGGCGAAGCCGGTGACGCCAGGCGACTACGACGTCGTGATCGATCCGACGAATCTTTGGCTCACGATTCACGAGACGGTCGGCCATTCCACCGAACTCGACCGCGTGCTCGGCTGGGAGGCGAATTTCGCCGGCACGAGCTTCGTCAAACCCTCGATGCTCAACGAGCTGCGGTTCGGTTCCGAGCTGATGACGATCGTCGCCGACCGCGCCCAGCCCGGCGCGCTCGCCACGATCGGCTATGACGACGACGGCGCGCCGGCGGAAGCCGCGGAATTTCCCATCGTCGAAAAAGGTGTGTTCAAGAATTTCCAGATGGCGCTGGGACAGGCGCATCTCATCGGTCTGTCGCACTCGAACGGCTGCGCCTATGCGGACAGCCCGACGACCTTCCCCATCCAACGCATGCCGAATATTTCGCTCAAGCCAAATCCTCAGAAGTGCTCCTTCGATGATCTCATCAGCGACGTCGAGAACGGCATTTACGTCGTCGGCGCCGGGAGCTGGAGCATCGATCAGCAGCGCGACAATTTTCAGTTCGGCGGACAGCTCTTCTATGAGATCAAGAACGGCAAGCTCGGCGATCTGCTGCGCGACGGCGCCTATCAGGGGCGCACCACGCAATTCTGGAATTCGCTCGCGGGCCTGTGCGACGCGAGCGCCTACCATCTCGACGGAACTTTCACCTGCGGCAAGGCTGAGCCGGTGCAGGTCGCGCCTGTTTCGCACGGCAGCCCGCCGGCGCTCTTTCGCAATGTGCGCGTGCTGAACACGAGCGACGACGCATAGCGCATGTTTATTTCTTCAGACGACGCCAAGGCGATTGCCGACAAGGTTCTCGCACATTCCAGGGCCGACGCCTGCGCCGTGCAGATTCAGGGCGGCCTCGACCAGAGTCTTCGCTTCGCGCGCGGCGGCGCGACGACGAATATCGCGAGCGCCGAAGCCAATCTGCGCATCTCTTCGCATATCGGCGGACGCATCGGCTCCTGCAGCACCTCACGCTTCGATGACGAGGCGCTTGCCAAGGCGGTGGCGCGCTCGGAAGAGATCGCGCGCATGCTGCCGGTCGATCCGGATTATGTCGCGCCGCTCGGCCCGCAGAATTACGGCTATTCCAACCGCTATGACGAAGCGACCGCGAATTTGCGTCTCGACGCGCTCGCCGGCACGGCGGCGCGCGTGATCGAGGAAGGCGCGCGCCTCGGCGTCGACACTTTCGGCTGCGCGACGGCCGCGAGGCGCTTCGACGCTTTCGCGACGAGCGCCGGCCTCTTCGCCTATGAGCGGCGCAGCGAAATCGATCTTTCCGCCACCGCCCGCAACCGCGCCGACACATGGTCGGGCTGGGCGGGCGCGCATCAGTTCTTCGCGGACCGTCTCGACGCCGAGGCGATCGGCCGCGTCGCCTGCTTCAAGGGCGCGCATGACGCGACGCCGGTTGATCTCGACCCCGGCGCCTACACCGTCGTCCTCGAGCCCGAAGCGACGGCTGAACTCGCCTTCTGGCTCATCCGGGCGATGGAGGCGCGCGCCGCCGACGAGGGCAGAAGCTTTTTTACGCGTCCCGGCGGCGGCGCGCTTCTGGGCGAGAAGCTCTTCGACGAGAAGCTCTTCGACGAGAAGCTCTCGATCCGCGTCGACCCGGCCGATCCGCTCGCGCCGGAAGCGGCGGTCGGCTTTGAGGGCGTGCCGCATCGCGCGCGCGCCTTTATCGAGAACGGCGTCGTGACGACGCTCTATCGTTCGCGCGCTTGGGCGCAAAAGACGGGCGCCGAGGCGATCCCCTTTGCGCGAAACTTCGTCATGTCGGGCGGCGACGTGTCGATCGACGACATGGTGCGCTCGGTCAGGCGCGGCGTTCTGGTGACGCGCCTCTGGTATACAAACATCGTCGAGCCGAAGAGCCTGCTCCTTACCGGGCTCACGCGCGACGGCAATTTTCTCATCGAGAACGGCCGCATCGTCGCCCCGATGCGCAACATGCGCTTCAATCAGCGGCTCGGCGATCTGTTCGGCAAGATCAAAGCGCTCGGCCCAACGCGTCGCACCTGGCGCGCGGCCGGCGAAGGCGGCGCGCCGGCGGCGCCGGCGATGCTCGTCGAGGGCTTCAATTTCTCGTCGAAGTCGAGCGGGATATAGAGCTCGCGCGCGTTCATGTATGATCATATTGTCATCCCCGACAGGCCGCAGGCCTGATCGGGAATCCAGCTATTCTTAAATGCCGAGTCGTGCTCTGGATTCCTGATCGTTTCGCTTCAGCGAAGCGTCGGGAACGACGCTCAAAGCAGCCCGAAAGAGAAATATGCGTCTCATCATTTTCCTCATCGCCCTCCTCATCGCAGCGCCCGCCCTCGCGCTCGACAAGGTGCGCTTCGCCACCAATTGGCGGGCGCAAGCCGAGCACGGCGGATTCTATCAGGCCGTCGCCGACGGCGTTTATTCGCGATACGGGCTTGACGTGACCCTTTTGCAAGGCGGTCCGCAGCTCAACGCGCGGCTGCTGCTCGCCGCCGGACGCGTCGACTTCGCGATGGGCGCAAACACCATTCAGATGTTCGAATCGGTGCAGCAGAACGTGCCGGTCGTCACCGTCGCGAGCATGTTTCAGGTCGATCCGGTGATTTTCATGTCGCATCCTGGCGTCGGCCTTGATCGTTTCGAAGATCTGCCGAAGGCGACGGCCTTCATCGCCAGCGACATGCGCGCTTCCGTCTGGCAATGGCTGAAGCAGGCGTACGGATTCAAAGACGCAAACACTAAGCCCTACAATTTCAACTCGGCGCCCTTCCTTGCCGACAAGACATCGATTCAGGAGGGGATTCTCACCTCGGAGCCCTACGCCATCGAACGCCAAGGCGGCTTTGCGCCTAACGTCTTTCTTTTGCATGACCACGGCTATGACGGCTATTCGACGACGATCGAGACGCGCGCCGACACGATCGCCAAGTCTCCAGACATCGTGCAGCGCTTCGTCGACGCTTCGATCATCGGCTGGTACAATTATCTCTATGGCGACAACGCTCAGGCGAACGCGCTGATCAAACGCGACAATCCGGAAATGACCGACGGCCAGATCGCCTATTCCATCGCCAAAATGAAGGAGCGCGGGATCGTCGATTCCGGCGACGCGCTGACCTATGGCGTCGGCGTGATCACCGATGCTCGGATGAAGAGCTTTTTCGAAAAGATGGCGAAGGCCGCCGTCGTTCCTGCCGATCTCGATTACAAGCGCGGCTACACGCTGCGCTTCATCGGCAAGAAAGTCGGCATGGATCTGCGGCCGAAATGACTCCGAAGGACGCGACATGAGCGCTCGTGACATCGCGGGCGCGCACACGACGGCGCCGGCGCTCGTTTCGCTGCGCGCGGTCGGCAAGACATTCCCGAGCGGGCTCGTCGCGCTCGCCGGCTATGATCTCGACGTGCGCAAAGGCGAGATCCTGACGCTGCTCGGACCTTCAGGCTGCGGCAAATCGACGGTGCTGCGGCTGATCGCGGGACTCGCGAGCCCGACCGCGGGCGCGATCGACTGGAGCGCGCCCCAGATCAAGAACAATATCGGCTTTGTTTTTCAGGACGCCACGCTGCTGCCCTGGGCGAGCGTCTTCGACAATGTCTTTCTGCCGCTGCGGCTTGGCGGACTATCGCGCAAGGCGGCGTCGCCGCGCGTCGACGAGGCGCTGGCGCATGTCGGCCTCCTCGGTTTTTCGCGCGCGCTGCCGCGCGAACTTTCCGGCGGCATGAAGATGCGCTGCGCCATCGCCCGCGCGCTGGTGACCCAGCCCGAGCTGATCATGATGGACGAGCCTTTCGCTGCTCTCGACGAAGTGACGCGCTTCAAGCTCAACGACGATCTGCTCGCGCTCAAACGCCGCTTCGGCGCGACGATCGTCTTCGTCACACATTCGGTGTTCGAGGCCGCCTATCTTTCGACGCGCATCGTGGTGATGTCCAGGCGCGCCGGCAGGATCATCGACGAAATGGAAATCGACCCGGCGCTGGCGCGCGACGACGATTATCGGTCGAGCAAGACCTTCGCCGACATCTGCCGGCGGGCGTCGCAGGCGCTTCGCGTCGCAATCGAAGAGGCTGCGCCATGAGCGGTAAGCGGCAGTCGGTCCAGTGGCGCGACATCGGCCTGCCGTTCGCCGTCTTCTTCGCAGCCCTCGCGCTATGGGAGGGCGTCGTCCGCTGGAAGAACATTCCGCCCTATATTCTCCCGGCGCCGAGCGTCATTCTCGAGAAGCTCGTCGAAGACCGCCAACTCCTGTTCTCTTCGCTGATGGTGACGCTCGGAGTCACCTGCGAAGCGCTTGTCGTCGCCACCGTCTGCGGCGTGGCGCTGGCGCTGCTCATCGCGCAGTCGAAATGGCTGGAGCGCGCGCTTCTGCCCTTCGCCATCACCTTGCAGGTGACGCCGATCATCGCGATCGCGCCGCTGCTGCTCGTCTATATGCAGCCCGGCAACGCCGTGCTGGTCTGCGCCTTTCTCGTCGCCTTTTTTCCGATCCTGTCGAACACGTCGCTTGGACTCGCCTCCGTCGACTTCGGCTTGCGCGAGCTCTTCGACCTCTATCATGCGTCGCCGTGGCAGAAGCTGATTTATCTGCGCCTCCCCTCGGCGCTGCCGCAGTTCCTTACCGGACTGCGCATCGGCGGCGGATTGGCGCTCATCGGCGCGATCGTCGCCGAGCTCGCCGCAGGCGCGTCGGGTCAGGGAACCGGGCTTGCCTACCGCATCGTCGAGGCGGGCTTTCGTCTCGACATCCCTCGCATGTTCGCGGCGCTGGCGCTTATCTCGCTGAGCGGCCTGGCGATCTACGGCGCGCTCGCCGCGCTCTCCTATGTGCTGCTGCGCGGCTGGCACGAAAGTGCGCGAGAGAGCGAAGAATGACGCATGTGCGGGAGATTCGCGCGGCTGACGCCTCGGCCTGGCGCAGGTTGTGGGACGGCTACAATGATTTTTATGAAACCTCTGTGCCGGCGGACGTCACAGAATACACTTTACGCCGGCTGCTCGACCCGACATCGACGCTAATTGGACGGATCGCGGAACACGACGCGCGCGTCGCCGGGTTCTCCGTGTCTGTGCTGCATGAAAGCAGCTGGACGTCCTCGCCGGTCTGCTACCTCGAGGACCTTTTCGTCGATCCCGCCCTTCGCGGCGGCGGCGTGGGGCGGGCGCTCATTCAAGACCTCATTGATCTGGGACGCATGCGCGGCTGGTCGCAGCTCTACTGGCTGACGCGCGCAAACAATGACACCGCGCGGCGGCTCTATGACAGGTTCGTTGAAGCCGACAGTTTCGTGCGCTACCGCCTGACTCTGTAGCTCGAGACGTCACCATTCCGCGATGCCGGAGGCCTCGTCGAGATGATAGACGTCGTCGCGAAAATGCACGACGCCGTCCGCCGACGCCCAGCCGGTCATATAGACCCAGGCCACCGGCACGTGCTGCGTCAGCCTCACCTCCTCGCGCTCGCCAGATGCGATCTTTTGATCGATCTCGTCCTTGCTCATTTGCGGACCGGACGCGCCGTCAAGCAGCCATGCGGCGAGATCGACAACGCCCTGCACGCGCACGCAGCCGTGCGACAGAAAGCGATAGTCGTTGGCGAAGAGATTCCGTGACGGCGTGTCGTGCATGTAGACGGAATGGGGATTGGGCATCGAGATGCGGATCGAGCCCAGCGAATTGTCGGCGCCGGAATCCTGACGCAGCGTGTATTGCGTGGCGCGTTCGCTCGCCCAGTTGATCGAGCGCGCATCGACCTCTTCGCCGCGCGCGTTCAGCACGCGAATGTGCGAGCGCTGAAGATAGGTCGGATCCTTCAGCATCTTCGGCGCGATCTCGTTTTTTATGATCGAGACCGGAACCGTCCAGGTCGGATTGATGTTGACCGCGACGACCTTCGCCTGCAGCTCCGGCGAATGATGCTCGGGATCGCCGACGATCGCAGCGTAGCGGCGCACGACGCGATCATTTTCCACGGCGTCGACCGCCGTCGACGGAATATTGACGACGATGTAGCGCGGACCGAAAGCGAAATCGAAGGCGGTGAGCCGCTGCGCGGTCGACGACAACTGCAGAAAGCGGGTCTCCGCCGGCACGTCCAGCGCGCGCAGAGTCGCCCCCGCGACGACGCCGGTCTGTTTGAGCCCCAGGCGAAACTGAAAGCGCTTCACCGCCGCGGTGAGATCGGCGTCCCATTTCTCTTTCGCCGTGTCGACGAGGCTGTCGTCTTCCGCGGCGAGGCGCCGGCGCAGCGTCGACACCGCAGGCCCCTTCGCGCCGGGCCGAAGAGCGAGGCCGACCCGCGGCCATCCGCCAAGATCGACGATCTGCCGGTAGGGATCCGCCGCCTTCGAGGTCGTGTAGAATGTTTGCGGCTGCAACGCCGGCGTCGGATCGTCGGAGAGCGCCGTTTCCCGCAGCGGCGCGGGCTTCGGCTTTGGCTTTTTGGCCACGGCCTGAGCCGGCGCTGACTTTGTCGGCGCCGCCGCTACGGGCGCGGCGTCGACCGGCGGAGTCGGCGTCGCAGGCATGGCCTCGGAAGGCGCCGTTGGAGACGGCGCCGCGGGCGCCGGCGTTGATTGCGCGGGAGCTGGAGCTGGCGGCGTTTCGGGCGCGACGGTTTGCGCGCGGAGCGGCGCGCCTGCCGCGAGCATCGCTGAGAGCGCCACAATCAGAAGAGGAAGGCTGGAGGCGAAAGACGTTCTCTTCATTCTCATGCCGTCTCTCGACGTGCGCATATGGCCAATCGGGCTGCGCTTGCCCATTGAGAATCACGCGCGCCTATGTTCTAGTTTTCATCGCATATTCTATTTCTTTGGGGGAGCCATGATTGCAAACAAATCGATGCGCGCGCCTATGACGGCGCGCGCCGCCGCCGCTGCCTTGCTCACACTCGCCGTGGCGTTTCCCTCCTTAGCCGCCGAACTGAAATACGCCGACCAGGGCGCCCATTGGACGCCGGCGGAGCGCAAGGAATTCTACAGTCTCGATCAGGGCGCGCGCATCATGCCGTTCGACTGGTTCAAGGCTCTGAAGCGTTCGGACGGCTCACACTTTCTCGACGACGGGATGGTCCGCTACGGCTATCTGCGAAACCCTGATAGCGCCGCCAGATTGCCGGTTGGATTTCTCGTCGCCCCCGATAGCAACACGCTGAGCATGACATGCGCCGCATGCCATACGCGCCAGATCGATGTCGGGGACGTCTCCTTGCGGGTCGACGGCGGCCCGGCCATCGTCGACATTCAGCAATTATTCTCAGACCTCGACACGTCCGTCGACGCGGTCGTGAATGACGCGCCCACATTCGCCGAATTCGCCAAGCAAGTGCTTGGCCCACATGCAACGGAGCAGGAACGCAAGCTGCTACACAAGCAGGTGGCTGACTGGTTCAAACCCTATCATGTGCTGATGAAAGAGTCCTTGCCCCCCAAGGGATGGGGCGTCGGGCGCCTCGATGCGGTGTCGATGATCTTCAACCGCGTCTCGGGATTGGACATCGGGACCGGGCCCGATCACATGATTCCGGAGAACATCAAAAGGGCTGAAGCGCCCGTGCGTTATCCTTTCCTCTGGAACGCGCCGGTACAGGATTTGACCCAGTGGCCGGGATTCGCCGAAAACGGGAACGGCATTCTCGGGCTCGCCCGCAACGTCGGCGAAGTTTACGGCGTATTCGGCGTTTTTCATCCCCGGAAGGATGTTCTGTATCCGGACGGAGTCGAATATCTGAGCGGCTCTTCACTTAATATGCCGGGCCTCATGCGGCTCGAAACGCTCATACGGCAAATTCAGCCGCCAAAATGGCAGTGGCCCGTGGACAAGGGGCTCGCGGACGCCGGAAAGAAAATCTACGACCGCGAATGCGGAGCGAATTGCCACAAGATCAACACCGAGGACGCCGCCAAGCGGCTGTGCGCCAAATTCACCTGGAAAACGCCGATTCAGGACGTCGGAACGGATGTTGCGGAATATGGAGTGCTCGAACGGGTCGGCAAAACCGGCGTGCTCGAGGGTCAACTGATCCCAAAACCCCCGTTCAATAAGAGATTGACGCGCGAGGGTGAGAGCCAATTTAACATTTTAACCGTCGCTGTCGTACAATCGATCCTTCGGGCGCCCATACATTTCAGAGACATCACACTTTATGAGCCTCTGCTGCGGGAATGCTTGGAAAATGAGTCCGATAGGCCGGATGTATCGGCGCAGGCGCTGCGAGACTTTCGCGACGTCATAAAGAAAAGTCTGGCCACTCTATATCAAAAGCCGGAGGAAAAGACCCCTCCCGCTTATGAGTCGCGGGTGATGGAGGGCATCTGGGCGGCTGCCCCCTATCTGCACAACGGGTCGGTGCCGACGCTCGCCGATCTCCTGAAAAAGCCGGCCGACCGTCCGCCGTCTTTCAAGGTCGGCCCCGCCTATGACATTGAAAACGTCGGACTGGCCAAGGAGCAGACGAAATTCAACTACACCTACCAGACGACGGCGAGTTGCGACCCCAAGAACCGCGACGCGTCCGGCAACAGCCGCTGCGGCCATGACTTCGGCACGTCGCTCCCCGAAGCCGACAAGAAGGCGCTTCTCGAATATCTGAAGAGCCTCTAGCCGCGCGATCGCCGCTGCAGCACAGACGAGGGGGACCGCGCGTCCCCCTTGCCTTTTGGCGCGCCGGCCCGCATACCGCGCCGCAACGCGCAATCGAAAACCGGGACGGATATGGGGTTCAAATGTGGCATCGTCGGCCTGCCGAACGTCGGCAAGTCGACCCTCTTCAACGCGCTCACGCAGACCGCCGCGGCCCAGGCCGCCAACTACCCGTTCTGCACGATCGAGCCCAATGTCGGCGAGGTCGCCGTTCCTGACCCGCGGCTCGAGCAGCTCGCGAAGATCGCCGGCTCGAAGGAAATCATTCCGACCCGGCTGACCTTCGTCGACATCGCCGGCCTCGTGCGCGGCGCCTCGAAGGGCGAAGGGCTCGGCAACCAATTCCTCGCCAATATCCGCGAATGCGACGCCATCGCCCATGTCGTGCGCTGCTTCGAGGACGGCGACGTGACGCATGTCGAAGGCGCCGTCGATCCGATCCGCGACATCGAGACGATCGAGACCGAGCTGATGCTGGCCGATCTCGAAAGCCTCGAGAAGCGCGTCGTGGCGCTGGAAAAGAAGGCGAAGGGGGGCGACAAGGAGGCGAAGGAACTCGTCGAGCTGATGAACCGATGCCTCGTGCTGTTGCGCGAGGGCAAGCCGGCGCGGCTCGCCAGGATCAGCGCCGACGAGCGCGACGCCTTCAATGGTTTGGGTCTCCTGTCGTCGAAGCCGGTGCTTTACGTGTGCAACGTCGAAGAGGCGTCAGCGGCGGAGGGCAATGTGCAGTCGGCGAAAGTCGCGGCGCTGGCGGCGGAAGAAGGCGCGGCCGCCGTCGTCGTCTCGGCGAAGATCGAGAGCGAGATCGCCGTGCTGCCGGCCGATGAGCAGAAGGATTATCTCGAAGCCGTCGGCCTCATCGAGCCCGGGCTCAATCGCGTGATCCGCGCCGGCTACGACCTCCTGCATCTCATCACCTATTTCACCGTCGGCCCGAAAGAGGCGCGCGCCTGGACGATTGAAAAGGGCGTGCGCGCGCCGCAGGCCGCGGGGGTCATCCATACCGACTTCGAGAAGGGCTTCATTCGCGCCGAGACAATCGCCTATGACGACTACGTCGCCAACAAGGGCGAGTCCGGCGCCCGCGACGCCGGGCGCTTAAGGCTGGAAGGTAAGGAATATGTCGTCGCCGACGGCGACGTGATGCATTTCAGGTTTAATACGTAGGACTTTACCTCTCACACGGAGCAAGGGGTAACAGGGAATCGGAGTTTTCCTCACCCTCATCCTGAGGAGCCGCCGCAGGCGGCGTCTCGAAGGACGAGGGTGAGGAAAAATACGCGAAAACGGGCTTCCTCGTCCTTCGAGACGCGTGCTGCGCACGCTCCTCAGGATGAGGAAGCCCTCACCCGATCGCTCTATGCGTTAATCCAGCCGAAACTGTATGCCATCGCGGCCCGAGCCTGATGATCTCGGAAATTTACGATGCCGCCATCGCCGCCGGCACCGGAAGAAAAGCGCGCGAGGCCGCTGAGGCTATGACTGTCCACGAAAACCGCTTTTCGAAAATTGAAAGCGAGCTGGCCGTCTTGAAGTGGATGGTCGGCTTTGTGATGGCGCTGCTGTCAGCGGTGGCGCTGAAGCTCTTTCTACACTGACGCGCTGGCACGAGCCCGCTCCCCGCCTCACCCCTGCTTCGATAAATTGTCGATCCGCTTATTCAGCTCGTCGAGCTGGCGCTTCAGCTCGGCGACGTCGCCGCCGCCTTCCTTGCGCACGCCGCCGGCCTCATGCTCGTCCAGCGTCGGGCCCGTCGTCATTCCTTCCGTCGGCACGCCGAAGGGATTGAACATCGTCAGCGCCTGGCGGAACACCGCCATGTTCTTGCGCGCCTGCTCTTCCAGCGACTGGAAGGCCGCGCGGGTCGGCTCGGTGAAAGGGCCGGCGCCCACGCCGACGCCAAGCACGGAGGCGAACTGGTCGCGGAACTTCTGCTGCTCCTTGGTGAGCTTGTCGATCGAGAATTCGAGATAGCTCGGCACCAGCATCTGCATGGAGTCGCCGTAAAAGCGGATGAGCTGGCGCAGAAAGGCGATCGGCAGCAGGCTCTGGCCCTCTTTTCCCTCCTGCTCGAAGATGATCTGGGTGAGCACCGGACGGGTGATGTCCTCGCCGGTTTTTGCGTCGCACACGACGAAATCCTCGCCGCGCTTGACCATGGCGGCCAGATCTTCCAGCGTCACATAGGTGCTCGTTCCGGTGTCGTAGAGCCGGCGATTGGCGTATTTCTTGATCGTTGTGGGTTTTTTCTCGGTCGCCATACGCCTGACACGCTCCCATCGCCCCACGGCCGCCGCCCGCCTAAAATCAGTCGTCTAGCGTTGAACGATACGCGCAAATTGGCGCCTGCGGCAATATTTTCGTGCCGCAAGCCTTTCGCTAGCGCTCGATTCCGTGCAAAACGGGCCGCGGCTTGCCCATCGCAAGCGCGAAAGCACCGACAATTCGCCCCCTGGCCGGCCTGAGGCGGTCCGGCGGTTGGACTATTTTCTTAAGGAGAGCGACAGATGACCGATATCGTGATCGTTTCCGCGGCGCGCACCGCCGTCGGATCGTTCAACGGAGCCTTTGGAGCGGTTCCGGCCCACGAGCTCGGCGCTGTCGCCATCAAGGCCGCCCTCGAACGCGCAAAGGTTGAGGCCGGCGAGGTCAATGAAGTCATCCTCGGACAGGTGCTCACCGCCGCCCAGGGCCAGAATGCAGCGCGCCAGGCCGCGATCAAGGCCGGCATTCCGGACAGCGCCACCGCCTTCGGCATAAATCAGGTCTGCGGTTCGGGCCTGCGCGCCGTCGCGCTCGCGGCGCAGCAGATCCAGGCGGGCGACGCCAGCATCATCGTCGCCGGCGGCCAGGAATCTATGTCGCTGTCGACCCATGCGGCTCAGCTGCGCACGGGCACGAAGATGGGGGACGTGAAATTCGTCGACACGATGATCGTCGACGGGCTCACCGACGCCTTCAACAACTATCACATGGGCGTCACCGCCGAGAACGTCGCCAGGCAGTGGCAGATCACCCGCGAGCAGCAGGACGAGTTCGCGGTCAAGTCGCAGAACAAGGCTGAAGCCGCGCAGAAGGCCGGCAAGTTCAAGGACGAGATCGTCCCCTACATCATCTCGACCAGGAAGGGCGACGTCACCGTCGACGCTGACGAATACATCAAGCATGGCGTGACCATGGAGGGCGTCTCCAAGCTGCGCCCGGCCTTCGCCAAGGACGGCACCGTGACGGCCGCAAACGCTTCGGGCATCAACGACGGCGCCGCGGCGCTGATCGTCATGAGCGCCGATGAGGCCAAGAAGCGCCGCCTGACGCCGCTGGCGCTCCTCCCCTCCTGGGCCACCGCCGGCGTCGATCCGTCGGTCATGGGCTCCGGGCCGATCCCGGCGTCGCGCAAGGCGCTGGAGAAGGCGGGCTGGAAGGTCGCCGACCTCGATCTCGTCGAGGCGAACGAAGCCTTCGCGGCGCAGGCGCTCGCGGTCAACAAGGACATGGGCTGGGATCCGGCCATCGTGAACGTCAACGGCGGCGCGATCGCCATCGGCCATCCGATCGGCGCGTCCGGCGCGCGCGTGCTCACCACGCTGTTGCATGAAATGGCGCGGCGCGGCTCCAAGAAGGGCCTCGCGACGCTCTGCATCGGGGGCGGCATGGGCATCGCGCTGACGGTGGAGCGGTAATCACAGGCACTCGGCAGTCGTAAACAGGCAGTCGGCGTTTGTTTATTCCGACCGCCGACTGCCCTTTGCCGACTGCCGTTTCAAACGATCAATCAATTATGGAGGAGACTCTTTAGATGGCAAGAACTGCAGTTGTGACGGGCGGCACGCGCGGCATTGGCGAAGCGATTTCCAAGGCGCTGAAGGCGGCGGGCTACACTGTCGCGGCCACCTACGCGGGCAATGACGAAGCCGCCAACAAGTTCAAGGCGGAGACCGGCATTCCGGTCTATAAGTTCGACGTTTCGGACTATGACGCCTGCGCCGCCGGAATCGCGCAAATCGAGAAAGAGATCGGCCCGGTCGATATTCTCGTCAACAACGCCGGCATCACCAAGGACCGTCTGTTCCACAAGATGGAGCTTGCCCAGTGGCAGGCGGTGATCAACACCAATCTCAATTCGCTCTTCAACGTCACGCGCCCGGTGATCAACGGCATGCGCGACCGCGGCTTCGGCCGCATCATCGTGATCTCGTCGATCAACGGCCAGAAGGGCCAGGCCGGCCAGACCAACTATTCCGCCTCCAAGGCCGGCGACATCGGCTTCGTGAAGGCGCTGGCGCAGGAGAGCGCATCGAAGGGCATCACCGTCAACGCCATTGCGCCGGGCTATATCGCCACGGAAATGGTGAAGGCCGTTCCGCAGGACGTGCTCGATAAGCACATCATCCCCTACATCGCCGTCGGCCGCCTCGGCGAGCCGGAGGAGATTGCGCGCGCCGTCGTGTTTCTTGCCGCCGACGACGCCGGCTTCATCACCGGCTCGACGCTGACGATCAACGGCGGCCAGTATCTGCACTGAGCGGACGCTGTTTCCGATAGAGAATGGCCGGCGGTAACCGCGCCGGTCATTTTTCCGCCTCGAAGGCGGAGCGCTATTCCGCGCTTAAGCGAGATGGCCATGAGCGTAGAGGACGAACGACTTCGACCCACGCCGTTCGCGCGCGAATTTCGCTTCAGCGAAATCGTCGCGCCCGCAGGCGACGTTCGGCCTCTCCCCCCGAACTCCGGATCTCGGTTTGAAGCCGGTCCGACGAAATTCATCTCTCAGCGCAGCGGATATGTCGCGCTGGTTCTGAACGCGATTTTTTTTGGCTTCATCGGCTATTGGCTCTACCACAATATCGAATTCGCTGATCTGACGTCGCAGCTGAAGCAGATCCCCTTAACGGCGATCGCGCTCGCAATGACGATGAATGTGTTCGTCCTGCTGTTCTACGGGTCGCGCCTCTCGACGCTGCTTGATGGCGGACTCCTTTCCGGCTTCCTGATCGCCACGATGGGCTTCACCTTCAATAGCCTCATCCCGTTCCGGGCCGGCGAAGGCGTGAAGATCTATTTCGGACATTCCTATTTCGATTATGCGATCGGCGGCATCAGCGCCGCTGTCCTGCTGGAAAAGCTCTACGACGTCACCGCGATCATCATCCTGTCCCTGCTGATTCTGGCGAGCACGGATTCGAGTCTGGTCGACCCGCGACTGCTGATCCCGGCGGCGGTGATCATCGCGATGATCTTTGCCGCCGTTTTCGCCTTGCGGCGAAGAGGCGTCGTCTGGAGCCTTCCGGATTGGGGCGTCGTCAGAGCGGCGCGACTCGACAAATTTCTCAGGCAGGCCGAGCGGCTGGTCGCCCATCACCGCGCGGGGAGAACGGCCTTCTTCACGGCTTCGATCTGGATGACCAACGTCTGCCTCGTCTACGTTGCCTTCAGAACGCTGCTGCCCGAAATCGATTTCGCGTTTATCCATGCGGTGACGCTGTTGATTATCGGGGCGCTGGCGATCGCCGTTCCAGCGAGCCCCGCAGGCCTCGGCCTCTTCGAGGCAGGCATCGTCGCCTATCTCGTCAACGCCTATGGCGTGCAGAAGGAACGCGCCATCTCCGCTGCGCTGGCCTACCACTTCTCGATTACTGCGCCACACACGCTGATCGTCGCCGGCTTCCTCTGCATCGCATTTTTCCGCTGGCTGAAGGCGCGATCGAAGACGTAATCGCAAGCGGGGCTCCGCGTCCTAGGCGCGACTCGCAGCTTCAAACACGCGTCAAAATTCGGCTAATTACTTTCCCGCGTGCGCCGGCGCACGGAAGGCCGGCCGCGCCTCTTCTACAACGCGCTCATCGAGACACCGAACCCGAGCGCAAGAAGATGAAACCGCAGACTTCCAGGATCGCCCAGATCGCTTTCGCCGCCGCCCTGATCGGCGCCGCTTCCGCGCCGCAGGCCGCCGCCGCCCGCGAATTCGTCCACTATCACTCCGAGCTCGAGCCCGGCTCCATCGTCGTCAGCGAGCACGAGCGCAAGCTCTATCTGATCGTCGACCAGGAAGACGCCATCGCCTACAAGGTCGCCGTGCCGAAGCATGGCAAGGAATGGACGGGCGTCGTGCAGGTCAACGCCAAATTTGTCGAGCCCGACTGGACGCCCCCGGAAGACGTGAAGCATGACCATCCGGAGCTGCCCGAGGTGATCCCCGGCGGCGCGTCGAACAACCCGATGGGCGCCCGCGCTATGACGCTCAGCGAGGGTGAGGTGGCCATCCACGGCACGACGCAGAAGATGCGCAAGTCGATCGGCTCCGCCGCGTCCTATGGCTGCATTCGCATGCTGAACGAAGACGTCGTCGATCTCTACGACCGCGTCGCCGTCGGCGCGACGGTGGTGATGGAGCCGTAAGCGGCTCCCTGGGGCGGATACGGCGCCCTAGTCTTGCGGCAGCGGAATGAACTCCGAATCGCCCGGCACGGAGGGGAACAGTCCCTCCCGCCAGTCGCGCTTCGCCTGCTCGATGCGATCCTTGCGCGACGAGACGAGATTCCACCAGACGAAGCGTCGTCCATCGAGCGGCGCGCCGCCGAGCAGCATCATGCGCGCATCGGAAAGCGCGCGGATCGAGACCGCAGCGCCCGGCCTGAAGATCAGCAATTGCGGCTCCTCGAAACGCTCGCCGGCGATCTCGACGGCGCCGTCAATGAGATAGAGCGCGCGCTGCTCATACTCGGCGTCTAGCGGCGCGCTAGCGCCGGCGGCGAGACGCAGCTCGACGTAGAACCACTCCGACAAGGTCTCGACAGGCGAGCTTGCGCCGAACGCCGCGCCGGCGATGACGCGGGCAAAAACGCCTCGATCCTCCACCACGGGAAGAACGTCAGCGCCAAAATGCTGGAAGCTCGGCTCGGTTTCTTCATGCTCGAGCGGCAACGCCAGCCAGCTCTGCACGCCGAGCATCTTCTGCCCCGCGGCGCGCGGACCGGGCGGCGTGCGCTCGGAATGAACGATGCCGCGTCCGGCGGTCATCAGATTCATCGCGCCTGGCGCGATTTCCCGCACATTCTTCAGACTGTCGCGGTGCAGAATGCGCCCATCGAAGAGATAGGTGACGGTCGCGAGACCGATATGGGGATGCGGGCGCACGTCCATCCCCTGCCCCGGCGAAAATTGAACCGGGCCGAAATGATCGTAGAAGATGAACGGACCGACCATCTGGCGCCGGTCATCGGGCAGCGCCCGCCTGACGCTGAAGCCGCCGAGATCAGGCGGTCGCGGCGCGATGCTCAGTTCGATCGTCTTCGCCGCCGTGTCGGCGCCGCCAAAAATGGACATGCTCAGGCCTCTTCCGCGCTTTGGGTTGCGCAATAGCTAAGGCCGGGGGATGGCGGTTCAAGAAGGCCGAGAACTATGAGTCGCGGCGCTTGCCTTTCACGGCGCACACGCCGTTCGCCGCCTGTCGCATTTTCTTGCTCTTGAGGCAGCGCGGCTGAGGAGCGGCTTCGACGCTCATCGCCTGCGGCGCTGAGGTCGACGCGCGTTTCAAGCCGCCGGCGCTCGAGTAGAAGCTGAACGACAGGGCGAGAACGGCGGCGACGAGGAATATGAACATACGCATGTCATTTTTCCTTTCTGACAATTGAATCGAAGAAGGCGGGCGCAATCCTCCATTGCAGTGGCTTCGCGCGCTGTGCTCGCGCACACAGGCGGATCCGCTGCGCTTGACGACGGGCATAAAGGGGCATATGCATATATCATGACTTCGTTAGACCCCGCTGACGTCAAGCTCTGTGCGCAGAACTGCGCCGCGGCGAATGTCCGCCGCGCCAGCCGCGCCATCACGCGGCTCTATGGGCAGTTCATGGCGGCAACGGGGCTCGAGCCCACGCAATATTCGCTGCTCGTCGCCTGTTCGCTCACCGGCGGCGCAACGGTGAGCAAATTGGCTGACGCCTTCGCGCTCGACCGCAGCGCGCTCGCGCGGAATCTTGCGGTTTTGGAGAAGCGAGGGCTTGTCAAAGTCAAAACGGGCGACGACCGGCGCACGCGCAAGATCGCGCTGACGCCCTTCGGCGAAGCGACGCTCGCCAACGCCCTGCCGCATTGGCGCGAAGCGCAGACCGCCGTCGAGACGAGATTCGGCGCCGAGCGGCTGCAAAAGCTCATATCGGAATTGCGCGCGCTGATGGAGGCGACCTCGAACGTCTGAAACGAGCGGCGCCGATTTTCGCGCACGCAGAAAGGGGTATATGCAATGATTACCCGTCGCAGCCTGTCCCTTGCGCCTGACGCCGTCGACCTCGACGCGGACGCGATTCGCGAACTCGCTGTTGCAGCCGGCGCCGATGACGTCGGCTTTGTCTCGCTTGGCGACGCGGCGCTTGACGATCAGCGGGACGACATCCTCGCCGCCTTTCCGTTCACACGAACGCTGATTTCCTTCGTCGTCCGGATGAATCGCGACAACATCCGCAGCCCCGCACGCTCCGCCGCCAATGTCGAATTTCATCATGCGGCCGATGATTGCGACGAGGTCGCGCGCCGCATCGTTCACGCGCTTGAAGCGCGTGGCGTGCGCGCCGCCTACCCTTCGATGGGCTTTCCGATGGAGGCGTCCAAATGGCCCGACAAGATATGGATCATCTCGCATAAGCCTGTCGCGGTCGCCGCAGGTCTCGGCCGGATGGGAATCCACCGGAACGTCATCCACCCCAAGTTCGGCAATTTCATTCTGCTCGGCACGGTCGCCATCGACCTCGCGCTTGAGGCGGCCGCCGCGCCGCTCGACTTCAATCCGTGCTTTGAATGCAAGCTCTGCGTCGCCGCCTGTCCGACGGGCGCGATCGCGCCGGACGGCCATTTTGATTTCAGCGCCTGCTACACCCACAACTATCGCGAATTCATGGGCGGCTTCGGAGACTGGATCGAATCGGTCGCCGAGGCGAAAAGCGCGCGCGCCTATCGCGCCAAGGTCAGCGACGCGGAAACCGTCTCGATGTGGCAGAGCCTCGCCTTCGGTCCCAACTACAAGGCGGCCTATTGCATGGCGGTCTGCCCGGCGGGCGCGGATGTGATCGGCGCCTATCAGGCGGACAAGAAGCGCTATCTCCAGGAGATCGTCGATCCGCTGCAGAAGAAGGCGGAAACCGTCTATGTGGCCGGGGGCTCCGACGCGGAGAGCTATGTGGCGCGGCGGTTTCCAACCAAGAGCTTGAAACGCGTCGGCGCGCCCTTTCGACCCCCGACGATCGAGAGCTTCCTGTCGGGACTGAGACTCGTCTTCCAGCGTGGCCGGTCAACGGGTCTCGACGCCGTCTTCCACTTCGTCTTCACCGGCGCGGAACGCCGCAGCGCCACCATCGGCATCGCGAACAAGTCGCTGAGGATCGACGATGGCCTTATCGGCGCGCCGCGATTGACCGTGACCGCGGACGCCGAGACCTGGCTGCGCTTCCTGCGCAAGGAGACGAGCCTCGTCTGGGCGCTGCTGCGCGGCAAGATCCGGTTGCGCGGCGACCCGCGCCTGCTTTTCGCCTTCGCGCGCTGCTTCCCGAGCTGACGTCTATCCTCCGTTCGTCTTCGCCGCATGGGCGGCGACGATGTCGCGCGCCTGCTTGCCGACGACTTCCGCAAGGTGATCGAAGCGCGCCTGGTAAAAGCCCGCGCCCGCCGTCGCCGAGCGCAGCTCGACGATCAGATTGTCCATCTCCGCCTCGGGGATCAGCGCTTCGAGCTTGTCCCAGCCTTCCCACCCCTCGCGCGGGCCAAAGCCCATGATCTGGCCCCGCCGTCCCGACACGATGCCGGTCGCGCGCGCCATGGCGTCGCTCGGCACGAAAATGTCGACCGCGAGCACCGGCTCGAGAAGGATCGGTTCGGCCTTTTCCAAAGCTTCGCTCATGCCGATGCGCGCCGCGGTGCGGAACGCCATGTCCGAAGAGTCGACGGAATGGTACGAACCGTCGGTCAGCACCGCCTCGACGTCAACGACCGGAAAGCCCAGCGGGCCGTGCAACAGGGCGTCCTGACACCCCGCCTCGACCGAGGAGAAATATTGCTTCGGCACCGAGCCGCCGTGCACGCGCTCGCTGAAGGCGAATCCTTCGCCGCGACTGCGCGGCGCGATCTCCAGCACCACGTCGCCGAACTGGCCGTGTCCGCCCGACTGTTTCTTGTGACGGCCGCGCACGGTGACCTTGTGGCGGATCGTTTCGCGATAGGCGACCGTCGGCTTGGACTGTTCAACCGCGACATTGAAGCGCGAGGCGAGACGTTCGAGTGCGACGCGCAGATGCATCTCGCCCTGGCCGAAGAGCTTGATCTGCGACAGCTCCTGATCGTGAACGAAGACGAGCGAAGGATCTTCTTCGATGAGCTTCGCGACGGCGGCGGCGAGCCGCATCTCGTCCTTTCGGTCCTTCACACTGAGCGCGAGCGCGTGCACCGGATCGGGAGCAGGCGCGCGAGTCTGCTTCAAATCCGCCGCGCCGGCGCGGGCGTCGGCCACCACATTGTCGCCCGTCTGCGCATGATCGAGACGCCCCAGAGCGACCACGTCGCCAGTCTTCGCCTCGGTCACTTTGCTCGTTGTCGCGCCCATCAAACGCGACATGCCCGAGATGCGATCCTCGCCTTGCGCAGACGTGACCGTCTGCCCGTCGGCGACGGAGCCGCGCAGCACGCGCGCGACCGACATCTTGCCGCCGTGCGGCGTGTGGATCGTCCGAATGATGCGGGCGAGCGCGGGGCCGCTTTCGCCGACATCGAGACGCACGCGGGTCGCTTCAATTCCCGGCGCCTCGTGACGCAGCGCCTTCAACAGCCGGGTCACGCCGGCCCCCCTCTCCGCCGAGCCGATGAACAAAGGAACGACCAGCCCCGCGCGCAATTCCTTGGTGAGATCGTCGAAGACTTGATCGCGGGGCGGCTCGATGTCCGAGATCAGCTCCTCCATCAGCGCGTCGTCATAATCGGCAAGGCGCTCCAGCATCGAATAGCGCGCTTCCTTCTCGGTCGCGGTCTCGCCCTTGGGAATGTCGATGACCTCTGAGGGCGCATGTTCGCGATAGACATAGGCGCGCTCCAGCGCGAGATCGATGAAGCCGACCGCGACGCCATTGTTCCAGATCGGGATCTGGCGCAGCAGCAACGGCGTCCGCGAGGACGGCTGCAGAATGGCGAGCGCGTCGCGCACGTCGATGGTCGCGGCGTCGATCTTGTTGAGGAAGATGAAGTGCGGGACGCCAAACTCTTCAAGCTGACGCAGAATGAGCTGCAGCGCAGGAATCTTGCGGGGGTCGGCCTCGCAGACGACGACGGCGGCGTCGACCGTCGGCAGGATGTTTCGCGATTCATGCGCGAATTCGACGGAGCCCGGAAGATCGACGAAAGTGTAGCGATCGCCCATGTAATCGACGGTCGCCACATTGGACTCGACGCTCATCTGATGGGCGCGCGCCTCGGGACTGGAGTCGCCGACGCTCGCTCCCGCAGTGACGGAGCCCTGCCGCGGGATCGCGCCGGCATGGGCCAGAATGGCCTCGAGAAGAGTGGTCTTGCCGCATTGGAAAGGGCCCACCAGCGCAATCAGCCGGGGGCCCTGTGCTCTCGCCTCGTGCGAATGCGCTCCTTGGGACGACGCTTGGTCCATCACTCCCTCCTTATCTGTCGAAGCCTGGTTTCTCCGGCCCCGTTAGCTCATGGTTTCACCATGCGGGCGCGAGCGCAAGACGGCGTCGTCGCTGGGCGCTTCCACCGCCGCCGAAAGCGCGTTAGAAGGCGCGACCTATACGTTAACGGAGCTGTTATGCGCCCCAGCAAACGCGCGCCCGACGAGATGCGCCAGGTGAGTTTCGAGCGAGGCGTGGCCCGCTATGCCGAGGGCTCCTGCCTGGTCAAGTTCGGGAATACGCAGGTGCTCTGCGCCGCGTCGCTCGAGGACAAGCCGCCGCCATGGCTGCGCGGCCAGGGTCGCGGCTGGGTCACGGCGGAATATTCCATGCTGCCGCGCGCCACGCACACGCGCACCCGGCGCGAGGCCGCCACCGGGCGGCTTTCGGGACGCACGCAGGAAATCCAGCGCCTGATCGGCCGCTCGCTGCGCGCGGTCACCAATCTCTCGGCGCTCGGCGAGCGGCAGGTCGTCGTCGACTGCGACGTGATCCAGGCCGACGGCGGCACCCGCACCGCGTCGATCACCGGCGCATGGCTCGCGCTGCATGACTGCTTCGATTGGATGCGCTCGCGTTCGATCGTTAAGGAGAGCCCGCTGCGCGATCAAGTCGCCGCGGTGTCCTGCGGCATCTTCAACGCGACGCCGGTCATCGATCTCGATTACGCCGAGGATTCGACGGCGGAAACCGACGCCAATTTCGTCCTCACCGGCTCCGGCGGCCTTGTTGAAATTCAGGCGACCGCCGAAGTCGCGGTGTTTTCGCAAGATGAGCTGTCGGCCATGCTGGCGCTCGCGCAGCAGGGCGTCGCCGAACTCATCGCTCTGCAGAAGGCGGCGCTCGCGTGAGCTATCTTGTCCGAGTCAGCAGCAGGAACGCCGCGATCGGATTCGTGGTCAGATAGCGCTTCAAGAGCCGACGCGGCTCGAGCCATAATCGGAAGGCCCATTCAAGACCGGCGTCCTGCATCCATTGCGGGGCGCGCCTCTTTGCGCCGGCGACGAAGTCGAAGAGGCCGCCGGAGGTCTTGATCATTTTCACGTTAGGTATGCGCCGGGCGTGATCGGCGACGAACCGCTGCTCGAGCGGCACGCCCATGGCGAGCCAAAGTATGTCGGGCGCAAGCGCGTTGATTTCGTCGAGCTTCGCTTCAAGCGCCGGTCCCTTGAGATAGCCATGCGAGCGGCCGCGAATAGCGAGGCGCGGATAATCGCGCTTCGTCGCGTCATAGGTCGCGCGGTTGACGTCTTCGCTCGCGCCGAGAAGATAGAAACTCGCGCCGGTCTCCTGCGCCATGCGCGCGACGGCCGGATAGAGATCCGTCGTCGCGACCCGCTCCGGCAGCGGCCGCTTCGCCATGAAACGCGACGCCACGACAAGCGGCTGCCCATCGGCGCTGATGAGATCGGCGCTGTCGACCAGCGCCGCAAAGGCCGTGTCCATCGCCCGCCGGGCCAGGACCTCGCCGTTGACTGACGTGAGATAATAGGGGCCTTCAGGCCGCGCCGGGGCGCGCGCAAGATCGCACATGAGCCGCGCGGTCTCGTCGACGTCGAGCCGCGCAACCTGCGCGCCACCGACGCATGTCGTCTCCACGCCGACGATCGTCATCACGCGCCCGGCCTAGCCCGCCGACGGCGGATTGATCGGCTGGGGATCAGTCTCCAAGAGGGCATACAGCAGATGGTCGCGCCACTGGCCATTGATATTGAGATAGGAGCGCGCATAGCCCTCCTGCTTGAAACCCACGCGCTCCAGCAGTCGCTTGGAGGGCTCGTTCGTCGGCAGGCAAGCCGCCTCGATGCGGTGGAAGCCGCGCTTTTCGAAAGCATAGGCGCAAGCGGCGCGAACGGCGCGGGTCATGTAGCCCTTGCCCGCATAAGGTTCGCCCATCCAATAGCCGAGCGTCGCCGCCTGCGAGACGCCGCGCCGCACATGGCCGAAGGACAGACCGCCCAACAGCGCGTCGTCCTCCTCGCGAAAGATGAAGAAGGAATAGGCCTCGTCGCGCGCCATTTCCTCAGCGTGGCGGCGCACGCGATAACGAAAGCTCGCCCGGGTGAGATCGTCGATCGGCCAGAGGGGCTCCCAGGGAGTCAGGAAGGAGCGGCTTTTCTCGCGTAGTTCGGCCCACTCGACGTAATCGCGCATCTCCGACGCGCGCAGATAGAGTCCGTCGGCTCTAATCGGCAGGTCGCGGCGTCCGATTACGCTGAAGATCGCCATCGTGCTCCTTGCCAGACCTTATCAGTTTCTCGCCGCGCGCGCTCGCGACGAAATGAATTCGGCGACTCGCGCGCCGTCATTTTCAAGAATCGTGAATCGTTCCGGCGCGTCAAGACGCGCCGCAATATTTTCAGGCGGCTGCGGGCGCAGTCCGATCGCGCGCTCGATGGCGTCCGGAAACTTCGCCGGATGCGCGGTCGAAAGCGCAACCACCGGAGTCGAAGGGTGCTTCGCGAGCCGCGCGCGCGCCGCGCTGACGCCCGTCGCCGTATGCGGATCGAGCACGTAGCCGGTCTCGCGCCACGTGCGACGGATCTCATCCGTCGTCTCGGTTTCTCCAGCCGACTGCGCGTCGAATTCGTCGCGAATGGCGGCGAGCGCCGCAGCCGGAATCTCGAAGGCGCCGGATTGATCGAGCGAGGCGAAGGCGGCGCGAACGACGGCAGGATCGCGTCCCGCCGCGTCAAACAACAGGCGCTCGAAATTGGAGGAGACCTGAATGTCCATCGAGGGCGACTGCGTTGGCGTGACGCCGCGCGGCTCGTAGCGCCCGCACTCAATGGCGCGCGCCAGGATATCGTTGGCGTTGGTCGCGACGACGAGTCTCTCGACCGGCAGACCCATGCGCTTTGCGACATAGCCGGCGAGCACGTCGCCGAAATTGCCTGTCGGCACCGCGAAGGAAATATGCCGGTGCGGCGCGCCGAGAGCGACGGCGCTCGTGAAGTAATAAACCGTCTGCGCGACGACGCGCGCCCAGTTGATCGAATTGACGCCCGCCAATCCGACGCGCGTGCGAAAGTCGGCGTCGCGAAACAGCCGCTTCAGAATCGCCTGCGCATCGTCGAAAGATCCCTGCAGCGCGATCGTATGGACGTTATCGTCAGCGACGGTCGTCATCTGCTTGCGCTGCACGTCGGAGACCCGGCCGTGCGGAAACAGAATGAAGACGTCGACGCGATCCAGTCCCTTGAACGCTTCGATCGCGGCGGCGCCCGTGTCGCCCGAGGTCGCGCCGACGATGGTGGCGCGCAGATTTCGCTCTTCAAGCACATGATTCATCATGCGCCCGAGGAGCTGCATCGCCAGATCCTTGAAGGCGAGCGTCGGCCCGTGGAAAAGTTCGAGAACGAAAAGATTGTCGCCGATCTGCGTCAGCGGCGCGATGGCGCGATGACGAAAGCCCGCATAGGCGCTTTCCGTCTGCGCGCGCAAAATCTGAGGCGAAAAGGTTTCGCTGAGGTAAGGCGCAACCAGCTGCGCCGTGGCTTCGGCGTAGGGGCGCCCGGCGAGCGCGGCGATGTCGGAGGGCGCCAGGCGCGGATAGGCGAGCGGCGTGTAAAGGCCGCCGTCGGTCGCCAGACCGGCGAGCAGAACATCGTCAAAGCCAAGCTGCGCGGCTTCGCCGCGCGTTGAAAGATAGCGCAACCGTCGATCCGTCTATGGGGAGCGCGCGCCGCTCACGACGCGCATGTCAGTGCGCCTTTTCATAGCATATTCGCCATCGGCGCAAGGCGGAGGCTACGGCGCGTCCATTGGGTCGGCGCGCCCCAGGACGCCGCGCGCGTATATCGCGAAGATGACAAGGAGCGCGAGCGACAGACCAAACCATGTCACGGCGTAGGAGAAATGATTATTGACGATCGTCGGCACGCCGCCGAGCGGCCGCGGCCAATCCGTAGCCGCCGCGGGAGCGGCGTCCAGGACGAGCGCAAAAGGCGCGGCGTCGGTCAGGCCGAGAGCGGCGGCGATCGCCGCAGGGTCGCGCGCGAAGAAAACGCGTCGATCCGGCTCGTCGGAAGGCGTGAACGGGTTGCGCCGCTCCGGCGCGCGCAACAGGCCGACGAGCGTCGCTTCGCCGGGAGGCGCGGCGCGCAGAGCGGGGTCGTTCGCTCTCGACGCGGGCAGAAATCCCCGGTCGACAAGCACGACGCCGCCGTCCGTCAGCTCGAAAGGCGTCACCAGCGCATAGCCCGGTTCCCGACTCGCGCCTTCCGGCGGCGCGGCGAACACGAGCGCGTCGTGGCCTTCAATGTAATGGCCGTTCGCGCGCACATGCGTGAAGTCGTAATCCTCGGCGCGAAGGGCCGCCCATTTGTCGCGCGGCGGCATTGGCTGGGGCGCTTGTGTGGCGCGCTGCTCGACGCGCGCGATCAGCGCTTCCTTTTCGCCGAGCCGACGCACCTGCCAGAATCCGAGACTGAGCAGCATGCCAAAGAGCAGCGCCGTCGCGACCGCCGGCCACAGCAGCGCACGGGCGGAGCGGCTCACGACTGATGACGGCTTTCTTCAGCCTTGTTGAAATATTGCAGCGCGATCAGCAGGCCTTTCGTCGGCCGCAGCAACGCGAGGCAGAGAATGGCCGACAGGGGCGCGAGGATCGCCGCGTGCACCCAATAGGCCGGCTGATACGTCACTTCGACGTACCACAGCACGGCGATCGCGACGAAGCCGACGATGGTCATGACGAAGATCGCCGGCCCGTCGCCGGCGTCGGCGAAGGAAAAATCCAGCCCGCAAACTTCGCACTTCGGCGCGACCGCGAGCAGTCCCTTGATCATGTGTCCCTTGCTGCAGCGCGGACATCGGCCGAGCAACCCGTCGACATAGAGCGAAACGGGCGGATAGACGTGCTCTTCTGACATGTTGGGCCTCCAACGAAAACGGTCACGGGCGCGCCCGTGACCGTCAAATGTTCAGCGCGAGGTCGACGCGCTACTCCATGGTCCCGCCCCAGTTCCCCCACACGTAGATGCAGGCGAACAGGAACAGCCAGACGACGTCGACGAAGTGCCAGTACCAGGCGGCGAACTCGAAGCCCAGATGCTGGTCCGGCGTAAAGGCGCCTCGGAAGACTCGGAACAGGCACACGATCAGGAAGATCGTGCCGACTATCACGTGGAAACCGTGGAAGCCGGTCGCCATGAAGAAGGTCGAGCCGTAATTCGTCGCCGCCGGCTTCGCCGGATCGAAGGCGAAGGCGAAGGGCGCGTGGATATATTCGTAGCCCTGGACCATCGTGAAGATCAGGCCGAGCGCGATCGTCGCGATCAGGCCCTTCTTCAACACGTCGCGCTTGTTTTCCAGGAGGCCGTGATGAGCCCAGGTCAGCGTCGCGCCGGAGCTAAGCAGGATCAGCGTATTGAGCAGCGGCAGCTTCCAGGGGCTCAGGACCTCGATGCCCTTCGGCGGCCAGACGCCCTGGAACAGTTCGGTGCGCATGACCTGCGCCGCGTCGGCCGGAAACAGCGCCGAATTGAAGAACGCCCAGAACCACGCGACGAAGAACATCACCTCCGAAAAGATGAAAAGAATCATCCCGTAGCGATGATGCAGCCGCACGACGGGCGAGTGGAATCCGCCGACGCTCGCCTCCTGGATGATGTCACTCCACCAAGCGTACATCACGAGCAGCACGCCGGCGAGGCCGACGAAAAACACGATGCCGCCGAAGGTCATCCCGCCGATAGGCGCGCCTTTATGCTGCGCCATCCACATGACCGCGCCGATCGCCGTAATGAGCGCAGCGGTCGCGCCCACGATCGGCCACGGACTCGGATCGACCAGATGATAGTCGTGTTCGGGTTTCGCGTGTCCGTCCGCCATCTTGCTCTTCCTTGTCATCGGCCGGCGGTCCCGGCCCATCCCCTAGTTTGCCGCGCGTGAAGCCGCGCAGCGCGTCAACCCTTCGGCCTCTCGGCCGCCGTCTCACTCGTCTTCGAAGGCGCTGAGTCCTTGATGGCGAAGAAAGTGTAGGAAAGCGTGATCTCGCGAACGCCGCGCATGCCTTCTTCTTTTTCGAGCGCCGGATCGAGATAGAAAACGACCGGCCATTCCTCGGTCTCGTGAGGTCCGAGCCGCTTCTCCTCGAAACAGAAACAGGCGACCTTCACGAAGAATGCGCCCGCCTGTCCCGGCGTGACATTGTAGGCGGCCTGCCCGCTCGTCTCGCGATCGGAAAGATTGGCGACCTTGTAATAGACGGTTTTCGTCTCGCCGGTCCGCAGAGAGACTTTCGCGACCTCCGGCTCGAAGCGCCAAGGCAGATCGCGAGCGACATTGGCGTCGAAACGAACGGTGAGCACGCGCTCGCCTGCAGTCGTCGTCGCAGCGACATCGGTCCTCGGCGTGCCGCCGAAGCCGGTGGCGGCGCAAAACGCGCGATACAGCGGCACGGACGCGAAGGACAGGACAAGCATCGCCGTCGCGCCAGCGATCAGCGCCGCCGCGATGAGCCGCGGCCGGTTGCGTGAACGAGGCGCCGGCGCGTTCATGGCTCAGATGGTCCGGTTGATGACGGCCGCGCCGAACTTCACGAGCGTGACCGCGTAGAACAGCACGGCGAGAAACGCGATCGTCGCGCCAATCGCGATATTGCGCGCCCGGCGGCTGCGCGCCTGCTCTTCCGTCAGCACGACGCCAGGGCCGCTGAATCCGCTTGCGAGATCTTTCATCTTGTCGCCCGGGTCTGTCATTTCGTTCACCACTCGCTTGGCCGCCTAGATCAGCGCGAAGATATGCGCCGTCTGTTCGACGACGAGGACCAGGAACAGCACGAAGAGATAGAGGATCGAGTACAAGAACATCCGGCGCGCGGCCGCGCGGGCGGCTTCACCCTCGCGCTGCCTGAAGACCGCCGCCGCGACGGCGACGAGCGCGATCCCGCAGCCGATGGAGACGAGCCCATAGGCGAGCGACGCGAAGCCCAGCAGCCATGGCGCGACGCCAAGCGGCGCGAGCGCCAGCGCGTAGATCAGAATCTCCAGACGCGTGCGGTCTTCGCCGGCGACATTGGGGAGCATCGGCACGCCGGCGCGCTCGTAGTCCTCGCTCTTCAACAGCGCAAGCGACCAGAAATGCGGCGGCGTCCACATGAAGATGATCGCAAAGAGCACCACGCTGGCGAGATTGATCTCGCCGGTCGCGGCGGCGAAGCCGACCATCGGCGGCAGCGCGCCGGCGGCGCCGCCGATGACGATGTTCATCGGCGTCCAGCGCTTCAACCACATCGTATAGATCACGACATAGAAGAAGATGGTGAAGGCGAGCAGCGCCGCCGCGAACCAGTTCGCGACGTAGCCGAGCGTGAAAACGGAAAGCGTCGCCAGTACGAGACCGAAGCCGAGCGCCGCCTCGGGCTCCAGCCGTCCGGCGGGAATCGGGCGCTTGCGCGTGCGGGTCATGACGGCGTCGACGTCGGCGTCGTACCACATGTTGAGCGCGCCTGAGGCGCCGGCGCCGACGGCGATCGCGAGGATCGAAGCGAAGCCGATCAGCGGATGCGGCGGAGTCGGCGCGAGCAACAGGCCAGCGAGCGCGGTGAACACCACGAGCGACATCACGCGCGGCTTGAGAAGCGCGAGATAGTCGGACGGCGACGCGACCGAGATGCGCGGAGCCTGTTGGTCGTCGAGATAGGATGCGTCGCTCATCGCGTTCACTCAATCCCTTGCCGGTTGAAGCCCGCTGTGCGGCGAAAGTCGCCGCGTCGCCTTGGCCGGCCTGATCGGTCGGCGCGAGTTCGCCCGCGCCGACGCTCTATTGCGTTACCGTCCCGGCCCCGTGATCCGCGGCAGCACCTGGAACTGATGGAACGGCGGCGGCGAGGACAGCGTCCACTCCAGCGTCGTCGCGCCCACGCCCCAAGGATTGGCGCCGGCCAGCCGCTTCTTCATGAAAGCCTCGATGATCGCGTAGAACCAGACGATCAGCGAGAGCGTCACGAAGATCATGCCGGCCGAGGACACGAGGTTCCACAGCGCGTAAGCGTCGGGATAGTCGATGTAACGGCGCGGCATGCCGCCCAGGCCAAGGAAGTGCTGCGGGAAGAAGACGACGTTGACGCCGATGAACAGCAGCCAGAAGTTCGCCTTCGCCAGCGTCTCCGAATACATGTAGCCGCTCATTTTCGGGAACCAGTAATAGAATCCCGCGTAGAGCGCGAAGACCGCGCCGAGCGACAGCGTGTAGTGGAAGTGCGCGACGACATAGTAGCCCTCGTGGAACTGCTTGTCGGCGCTGGCGTTGGCGAGCACGACGCCGGTGATGCCGCCCATCGTGAACACGAAGATGAAGCCGATCGCCCAGACCATCGGCGCGCGGAACGAGATCGATCCGCCCCACATCGTCGCGATCCACGAGAAGATCTTGATGCCGGTCGGCACCGCGATCACCATCGTCGCGAGCGTGAAGTAGCGCTGCGCATTGAGCGACATGCCGACCGTATACATGTGGTGCGCCCACACGATGCTGCCGAGCACGCCGATGCAGACCATCGCGTAGGCCATGCCGAGATAGCCGAACACCGGCTTCTTGGAGAAGGTCGACACGACCTGGCTGATGATGCCGAAGCCCGGAAGGATGACGATGTAAACTTCCGGATGGCCGAAGAACCACAGCAGGTGCTGGAACAGCAACGGATCGCCGCCGCCCGCCGGGTCATAGAACATCGTGCCGAAATTGCGGTCGGTGAGCAGCATCGTCACGCAGCCCGCGAGCACAGGCAGCACCAGCAGCAGCAGGAAGGCGGTCACGAGAATCGACCACACGAACAGCGGCATCTTGTGCAGCGTCATGCCGGGCGCGCGCATGTTGAAGATCGTCGTGATGAAGTTGATCGCGCCCAGAATCGACGATGCGCCGGCGAGATGAAGCGCCAGGATGACGAAATCCATCGCAGGGCCCGGCGAGCCGGTATTCGACGAAAGCGGCGGATAGAACGTCCAGCCGCCGCCAAAGCCCTTCATGCCGGGAGCGCCTTCGACGAACATCGAGATGACGGCGAGCACGAGCGAGGAGACGAGCAGCCAGAACGAGATGTTGTTGAGCCGCGGGAAGGCCATGTCCGGCGCGCCGATCATGATCGGAACGAACCAATTGCCGAAGCCGCCGATGAGAATGGGCATGGCCATGAAGAAGATCATGAGCACGCCATGCACCGTGATGAACACGTTGTAGAGGTTCTTGCCCGCGTCCAGCGCCATCGACGGATCGGCGCCGTGGAGCCACTCCGCAAGGGTCGGGAAGATCTGCACGCCCGGATAGGCCAGCTCAAGCCGCATGCCGAGCGACAGCAGGAAGCCGATGACGCCGCCAATCGAGCCCAGAATGATGTAGAGCGTGCCGATGTCCTTGTGGTTGGTGGAGAAGAGGAAGCGGCGCAAACCCCTCGGATGATCATGCGCCCCGGCCATCGTCGAACTCGCCATCGTCATGTTCCTTAGAAAGACTAGTGTGTTCCGTTGGTCTCGTTTCTGCGGCTTCGTTAGTGGCTGTCGGCGGCGACCCGCACGCGCGATTCGGCGCCGGCGAACTTCTGCTTCGCCTCGGCAAGCCACTCATTGTATTTCTCGCGGGTGACCGCGCGGATCACGATCGGCATATAGGCGTGGTCCTTGCCGCAGATGAAGAAGCACTGGCCGTAGTAGACGCCTTCCTTCTCCACCTTGAACCAGGTCTGATTCAAACGACCCGGAATGGCGTCCATGCGAATGCCGAAGGACGGGATGCCGAAGGCGTGGATCACGTCGTTCGACGTGATGTGGACGGCGACGACCTCGTTGATCGGCACCACGGCCTCGTTATCGACCGTCAGCAGTCGAAGGTCGCCGGGCTGGAGTTCGGACTCGGGCTTGAGCATCTGATCGAAGCCGAACCCGCCGCCCTGGTCCTCCGGATATTTATACGACCAATACCACTGGTTACCCGTCACTTTGATCGTGACCGACGCTTCAGGCACTTCAACCTGCGCCGCGAGCAGCCGCAGCGACGGGACTGAGATGAACAGAAGGATCAGGACGGGAATCAGCGTCCAGATGATTTCGAGCGGGGTGTTGTGCGTCAGCTTCGACGGGATGGGGTTCGCCTGCTCGTTGAAGCGATAGGCGACATAGACCAGCAAGCCCAGCACGAAGAGCGCGATGAACGAGATGATCGGCATCAACACCATGTTGTAGAACTGCTGAGTCTCCACGCCGACCGGCGTGACCATGTTCGGCAGGCCGAGGCCGCCCGGGACTGGCTGCCCATTCTCTTGTGCGAGAGCGAAGCCGGCGAACATAATCGCGGGAACCGCCATGGCGGCCGCCAACGCGCCGCGTGTCAGCATCTTTCGATTGACGTTAAACATCAAAGCCGCCTTTCGAACCCTTCGCAGCCAGTCATTGTTCTTTCTGTGATTTCCGTGCGAAGCCCGCCCAAAGCCCGCCCCGCTCGGTAGTCGGCCGGTTCAATCACAAACTGTCGGCCCGCGCAATTGTCGCGGCGCCAGATTCGACAGACAAATCGTCGCGTCAAAGCTTTTGCCAAACAATGCGGCGCGCATGGCGGCGACCTTGACAGTTGAAGTCCATTTGGTAGGCAACGGCGTGTCGCGCCGAACGGTCCGCGGCGACCGGCCACAATCCCTGCGTTGCGAAATGGAACGGCGATGGCGCCGTCCGCGAGGAGGCACGATGAAGCCACTGCGCGCTGCGAAAATTCGTCGCATGTTGCGACATCACGTCGCGGCTGCGGCGTCCGCGGCCCTGCTCGCAGCCGGGTCCCACCAGGGCCATGCGCAAACCGGACCCGCCAAGGCGAAATTCGGCGACTGGGAAATGCGCTGTGAGAAGCCCGCGGGCGCGTCGGCGCAGCAATGCGCGCTGATCCAGAGTCTCGTCGCCGAGGACAAGAGCAACGTCAATCTCGTCGTCATCGTCTTGAAGACAAGCGACGGAAAGAGCCGGTTGTTGCGTGTGATCGCGCCGCTGGGCGTGCTGCTGCCCAATGGTCTCGGCTTGAAGATCGACCAGACCGACATCGGTCGCGCCGGCTTCGTCAAATGCCTGCCGACGGGATGCGTGGCCGAAGTGATGATGGACGACAAGTTGATCGATCAGCTGAAGGTCGGCAAGACAGCGACCTTCATCATTCACCAGGTTCCGGACGAAGGCATCGGCCTGCCGCTGACACTGCAGGGGTTCAAGGATGGATTCGCAAAGCTGCCGTAATGTTTCGATGGATCGCCCGGCGGGCGCGTCGACCGGCAAGTCCCTCAAGACTGCACGGCGCCAGCGCTTCGCCATCGCGATTTCGGCGTCGATCGCGCTTTCGCCGGTCACGGTCGCGGCGTTCGAATTGCCGAAGCTGCGCGTTCCGAGCATCTTCGGCGGCGGCGAGCAGAAGGAAGGCGAGCCGCAACCGCTGCCCCCCGGGGCGACGGCGGACTGCCCCGAAGTGTTTGTCGAAAGCGGCGCAGCGATGCTGCGCTCGCCGCCGGACGCCGATGGCGCCAACGTGCGCTATCAGCTCTCGCTCGGCGAGACGGCGCGCGAATGCGTCATCGACGGCGACAAACTGACGATCAGAGTTGGCGTTGAAGGTTCCGCAGTTCTCGGCGCGCTCGGACAGCCGGGCGCCTATGGCGCCAATCTGCGGGTGGCGATTCGCCGTCAGAAGGACGACTCCATTGTCGCCACGAAGACATACCGCGTCAGCGCGTCGATTCCGAAAGGCGGCGCACGCAGCGAATTTCAGGTGATCGCCGACCCGTTCACGGTGCCTGTCATGAGCCCGCGCGCGCAGGACGATTACGAAATTCTCGTCGGCTTCGCGCAGGGCGGAGAAAAGCCCGCCGCCGAAAAAAAGCGCCGCGGCGGCGGCTAGCCGCCGCGCCGGATTAGTGCGCGAGAGATTTCACTTCCTTGATGCCGTCGGCGACGAAATCCTTGCCAGCGGCCGCGCCGCTGGAGAGGGCGCGCTCGGCGATCTTGACCGCGGCGTCGGCTGCGGCGGCGCGCACTTCGGCTGAGGCCTGCGCCTCCGCCTGAGCGATTTTCTGCTCGACCTGCTTGACGCTTCGCGCCATGAATTCGTCGAGACGACGACGTCCTTCCGCGGCGATCAACTCGGCCTCTTCCTTCGCCTGCGCGACGATGGCCTTGGCCTCGGCCTCGGCTTCGGCGCGCTTTTGCTCGAAGGACGCGAGAAGCGTCTCGGCTTCGTTGCGCAGGCGTTCCGCTTCCGCGAGTTCGCCCTTGATGCGGTTGATGCGCGCGTCGATGAGCGCGGCGAATTTCGAATGCGCGCCGACCCAGATCATCAGCAAGATGAAAATCGTAAAGCCGACGGCGACGTAGAATTCCGCGTCGAAATGCATTGCCGGTCTCCTCAGTTCGACGACGTCGCGTGATGCTTCGCGAGCGCGGCCTGATCGATCTTCGCGCCGGTAAGCTTCTCGACGATCGCGGCGGCGGCGTCGACGGCGATCTGCTCGACATTCGACAACGCCTGAGTCTTGGCGCTCGCAATGCGCTCGTCGGCGGCGCGGATCTTCTCAGCCGACTGCGATTCGGCGAGCGCGCGCTGTCTTGCCGACTCGGCGGCGATCTTGTTCTGCGCCTCCCGGCCGATGGCTTGCGCCTCCTCGCGCCGACGGCGAAGATTTTCGTCGTTCGCGGCCGCGGCGGCTTGCGCCTTCGACTGCATGTCGCGCGCGGCCCCGAGATCGGAAGCGATCTTGGCGCTCCGGTTTTCGATGATGCCGCCGACGCGCGGCAGCGCGATGCGCGACATCAGCACGTAGAGCAGGCCGAAAATGATGACGAGCCAGAAGATCTGCGGCGCAAAGTTTTCAGTCTGAAAGGGCGGGAACGCGCCCTCGTGATGCGCTTCGCCGGCGCCGACGGTCTCGTGCGTCGTCTGCTCGCCCTCGGCGGCGAAAGCGGAAGAGATGATCGCCATGGACATGATCCAAGTCTCGGACAGGGGCCGCACGGCTGTCGCGCGGCGCGCAAGCGCTGGGAAAGAAGCGCCCGGCCCGCAAAGGCCGGGCGCGAAAATTTACTGCTTCAGGAAAAGCAGGATTGCGATCAGAAAGGCGAAGATGCCCAGACCTTCGGCGAGCGCCGCGCCGATGATGGCGTTGGTGAACTGGGAAGCGGCCGCCGACGGGTTGCGCAGCGCGCCGTTGACGAAATTGCCGAAGATGATGCCGACGCCGATCGCCGCCGCGCCGGTGCCGATCGCCGCGAGGCCGGCGCCGACGAGTTGCATTTCTGACATGTCTTACTCCTGCTTGATGAGGGCGACGTTTATTGTTCGATTTTTATCAGTGGCCCGGGTGAATAGCGTCGTTCAGATAGACGCATGTGAGAACGCTGAAGACGAAGGCCTGCAGACAGGCGACGAGCAGTTCGAGCGCATAGAGCGCCACGATCGCGAGCAGCGGCACGGGCGCGAGCGCCGCCCAGACGCCGGCCCCGAGCAGCATCATCACGAAGCCGCCGAACACGGCGAGGGTGATGTGGCCCGCGAGAATATTGGCGAAGAGACGGACCGACAGCGACACCGGCCGCGACAGGAAGGAGATGATCTCGATCGGCACCAGCACGACAAGCACGGGCAGCGGCACGCCATGCGGCACGAAAAGGTTCAGGAAGCCGAAGCCGTGGCGATAGACGCCATAGAAGACGACGAGCGAAATCACCACCGCGGCGAAGGAGAAGGTGACGACGATCTGGCTCGTCACCGAATAGGTATAGGGGACCAGCCCGATCAGATTGGCGATGAGAATGAAGGAGAACAGGGTGAAGACGAAGGGGAAGAACTTCATCCCTTCCGTCCCGGCCGTCTGTCGCACCATGCCCGCGACGAATTCGTAGAGCATCTCGGCCATCGACTGGACGCGGCCCGGCACGATGGCCTTCTTGGAGGTCGCGAGGATCATCAGCGCGACGACGCCGAGCGCCGCGAGCAGCATGAACAGCGAGGCGTTGGTGAAAGACGTCTCGACGCCGTTGATCTCGAAAGGCCAGAGCCGATGCAGCTCGAACTGCTCGATGGGATTGGGCTTTGCGGCTGCTTCTTCCGGATTCATCGCTCTTTCCGGACGTCGCCGCCCGGCCCCGCTTGGCGCGTCGAGGCGCGCCCTGTCCTGATTCAGTCCTCGCCTGGCCCTTTCGGTTTCGCCACGCGATAGACGTTCCAAAAACCCGCCGCGACGCCCAGTCCCAGCATGACGATCAAGAGCCAGGGCGTCGTGCCAAGCCACTTGTCCGCCTGCCAGCCGATGAACGCGCTGACCAGCACCGCTCCCACGAATTCCGAGAACGCGTTGAGCCCGACGCGCATGGCGCGCGTGAAGCCTTTGCGCTCCGTCCGCGGCGCGACGTCGGCGGCGGCCTGCTCCTCATCGACCTTGCGCAAGGCCGCGTTGAGCTTTTCGAGCCGCGCGTTGAGCGCCGCGCGCTCCGCGTCTTCCTCGTCCTCGTCGCTCATCGGCGATCTCCGCCCCGCAGATTGCGCCACGCGCAAAATTTAACGATGGCGCGACGCCGCGCGACGGGAAAGTCGAACCGTTCGGGAGACGGCGCGAAATTCTTGGCTTTGCGGCCAGTCCTTTCGAGCCGCGCGCAACATATTTGCGGGCCTGCATGAAGTCAAGGCGAGGCTCGCTCAGCTAACTAGCTGAAAAATAGTTACATTTTTCAGCGTGGGTCCATCCGTCGCGGAAAAGGCGCCGCAGCGCGTCAACCGGCCGCCGCCTGGCGCGCGGAACTGTGACAGCCCGGAATTTGTTACGCTTTTATGACGCGCACTTTCCGATCGCATGGGCCGCTGTTCGGTTTCCTCGCTTTGTTGCTCGCGCCGAGCCTGGCGATCGCCGGCGGCGCGCTGTCGTTTCACCTGCGCTTCGAAGCGCTGCTTATCGTCTCGGTCCTTTGCATCGCGGCCTGCGTGCTTGGCGGCTATTCCTTCGCCGAACTCGGCCTCGGCGCCCCCAGGGGCTACCGCGCCTGGGTGATCTGCGGCGCGCTGACCTCACTTCTGCTGGCGGCCATCGTCGTCGAGGCGCAGTTCCTGACTCATCCGCAGGCGCCGCCGAACTGGATCGCCTTCGCGCCTTTCTATGTGCTTGTATCGAGCCCGTGCCAGGAGGTGATCTGCCGCTCGATCCCGAAGCTGATCGCCGATCGGCTGCAGATGAGCGGATGGCATTATGTCCTGTTCTCGTCGGCGGTGTTCTCGCTGATGCACGCCGCCTATGGCGATCCCGTCCTGCTCGCCAACACCTTTGTCGCCGGAATTGCGTGGAGCACCGCCTATCTCTTCACGCGCAATGTCTGGCCGCTCACCGCCTCTCACGCGGCGGTCGGCTCCTTCGCCTTCTGGATCGGACTCGCCTGATCGTCGCCTCGCCGCCCGGCGACAATCGCGGCGCGCATGAGCAGCCAAAGCACGCAAGCGTTCAGCAGATGCCACAGGAAATGCGCGCCGAGCGGAAAGGCCGGGCAGATCGCGCGATCGATCGTTCGAAAGATAAGTGAAGTTGCGAAAATCAGCCCGGCCGCAGCGAGCGCGCGCGCAGTCGCGCGCTGTCCGCGTGGCCACAGCAGCGCGGCGAAGATCCATAGCGCGGCAAGCGCCGGCAGATAGCCGACGGACCCGTTCAGCGCGTCGACCGTCGTCGCGAAAAGCGAGCCCGCGGCGAAGACGAGCGTGATCGCCGTCGCCGGCGCCATCGCGAGACCGAAGAATCGGCGAAGCGCCAGAAGGAAATAGCCGTAGATGAAGATCCCGATCGGAATGACGTCGAGCAGCATGGCGCCGCGCGTCGCGACCGTGTGGAAGATGAAGCTCCCGACGCCGACCGACGCCGTGAAGATAATGAGCGCGAGCGCGGGATAATCCGTACGGCCGCGTCGCCGCCAAAGCAGAAAGGCGCTCGCGGCCGCGATCACGAAGGCGAAATTGCTCAGCGCGTTTACTGGCTCCGCCCAGAAGGCCGAACTCTGCCTCTCGCAATAATCGATCACCGGCGCGCGCCAATCCATGAGCGGGTTCTCGCAGTCGATTGCTACGGCGCGACGACGCTCCAGTCACACGAATTCCGTTTGTACGGCTCGCGCGTCATTCCCGACGCGCGAAGCGCGATCGGGAATCCAGAGCAAGACCAACATTCTTGAATTGGCTCTGGATTCCCGGTCAGGCCTCCGGCCTGCCGGGAATGACACTCTCCGAGAGAAGAGATCAGCCGGAAGGCGGATCACACGTCAACGTCGCATGGCGGCGAGGCGTTGCGCTCGAATTCGGCGCCGCCGGGAAAGGACAATAGCAGATCGGCGAAGCCGCGCGCCTTCTGCTGACCAAGCTTTCCCGCCTCGTCTATGGGCCCAACATCGCCAGGGCGACGCCGCGCCGATCGATCATAGTCGGCCGCTCCGGCGCAGGGTCTTCGACAAGCGCCAAGAGAGTCACTCTCACTTCCGTGATCTTGATCGTTTTCATCGGCCGCATCCTACCACAGACTCAAACTTATGGAGCGCCGGGCAAACTCTTCGGATGCGCCTTCTCTCCCGGCAGAGGCGTCGGCTCGCCAAGCGTATCGCGCAGATAAAGTTTGATCACCGCGACATAGATGATCACAGTCAGCGGCGCAGCGAAGATCGTTGCGCCGAGGCCGAACAGCGTGCCGAACAGCGCAATCGAAATCAGCATGAGCGCCGGCGGCACGCGCACCAATTGCCGCTGAATGAGCGGCATGATCATGTTGCCGTCGAGCTGATGAATGGCGAGATAGGCGAGGATCGTCCAAAGCATGGCGTAGGGTCCGACCGTCGCAGCGACCGCGACGGAAGGAAAGATCGCCAGGATCGGCCCGATGTAGGGAATGAACTCCGACAGCCCCGATATCGCGCCGAGCGCGAAGGGCGACGGCAGGCCGATGAGCCACACGGCGACGCCGGCCATGACGCCCACCGTCACCATTTCGATCATCTGACCGAGCAGCCACCGGCGCAGCGCGGTGGAGACATGGCCGAGCGTTTCGCGCGCTCTATTTCGCCAGCGCGGCGCGAACAGCAGCGTGACGCCTTCGCTGTACAGCGCCGGCTCGCTCGCGAGAAATACGCCGGCGAAGAAGGCGACGAGGCCGCCGAGGACGGCTTCGACGCTGATGGTGAATGAACGTCCGACGAGATCCGACAGCGAAACATTCTCGCTGAACGATTTCGGCAGGTAGTCGGAGAGTCCGGACCGGCTGATGGCAAGCGAGATGGCGTCCGCCGTGTCTTCGGCCCGGCGCAGCACCTCGTGAAACTCCGCCGCCATTGTGCGGCCGAAGAGATAGAAGGTTCCACCGATGACCGACGCGATCAGCAGGCCCGACAGCGCGAGCGCCACGCCGCGCGGCAATCGCAGCTTTAGGAACGGCGTCGCGACGAGATGAATGAGCGTCGCGACGAGCACCGCGCCCGTAGCAAGCACGATGACGTTGAAGAGCAAGTAGACGAGAAAGGGCGTCAGGGCGAGCGCGATGAAGATCGCCGAACGCAGAACGAATTCGCTTCTGGTCATGTCAGCTTCGCCTACGGCACACCGCAGTCCAGCGTTGCTAACGAAGCGTGCGGACTACAAGAATTCTCAGAGCGCTGCGCAGCTACGGTTATCTCTCTAGCGGTGCCACGAGCGCATCGTCGCTTCGCTTATAGAAAGACATCCGCCTCCTCTTTGAATCGGCTGATACTTGGTTCTGCCGCCAGCTTCTTCTCCCTTGATCCACGTAGGGTTCGACGCTTCATCGTGCCATCTGAATATCTCTGACCGGCACCTTAAATATGGAATGATACCGAAAACTCTAACGTCGTATAGGACGTTTATTTGTAGCGAAAGATTAGTAGGTGGAGGGCCTTTGTAGAGCGATTTGCATGGAACCACGAGCGTCCGTCCGGGAGGAATTTCGGTGGAATGATCGCTGTTCCCTGCGGACACATTGTCAAATGTGATTGCGCCGACGTTCATGTGAACGACCTGGCAAGACCAATCGAGATTTCTAATCGTGAAGATGTGGCTATTGTTGGAAAGGCTAAAAGGGAACTTGAATGGATCGTGCGGATCGGATGCAGGCGATGAGATGGTGACCTCAGTTTCAAAAACGCGATCCCATACAAGATATCCCACGCTTAACAAGGTAAAACAGCGGAACACAAGGTCCATGATCTTATTACGTTTGAACCAAATGCCACTTGCGGAGTGAAGAACAAATCTAAATGTATTTGCGGTGGTGGCCGTGAACTTATGGCGAGCCGTGGATGCGCATAAACGCAGCGCAATTGACTCGCTCTTTCGCGTCGGTTCAGGCGGTAATTGTGGCTTTTTGGGCCTTCTCCGCGCGCCCACAAGGGCCTCCCAAAATAACAAGAACTTAACCGGTGAGGAAGCTACTCACTGTCGATTTAGGAGGCCGAACCATTAACTCGCCAGCGCGAATTTCTCCGCCTGTTCGAGATCGACGGAGACGAGCTGCGAAATGCCGCGTTCGGCCTGCGTCACACCGAACAGCCGGTCCATGCGCGCCATGGTGATCGGATTATGCGTGATGGTGACGAAGCGCGTGTCGGTCTTCTTGCGCATCTCGTCCAGGAGATCGCAGAAGCGCTCGACATTGCTGTCGTCGAGCGGCGCATCGACTTCGTCGAGCACGCAGATCGGCGACGGATTGGTGAGGAAGATCGCGAAGATCAGCGACATGGCGGTCAGCGCCTGTTCGCCGCCCGAAAGCAGCGTCATCGTCGTCGGCTTCTTGCCGGGCGGCCGGGCGAGAATGTCGAGACCCGCCTCGAGCGGATCGTCGCTTTCGACGAGCTGCAATTCGGCCGAGCCGCCGTCGAAGAGCAGCGTGAACAGCTCCTTGAAATGTTCATTGACCTTGTCGAAAGCGGCGATCATCCGCTCGCGGCCTTCCTTGTTGAGGCTGGCGATCGCGGCGCGCAATTTCTTGATCGCCTCCGATAGGTCGTCGCGCTCGGCGATCATCTTTTCGCGCTGCGCCTCGACGTCGGTGAGTTCGTCCTCGGCGCGCAGATTGACGGCGCCGAGCCGTTCGCGATCGGCGCGCAAATTTTCGAGCCGGCGTTCGATCTCGGCGATCTCCGGCAGATCGTCGCCGTCTTTGACCTCGGCGAGCTGGGCGAGCGCTTGCGGCGTCGATTCGAGATCATGCGCGATGGCGCGCTCGACGTCGACGACGCGCTGGCGCGCCGCGTCCAGCTGCGCTTCGCTGCGCGCCATCTCTTCGCGCGCGGCGCTCATCGCCTCGAGCGCGGCGCGGGCGGCGCGGTCCGCCTCGGCGAGACGCGTTTCGGCGCTGGCGCGCGCGTCGGAGGCGTCGCGGCGCGCGGACTCCGCCTCTTCGAGCGCGTTCATCAGCGCGCGGCGCTGGCCGATGAAGGCGTCGGGCGCATCGCTCAGGCGCGTGTGCTCCTCCTGCGCAGTGGCCAGCCGCTCTTCCAGCTCGCCGATGCGGTCCTGCGCGCGATCGCGCCGCTGCGCCCATGACGAGGCGTCGCGCGCGATCGCCGCGAGCCGCGCGGCGCGCGCCGCTCTCTCATGGCGCAAGCCGGCAAGCGCGGCCCGCGCCTCGCCCGCCTGCGCGCGCTCGGCCATGGCCCGGCCGCGCAGATTCTCCAGCGCGCCAGCAAGGAAGGCCGGTTCTTCAAGTTCGTCCAGCGACTGCGTCACGCTGGCGCGCTTCTGCGCCGCCTCGTCGCGATTGGCGAGCGTCTGCGCCTTGGCTTCCTGCAGCGCCGAAAGCCGCTGGGCGATCTGCGCCTGACGGCGCTCCGCCGTGGAATGGCGCTCGCGCGCCTCTTCAAGCCGCGCGCGGGCGCGGCGCTGCGCGTCGCGCGCCTCGACGTCGGCCTGCGCAGCCTCGCGCGCGGCTTCGCGCGCGGCGTTCAGCGCTTCGCTAAGCGCATCGGCGGTTTCGCGCGCGGTGGCGGCCTCGACGCGCAGATCCGCCAGCCGGTTCTTCTCGACGAGGCGACGCGCGGCGGCGGTCGGCGCCTCGGCGGCCTGGGTGAAACCGTCCCAGCGCCACAGATCGCCCTCCTTGGAGACGAGTCGCTGGCCGGGCTTCAGGAGCTTGCGCAGGCTTTGGCCTTCGGCGCGCAGCACGACGCCGATCTGCGCCAGGCGGCGCCGCAGCGCCGGCGGCGCGTCGACAAGCTCGCCGAGCGCGCGCACGCCGTTCGGCAGGGCCGGGTCGCCCTCGCTTGGCGTCACCGACCAGTGCGCCGGCGCCGAATCTTCGGCCGAGGCGTCGAGATCGTCGCCGAGCGCCGCGCCAAGCGCCGTCTCGTAACCCTTCTCGACGGTCATGCTCTCGACCACCGGCGCCCAAAGGCCGCCGGAGCCCGATTGCAGCAGATTTTCGAGCGTGCGGGTCTCCGTCTCGAGCCGCTGCGCGCGCAGCGCCGCCTGCTCCAGCGGCGCCCGGGCGGCGGTCTCGGCTTCGCGCGCCTGACGATAGGCGGCTTCGGCCGCCTGCGCGGTCTCTTCGGCGCCGCGCGCGTCCTCAGCCGCCTGCTCAAAGGCTTGGGCGAGACGCTCGACCTCGTCGGCGCCGCCGCCCTGCCCGGCGATCAGCGCGAATTCCGTCTCGATGCGGGTCAGCTCGGCCTCGAAGCGGCCGACCCGCTGATTCTCGTCGCGCAGCGCCGATTCGAGCGCCGCCCGCTTCGCGTTGACGCCGGCGAGCTGCTCCTGCGCGCTCGACAGCTCGGCCTCGGTCGCCGCCAAAGTCGATTCGATCTGGGTGAGCCGCGACTGCGCTTCCGCCTCACGCTCGGCGTCGCCGGCGTCGCCGCCCTGCAGCTCGGCGCGCTCATGCTCAAGCCGCTCGGCGACTTCCGCGGCGTCCTGAATCAGCGCGCGCTCGCGTTCGAGATCGCGGCTGAATTGCTCGATGTGCCGCTGGAGTTCCGCGATTCGCTCCTTGGCGCGCTGCTCGTCGGCCTCGAGCGCCTGACGCGCCGCGACGAGCCGATGCAGCGCGGCGCCGGCCTCGGCCTCCTTCTCGCGCAAGGGGGGCAGCTCATGCGCGGCGATGGCCTGGAACTTCGCCGCCTCCGCCTGCTCCAGCGTGCGCTCCTGGACGCCGGCGCGGCTGGCGTCGAGCTTCTCCGCCGCCGCCTGCAGCTGTTCGGCCGCGAGCTGATAGGCGACGAGCGCGGCGAGCGCCTCATTCTTGCGGATCTGCGCCGCGAGGCCGCGATATTTCGTGGCCTGCCGCGCCTGCCGCTTGAGGCTGTCGGCCTGGCTGTCGACCTGCTTCAGCACGTCTTCGAGGCGGGTGAGATTTTCGGAAGCCGCGTTGAGGCGCAGCTCCGCCTCGTGCCGGCGCGAATGCAGGCCGGCGACGCCGGCGGCGTCCTCGAGGATGCGGCGGCGCGCCTGCGGCTTCGCCGAAATGATCTCGCCGATCTGGCCCTGACGCACGAGCGAGGGCGAACGCGCGCCGGTCGCCGCGTCGGCGAAGAGAATCTGCACGTCGCGGGCGCGCACCTCGCGGCCGTTGATGCGATAGGTCGAGCCCTGCTCGCGCTCGATTCGCCGCGTGACTTCGATCGCGTCGGCATCGTTGAAGGCCGCGGGCGCGGTGCGCGCGGAATTGTCGAGAACAAGCCCGACTTCGGCGAGGTTGCGCGCCGGACGCGAGCCGCCGCCAGAAAAAATCACGTCGTCCATGCCCGACGCGCGCATGTTCTTGTAGGAGTTCTCGCCCATCACCCAGCGCAGGGCTTCGACGAGATTCGACTTGCCGCAGCCATTGGGGCCGACGACGCCGGTCAGGCCCGGCTCGATGAGGAAATCGGTCGGCTCGCAGAAGCTTTTGAAGCCCAAAAGGCGCAGGCGCTCGAATTTCATGCTCAGAAGACCGCCACAAAGTGCAGGGGAAAGCAAGAAAACCGACGCGATATGTTGTGGGAAGACGGCTCCCTAACGCGTGCTTCGCCGTAGGTCCTTTAAGCTGCCCGGCTGCGAATCACGATTTTTGATTGCATCGCAGAAATGCGGCGGAAAAAATGGGCGCGAGACGCTGGGCGTCTGGTGAAGGACAGCCATCCGCTCCCTCGCGCTGAGGAGCCGCCTACAAGTTGGGATTACCCGACTTGCGCATTTCCCGGAGTTTTATGGTGCAATCTTCTTCAGCGACTGGAGGGATGCGCTATGGGCCAGATTCTCCACGGGAGCGCCCGCACGACGGCGGCGGTGCGTCGAGCGATACAGGATAGTCAAGAGAGCTTGAGAGCCCTCGCCAAGCGCTATGGCGTCAACCAGAAGACCATCGCCAAACGGAAGAAGCGGTCCTCGGTTTGCGACGAGCGCACAGGCCCTAAAGAGCCGAGGTCGACAGTTCTGACGATCGAGCAGGAGGCGATCATTGTCGCCTTCCGCCGTCACACGCTGCTGCCGCTCGATGATTGCCTCTACGCCTTGCAGGCGACGATCCCGCATCTGACGCGGGCGTCGTTGCACCGCTGTCTTCAGCGGCACGGCATTTCACAGCTGCCAAAAATCGACGGTGAAGTCTCCGCCAAGCAAAAGTCAAAGCCTATCCGATTGGCTTTTTCCACATCGACCTCGCCGAGGTTCGAACGGCCGAAGGAAAGCTCTACATGTTCGTGGCGATCGACCGGACCTCGAAATTCGCTCTTGTGGAGCTGCATGGGCCACGACGCAAGTCGCCGCCGACTTTCTGTTCGCTCTGATCAAGGCCGTTCCCTACAAAGTCCACACGGTGCTCACCGACAACGGAATTCATTTCACCGATCGGGCTGGTGACACCTGGGCCCCAGTAGAAATCAAACGAATGCTCGCCGAGGGCAAGCGGTTTCGCGCACATGCTTTCGAATTCGCCTGCGCCCGCGCCGATATCGATCATCGACTGACCAAACCCAAGCATCCCTGAACCAATGGTCAGGTCGAACGAATGAACCGGTATCAAAGAGGCGACCGTCAAACGCTACTTTTACGAAACGCACGCCGAACTGCACACGCATCTTGCCAACTTCGTCACCGAATACAACTGCGCCCGCCGCCTGAAGACGCTCAAAGGCCTCACACCCCACGAGTTCATCTGCAAGCTCTGGACGAAAGAGCCCCACGGATTCATACTCGTTCCGCTCCACCAGATACCGGGACTCAACACGCGCAAGAGCGGGCGCGCCCCGAAGGGCGAGAAGCTGCGCGCCAGCGTCCCGCATCGACATTGGAAAACGACGACCTTCGTCGCCGGCCTTCGCCACACGGGCTTAACGGCGCCTTTTGTACTCGACGGACCGATCAACGGGCTCTGGTTCCAGGCCTATGTCGATCAGGTTCTCGTTCCGACGCTACGCAAAGGCGACATCGTCGTCATGGACATTCTCGGCAGCCACAAGGGCGCTGGCGTGCGCAACGCTGCTTTATCTCCCGCCCTACGGTCCGGATTTCAACCCGATCGAGATGGCCTTCTCGAAACTCAAGGCGTTGCTGCGAAAGGCCGCCGAGCGAACCGTCGACGCACCCTCTGGGATAGGATCGCCGCCGTGCTCGAAGAGTTCACGCCGCAGGAATGCGCGAACTTCTTCGCCGCCGCAGAATATGAGCCGGTTTAATGTGAATCCGCTTGTCTTATGACTTTCGGCGCCGCTTGGGAGAAGGAACCTGGGAGAGGGTTGCCGCCCTCTCGTCAGCGGCGAGGGACGGATCGGGGAACCGCGGACCGTTTGACGGGTCGAGCTAGCACTACTTTGGCAGATTGTTGAAGGGTCGGGCATTTTTGGGATTCCCTCGGATCACTTTGCGTGATTCATAGCTGGTCGGCGTTTTGGAGGGCCGACCATGGACGAGAGCTGGAAGTCCGATCTCGAACGGTGGTT
>JBPFDX010000093.1:0-19117 GCA_051061385.1 Methylocystis sp.
GCTCTGCAAGCCCAACACGATCCTCTTCAACAAGGTGACGATCAAGGGCGCCAAGCAGGCGGTGCAGATGTTCGGCCCGGCGCAGCATGGCGTCGCCAAGGCTGTTGCGGATTCGGTCGCCGAGGGCGTGATCCCGGTCGACGAAGCCGACGACATCTTCATTTCGGTCGGCGTGTTCATTCACTGGGACGCTTCGGACGACAAGAAGATCCAGGACTACAACTACACCGCGACCAAGGAAGCGATCGCGCGCGCCGTCAAGGGCGAGCCGAAGGCCTCCGAGGTCGTCGCCAAGCGCAACGAAGCCAAGCACCCCTTCGCGCCGAACTGAGTCGCGTAAGCGTCTTCAAAAATCGAAGGGGAGCCGAGCGGCTCCCCTTTTCTTTTGGGAGAAGCGCATGGCGGCGGTCATCGGCTGGGATATTGGCGGCGCGCATGTGAAGGCGGCGCGGGCGGATAACGGCCGCCTGACGGCTGTCGTCCAGTTCGCCTGCGCGCCTCACGAAAGCGTCGCGAGCCTGGAGCAGGCGCTTCGCGACGCGCACGCGGCAATCGGCGCGGCCGAGCGTCATCGCGTCACGATGACGGCGGAGCTCTCCGACGCCTTCGAGAGCAGGGCGCGCGGAGTCGTTATGGTCGCCGCCATCGCCGCCCGCGAGATCGGCGCTCCCGACATCCTGTTCTACGCTGGCGAGCGCGGCTTCATCACGCGTGACGGCGTCGGCGCCAATGTCGAAGCCGTTGCTTCCGCCAATTGGCGCGCCTCGGCCGAACTCGTTGCGAGTCATTGCGCTGATGCGCTGTTCATCGACATCGGCTCGACGACGACCGATCTGACGCCCATTTACGCCGGCCGCATTGTCGCGCTTGGAGCCAGCGACGCCGAGCGCCTCGCTGGCGGCGAACTCGCCTACGCGGGCTTTTCGCGCGGCGCGCCTCAGGCCTATGCGCCTCGCGCGCCGGTCGCCGGACGATGGACGCCGCTCGTCAACGAAGCCTTCGCGTCGATGGCGGACGTGCGACGCGTGCTCGGCGATCTCGCCGAAGGCGAAACAGACGCCGATCTTTCGCCGACAGCGGACGGACGACCGAAGACGGTCGCGGCCTCGCGCGCGCGACTGGCGCGCCTTGCCGGGCGCGACGCCGTCGAACTGAGCGAAGCTCAGTGGCGCGCCTTTGCTGAATATTTGGCGCGCGCGCAACGACGCGTCATCGAAGACCAGATTGCGTTGATTCAATCGCGCGGCGCGCTCGCCTTCGAGGCGCCGATCGTCGGCGCCGGCGTCGGCCGCAAGCTTGCGGCGCGTCTGGCTTTGACGCAGGGGCGGACATTCGTCGATTTTGCCGAGCTGATCGCGGCGTCGCCGGCTTTGGTCGATCGAGCGGCGAATTGCGCCCCGGCGGCGGCGCTGGCGCTGCTGCCAGACTCGAGGCCCGCTTAACCCAGTGTCGCTGTCGCGCCTATTGGGCCGCGTCGACCTTGGCGTGCTGATGCGCGTCGATTTTCGCCCTCACCATGTCCCAGGCTTCGCGCTCGGCCTCGCCGGCGGTCTTGTCGATGGCGATCTGCAGATAAGCGAGCTCGCTCTCGATTTTGTCGGGCGGCAGCATGTCGAGCCGCGTCGCGAGTATCGCCGCTTCAAGCACGGCGGCGCGCGCCCGATTCATGCCGAGAAAAGCGCGATGCGATTCAATGCGCTTCACCCTGCAGAAGAAGCGCGGCCGCAGTTCATGCTCCTCGACGCGAGCTACGACGAGTTCGGCGTGCGCCAGCGCGGCGGAAAGGCGCGGCGCCGGCCAGCCCTCGATATCGGTGAGCGGCCAGGTGCGGCGTCCCGTGACGAGGCCGGCAAAGATGCGCGCATCGTCGGTGAAGTTCGCCGTCAGTCTGGGATTATGCGTGAGATTGAACAGGGTCGAAGAAGGGCGAAACGGCGCGGCGATCCAGAAGCCGTCTTCCTCGATCAGTCCGAGCGGCGCGATATGCGGGCGACCTTCCGGCGACAGCGTCGTGACGACGCATTCATGTATCAGAGGCATCTTTCGCAGGTCCCTCGCCCGCTTTGCGCATGGTGTGGCCCATTTCCTTGAAGCGGGTCGCATCCTCTGCGTCGATGTCCGTCGCGACGCCAAAGGCGAGAGGCTCGTCCTGACGATAGCGCTTGCCGAGCTTGTAGGCGATCTCGGCTTTCATCAATTCCGCGCCAAGGTAAAAGGCGTGGGCGCCGTCATGTTCGACGGCAAGATGCGGAAAGAGCGCCATTGCGTCGGCCGCGACATGGTGGAAACCCTTGGCGTAGATGTGCACGCCGTCTCGGGTCGTCTCTATGCGGAAATTAGCATCCCGCAGTTCGCGTGCAAGCTCGGCGATCTCTTCCGGCGTTGCGGCGTAAGGCTTGCGGTCGTGGATCTGCAGCAGCGCGTCGCTATAGCCTTTCGGCAGCGCGCGGTCTGCGCGCGCCGCAAACATCAGCCTTCTCGCGGCGTCGTGCTCCTGCAGAGTCCGCCGCGTGTGCGGCGAAACCTGCACGGTGAGCAGATGGCGGATCTCGAGTTCGGAACATATGCCGAGCATCGCCGCGGTGACGCCAGCCGAGTCGGCGTCGGTCAGTTCCGTGAGATTTCCGGTGCCCATCATGATCTCGGCCTCGGGCTCGCGCGCGCGCAGCTCGACGTAGCGCGCGATCGATGCGGCGAAACCGAAATGAATCGGATCGAGGATAGGATCGAGTATGGCGCTGATGCCGCGCTCGCGAGCGCGGCGCGCCGCGCGCTGCAGCGAGTCGAGATCGCCATGCGGCCGCGGCGTCAGGATTGGAACGATTGGCGACCGGTCGGGAAGGATCGAAAGCGTTTCTTCGTCGAGACTCAATAGGTGATCGACGCCGGCTTTCGCGGCGCGTTCAAGCTCCGCGACATTCGCCGAGTCGACGCTCACCTTCAGGCCGTCGGCCTTGAGCGCCGCGATCGTTTCCTCGAGATGATTGAAAGGCGTGTCCGGCAGACAGCCGAGATCGATGACGTCGGCGCCGCCGGCGACGAGTTCACGCGCTTTAACCATGATCTCCGCGACGCTCATCTTTGACGCGTCGACGATCTCGGCGAAAATCTGCATGTCGTAGCGGGAGAGATCGGGCGCCGCGCCGCCGCGTCCGAGATAGGCTGGAAGATCGGCGATCTCCTCCGGCCCGCGTTCGAAGGCCACGCCGAAATCGTCGGTCAGCGCGTCGAGATTGGCGCGACAGCGCCCCGGCAATATGACGCGGTCGGCTTGCACGGGCCGCGGCAGGCGGCGCTGAATGATCTCTTGCGTCATCAGCGCCGCGACCTTCACGCCGATGTCGTGGATGCGCCAGCCCTGCGCCGTTTCGCCGAAGCTCGCGACCATCCGCTCCAACCGCGGCAAAGCGAGATGGCCGGTGAGGAACAGCAGGCGCTCGCTCATAGGGAGCTTTCGTTAAGGTTGCGGCTCGACTTCGCGGCGACGACGCACCACCGCCTCCTGCAGCGCTGCGAGACTCTCAACGACCTGCGTCGCTTCGAAGGATTTGAGCGCGTCGGTGTTCTGCAGATCGATGCGACGCGGATAGACCATCACCATTCCCTTTGGCGCGCGAGTTTCGAGTTCGGGCGCGGTGTCGCAGGCGAAGACGATCGTCGGCACGCGGCATTTGCCGGCCTGTGCGAAGACATTGGTCGCGAGATTGTCCGAGATGCCGGCGACGCATTTCGCCACAGTGTTCGACGTCGCGGGCGCGAGCACCAGCGTGTGGTAGAAATTGTAGTAGAAGTTCCCGACCGGCGCCGCGCTCGCCGTCGTGTCCTTGAAGATGCGCACCGTCTCGGGCAGCGAAAGATCGTGCTTATACATGCGCACGACTTCAGCCGCCGCCTTGCTGACGAAGAGGTCGACATGATCGAGCGTGCGAATCATGTCGAGGCATTCGGTGAAGAAATGCCCGGATCCGGTGAGCGCCCAACCCCAGCGCGGCGTGACTACTTTCTTCTTGGTCATCAGGCGGACTTCCGCGTTGGAAAAGTTACGATGGCTGAGCCCGGCGGAACGCCTTCGGCAAGGAGCGCGCCTGCGCGGGGGAGAGATGAGGGACCGGCGATGAAGAGCGGCGTCTCACCGAGATAATCCGGAAGCGCCGGATCCACAACGCCCTCGCGCACAATCTCGCGCAGCCCGGCGCCGTCGCTGACGTCGACGCTCTTGATCAGCAGCAGCCCGCGTGCGCCCGTTTTTCGGGCGAGCCACGCGGCGAGGCTGTCGGAGGTGACCTCCCAGGACGGCGCGATATCTTTAGCGGCGGCGACCATGCCGCTCGGGCGCCACAGCGCGATGCGTCTTCGCGCCTGCGCCGCCTGGATCGCTTCGACGGAGCCCGCGAGCTCCAACGCTTGCTCTCGGCTCGCCAGCGCCAGGGCATATTGCTCCATCGCGAGAACCGCCATGGCGTGCGCCGCGCTGTCGTCGTAGCGCATCACCGGCTGCGCGGCGCGCACCGCGTCTGCGAAGGGTCCGCCCCCAGGAACGATGGTCAGCGGCCGGAGCCAGCGCTTGAGCGCCGCGAGCCACTCGTCGAGCGCCGGCGAGGCATGCAGACTCCCGCCGAGTTTGACGACGAGGGGCGCGCTACTTGACGGCATCGATGCGCAGCGGCGCGGGCTGCAGGCGACGCGCCTCCTCATGGGCGCGCGCGCGGCGAATTTTTACCCCGACCGCGCCCGGCGCGACGTCGAGCTTTTCCACCTGCACGGTGACGGCGCGCACGCGCTCATGGAGCAGCACGCTCTCCGCGAGACGCTCGGCGATGGTTTCGACAAGCTCTATATGGCCGCCGGCGAGAATCATTTTTATCGCGTCCATGATCACGTCGTAGGAAAAGATCGAACGCATGTCGTCGGAGCCGTTGACGCGCGTCACGTCCGCTTCGACGTTGAAGCGCACGCGCTGCGTGTGGCCGTGTTCATGGGCGTAAGCGCCGATTTCGACCGGCGCGACATAATCCTTGAGAAACACGCAATCGGTGTCGTTCGCGCCGGGGGGTTCGATGTAGCCGCGGCCGAGGAATGACCAGTGGGCGTGAAAGGCGGCTTGCGCATCTCGCGCGGAAGGGATCAGGTCGCGAATGAGCGCCGTGGCGCGCGCGTCGATCGCGGCGCGGCGGTCGCCATGCGCGCAGAGCGCCCCGCGAAAGCCGAGCACGTCCGCCCCGGTGACGAGCAGGCGGGGCACGTCGGGAGGCTCCAAAGCGCCGGCCAGGCCGGAGGCGAGTCCGACATTGCTGCAGCGCGCGACGAATTCGGACAGCGCGCCGACGCTCATATAGTCAAGCAGCCGGCCTTTGCCCTTATGCGCGGTGTCGAGCATCGCGCCATGAAAGCCGGCGCCGGCCAGCGGCTCGAGGATGTCGAATTCCGGACCGAGATCGGCGAAGAGCACGGCCACGAGCCTGGTTTTCGCGGTCAGCGGCGCCAGCGCGTCGATGATCTCGACGGCGTCGGGCGTCGCCGGCAGGGCGAACTTCACATAGTCCGCCCCTGCGGCGACAATCTCTTCGAAGTCGCGCAGCGCATGCGCAACATCGTGCGGCAGCTCGACAACGGCGCTCACCGGGCGACGGCCGTCGACGAAGGCGACGATCTCGGCGACCGTATTCAGCGGCAGCGCGCCAAGCGCGCCACGCGAAGGGGCTTTGCAGTCGACGATGTCGGCGCCCCGCGACAGGGCGATGTCCGCCTCTTCGCGGGAGAGGACGCTCGCCAACATCAGGGTCATGAACTTAAGCTCCGGGGGAAAGACGAACCTCAGCCGCCTCGATTGAGAGTGACGCCGTGAAGCGCCGCGCCCGTCTCATATACACTATTCGCGGCGCCGTGAATCTCGTCGGACAGGATCCGCCTAGTCGACGACTGAGCCGTTAGCGGCCAGCACCGAGGCGGCGAGATAGAGCGAACCGGCGATGAGCACACGCGGCGGCGCGTCGAAGCTGCGCGTCGAGAGGAGCGCCAACGCTTCCTCGACGCCGCCGGCGGCGGCGCCGGGCATGCCTTCAGCCCTGGCCAGACTCGCGACTTCCTCGGGCGGCCAGCTCTTATGTTCGCCCTCGACCGGCACGGCGACGACCTCGCGCGCCAGCCCCACGAAATGCTTGAGCAGCGCGCGAATGTCCTTCGTCGTCTGCGCGCCGCAGATGAGCGCCAGCGGGCGCGGCGCCTTGTCGTGAAACTCGGCCATTGCCTCGGCGAGCACCCGGCCGCCGTCTTCATTATGGCCGCCATCGAGCCACACCTCGGCGCCCGGGGGCGCGAGATCGACGATGCGCCCGCGTGTGAGCCGCTGCAGGCGCGCAGGCCACTCGGCGCGCGTCAGCCCGGCTTCGATCGCTGACGTCGGAACCTCGGGCGCCACCGCGCGCAGGGCGGCGATGGCGCCGGCGGCGTTTTCATGCTGATGGCGTCCGGCGAGCCGCGGCAGCGGGAGATCAAGAAGTCCGCGCTCGTCCTCGTAAACGAGGCGCCCGTTCTCGTGGACGATGTGAAAGTCCCGGCCGGCGACGATGAGCGGCGCGCCGACGCGCAGCGCTTCCCGCTCGAGCGTCCTCGACACGGGCTCCGACTGGAAGCCTATGATCGCCGGCGCCCCGCGTTTCAATATCCCGGCCTTCTCATGGGCGATCTTTTCGACCGTATCCCCAAGGAACTCCAAATGGTCGAGGGAGATCGAGGTGATGATGGCGCATTTGGGATCGGCGATGACGTTGGTCGCGTCATAGCGTCCGCCGAGACCCGTCTCCAGCAGCAGCCAGTCGGCCGGCGCTTCGGCGAACAGCGAGAAGGCGGCGGCGGTGGTGATCTCGAAGAAGGTGATCGGTTGGCCCGCGTTCGCCTGTTCGCAACGCTCGAGCGCCGCGTTCAGGCGTTCGTCGTCGACGAGCTTTCCGCCGCCTTCGGCGCCCAGGCGAATGCGTTCGTTGAAGCGGAGAAGGTGAGGGGACGTGTAGACATGCACGCGCTTGCCGGCGGATTCGAGCATCGCCCGGAGAAAGGCGATGGTCGAGCCCTTGCCGTTCGTTCCGGCGACGTGAATGGTCGGCGGCAGCCTGAGGTCCGGGCGCCCGAGCGCCTCGAGCAGCCGCTCGGTGCGCCCAAGCGACAGATCGATCTTCTTTGGGTGGAGCGTGAGCAGTCGCGACAGGATCGCGTCATGCTGATCCATTGCGGCTGCGCCTCGCGACGGTCAGGCGGCGGCGCGTCGCGGCGGCGACTTGGTCAGCAGCCCGCACAGGCGCGCCAGCGTCTCGCGCATTTCCTGTCGCGGCACCACCATGTCCACCATGCCGTGATCGCGCAAATATTCGGCGCGCTGAAAGCCTTCGGGGAGCTTCTCGCGGATCGTCTGCTCGATGACGCGGGCGCCGGCGAATCCGATGATCGCGCCGGGCTCGGCGATCTGCACGTCGCCGAGCATGGCGTAGGAGGCGGTGACGCCGCCCGTCGTCGGATTGGTCAGCACGACGATATAGGGCAGGCGCGCCTCGCGCAGGCGCTGCACGGCGATGGTCGTGCGCGGCATCTGCATGAGCGAGAACATGCCCTCCTGCATGCGTGCGCCGCCGGAGGCGGTGAAAATCACGAAGGGCGAGCGCTTGGCGAGCGCATGTTCGCAGCCGGCGATGATCGCTTCGCCCGCCGCCATGCCGAGCGAGCCGCCCAGGAACTCGAAGTCCTGAACGGCGACCGTGACGGGCGCCCCTTCGAGATTTCCGAAGGCGAGCGTCACGGCGTCAGCCATGCCGGTTCGCGTTCGATATTCCTTCAGCTTGTCAACGTAACGCTTGATGTCGCGGAATTTCAGCGGGTCGAGCGGCGCTTCCGGCGTTGGAAGCAGTTCGCATTCGCCATTGTCGAAAAGGCTGGCGAGCCGCGTTTCGACCGGGCAGCGCATGTGATAGCCCGAGCCGGGAACGACGAAGAGATTGGCTTCAATGTCCTTGTGGAAGACCAGCTGGCCGCTCTCGGGGCATTTGACCCAGAGATTTTCCGGCGCCTCGCGCTTAATCAGCGCCTTGATCTTCGGGGGGACGACGTTCGAATACCAGTTCATGACACGAGCCTCGTCAGCCAACTCATCACGCCGCCCTTCGGCCTGGCGTCCTTGACGCCTTCGGCGATCGACGCGACGAGCCCTGTCACCGCGGCGACGCTTGAGGGCGCGGCGCGGCCTTCGGCGTCGAGCGAGGCCCTGAGCGCTTCCACCAGCGCGGTGCCGACGACGACGCCATCGGCGTTGCGGGCGATCTCGGCGGCGCTCTCCGCATTTTTGACGCCGAAGCCGACGGCGATCGGCAGACCCGTATGCCGCTTGATGCGCGCGACCGCCTGGCTTACGCCGGCGTAATCCGCGAGCGCCGCGCCGGTGATGCCGGTAAGCGACACATAGTAAACGAAGCCGCTCGTATTTTCGAGCACCTTGGGAAGCCGCTTGTCATCGGTCGTCGGCGTTGCGAGGCGAATAAAGTTCAGGCCGGCGCTCCGGGAGGGAATGCAGAGTTCGGCGTCTTCTTCGGGCGGCAGGTCCACGACGATGAGGCCATCGACGCCGGCGCTGCGCGCGTCGCGCAGGAAGGCGTCGACGCCATAGACGTAAATCGGATTGTAGTAGCCCATCAGAACGATGGGCGTGACGTCGTCTCCGGCGCGGAAGTCAGCCACGAGCTTCAAGGTCTTCTTGAGCGTCGTCCCCGCCTTGAGCGCCCGCAGGCCGGCCGCCTGAATCGCCGGCCCGTCGGCCATCGGGTCGGTGAAGGGCATGCCGACTTCGATCACGTCCGCGCCGGCCGCGGGCAGGCCTTTCAAGATGTCGAGCGACGTCGCGAGATCCGGGTCGCCCGCCATCACGAAGGTCACGAGAGCGGCGCGCCCTTCCTTCTTGAGGGCGGCGAAGCGATCATCGATGCGGGTGGGCATAAGCGACGGACGTCCTTCGTAAGGCGGCGTGGTTGTTAAAAAAGCCCGATGCGACGGGGAGCCGCCGAGGCGTTCGGCTCTCGCGCGAGCCCTGCGGGCCGCCGTTGCTTAGGCCCTGGGCGCCGTCCCGTCCACTGTTTTCGCGCGCGCTAAATCGTCACCTGCGCGCCCAATTCGACGACGCGGTCAGAGGGGATCGAAAAGAAGTCCGTCGCGTTGGCGGCCTGGCGGGTGAGCGCGACGTAGAGCTTGTCCTGCCAGGTCGGCATTTCGGATGAGGGACTTTCCTTGATCGAACGGCGGCCAAGGAAGAAACTCGTGGTCATGATGTCGTATTTGAAGCCGGCCTTGCGCATGGCGGCGAGCGCCGCCGGAACGCGCGGGCTTTCCATGAAGCCGTAGTGGAGCGTGGCGCGGTAGAAATCGTCCGCGAGCCTTTCGATTTCGAAGCGTTTTTCCGGCATGACCCTCGGCCGGTCCTCGGTCTTCACGCAAATCACCAGCACGCGCTCGTGCAGAACCTTGTTGTGCTTGAGATTGTGCATCAGCGCCGTTGGCGCGACAGCCGGATCGCTCGTCAGAAAGACGGCCGTGCCCGGCACGCGCGTCGGCTTCGACTTCTGCAGCATGGCGATGAGCTCCATCATCGGGATGGAGTCGCGATGGGTTTTCTCGGCGAGAAGGCGCGTGCCGCGCGTCCAGGTCCACATGATGATCATGACGCAGCCGCCGAGCGCGAGCGGCACCCAGCCGCCATCCTTCACCTTCATGAGATTGGCGGCGAGAAAAGCGAATTCGACGACGAGGAACGAGGCGGCGAAGAGGATCGACACGAACAGCGGCCAACCCCATTTCCGCCAGGCGACGATGAACAGGAGCGACGTCGAAAGCACCATGGTGCCGGTGACCGCGATGCCATAGGCGGAAGCCAGCGCGGACGAGCTTCTAAAGGCGATGACGAGCAGCAGCACGCCGACGAGCAGCAGCCGGTTGATGCGGCCGATGTAGATCTGACCCTCCTGAAACGCCGACGTATGCGTCACCTCCAGGCGAGGAATGAGCCCGAGCTGAATCGCCTGCCGGGACAGCGAGAAAGCTCCGGTGATGACCGCTTGCGCCGCAATCGTCGTCGCCAGCGTCGAAAGGATCACGAGCGGCAGCAGCGCCCAGTCCGGCGCCAGAAGGAAGAACGGATTGCCGACCGCTTCAGGGCGCGACAACACGAGCGCGCCCTGGCCGAGATAGTTGAGCAGCAGCGCCGGCAACACGAACCCCAGCCAGGCCGTCCTGATCGGGCCGCGGCCGAAATGACCCATGTCGGCGTAAAGCGCCTCGACGCCGGTGACCGCCAGGAACACCGAGCCCAGAACGACGAAGCCGAGCCAGCCGTGCGTCACCAGAAAAGCGATGCCCTGCCGAGGGTCAAAACTGCGCAGCACTTGCGGCGCTTCCGGGATATGCATCGCGCCGAGCACGCCAATGCTCAGGAAAAAAGTGATCATGATCGGGCCGAAGAAGGCCGCCACCCGCGCCGTTCCGTGACTTTGCACCCAGAACAGCGTGACGAGAATGAAGATGGTGATCGGAAGAACGAATTCGTTGAAACGATGTGTGACGAGCTCCAGCCCTTCGATCGCCGACATCACCGAAATGGCCGGCGTGATGATCGCCTCGCCGGCGAAGAGCGCCGCGCCCCCAACGCCAACGAGAAAGGCGAATTGCGTGCGCCGCCCCATGGCGGTCTGCGCCAGCGCCATCAGCGACAGGATGCCGCCCTCGCCGCGGTTGTCCGCCCGCAGGACGAAGATGACGTATTTGATCGTGACGGTGAAAATCAGCGCGAAAATGAGCAGCGAGATCGCCCCGATGACGGACTCCTCCGTCAGCGCGTCGTGCTCCACCTGATGGGCGAGCGACTCCCGCAGAGCGTAGAGAGGGCTCGTGCCGATGTCGCCATAGACGACGCCGATCGACCCGATGATCAGACCGACGAGCCCACCCTTTGTGCGCTCGTCTCGGTGATGCCCATGAGCTTGCGTTGCCTCCCCGCCGGGGACGGGACCGGCGCCGGATTGCTGCGTCATCGGACGTTTCCTTTGATGGGACCGGCCGCGTTTCGTAACGCTCTCGGAAGAGGGCGTTCGCCCAGGGCGAGATCGAGGACGAACAAGGGCTTCCTCTCCTTCGGCGGGGGCCGCCGAGCACGGTGCGGCGATATACGCGCTTTCGCGGGCAATGAGAAGCCGCTGGTGCGGCGCAAGATCGGCGCCGGGACTTCGGCGTGGGGACGCCTTCCCGATCGGTCTTTGGGAGCAACCCGAACGGCGTCCAATGGCCGGCTGGACAAAGCGCGTCCTTTTCATAGCTAATGCCCGTCCTCAGCTTGCAGGAGGCCTCGTGACCCCGCCGCCGAACAATCCGGGTAAGTTCGCCCATGCCGCCGGCGCGCCTTCGCCAGGCGCCATCGTCACGGACGAGGCGGGGCTCGAGGCGGGCATGACGACCCTGCGGGGCGGCGCGCCGGCCTATCTCGCGCGCCCGCTGGCGGGGGCCAATTTCCCGATCATTCTCGTGGCGCAGGAAATCTTCGGCCTGCACGAACATATCCGCGACGTCGTGCGGCGTTTCGCGAAGCATGGCTTCGTCGCCATCGCGCCCGACTTCCTCATTCGCTACGGCGACCCGCAACAGGCGCCGGACATAGACGCGATCCGGGCCATCGTCGCAAAAGTTCCGGACGCCGAGACGATGGCGGCGTTCGATGAGGCGCTCGCTTGCGCCGCCCGCAGAGGGGGAGACCCCGCGCGCGCGGCGATCACCGGGTTTTGCTGGGGCGGGCGCATCGCCTGGCTCTATGCCGTTCACAATCCCCGGCTCCTCGCCTGCGTGCCCTGGTACGGCCGGCTCGACGGGCCGCATACCCCGGAGCAGCCGCAATGGCCGATCGACGTGGCCGCGGAGCTGAAAACGCCGACGTTGGGCCTCTATGGCGGCGCCGATCCGAGCATTCCGACCGAACTGATAGAGACCATGCGCGAGCGCCTGACGACGGCGCACGCGCCCGCCGAGATCGTCGTCTATGACGGCGCGCCGCATGCGTTTTTCGCCGATTATCGAGAAAGCTATCGGGCGGAGGCGGCGAGGGACGCCTGGGGAAGGGCGCTGTCCTTCTTGCGTGCGAAGGGCCTTGAGTAACGCCGCGTATCGTGACGAAACATCGAAGGTTTTGTTCGATCGCGTATGCAGCGGCTACTTGCCGCGCGGCGCTTGCCGGCATTGTTTCGTTGAAAACTTACTATACTGATCTAGAGTGTTCGCAGACGGATCACTTGCGCCTGCTAAGATAGCCTTCTTGTCAAGAGCATTACCGTAATGAATGTTGAACGGCTCATTGACGATATTTATGGTGCCGCCGCATGCCCCGACCTCTGGCCAGAGGTGATGTATGACCTTGCTCAATTAGTTGACGGCGCAGGCGGATTTGTCGCCGTTGGAAATGTTAACGCCTGGCTTGGCTGGCGGTATTCCGCCGGAATGGAGGCCGCCGGCGCATTTGTGGCTTCGGAAGCCGTGACGCGGACGCAAGCGACGGCGCGCCTCCTGGCCGCCGACAGGGCCGGCTTTGTCGCCGATCACGAGGCGTTCTCCGAGGAAGAGTATCGCGCGGATGCGATGGTGGCCGAGTGCCTGAGGCCTGCGGGGCTGCATCACAGCACCGCGACGGCGATAAAGGCGCCGACCGGCGACTTGGTGGTCGTCCAGCTCGCTCGCCGTGTCGGGCTTCCTCAATTCAGCGCCGAAGACGTCAGGCGTCTTGACGCGCTGCGCCCCCATCTCGCCCGAGCCGGGATGCTCGCGGCAAGGTGGCGGCTGGAGCGGCTGCGAGCGGTCGCCGACGCGCTCGCCATGATCGGTCTGCCGGCCGCCATTCTCGATTCGCAGGGAAAAGTGCTGGCGACCAATGCGCTTCTCCAAGCATTGAAGTCGCATCTCGCGTGGCTGCCAAAAGACCGTATTGCGCTCGTCGACCCATTGGCCAATGCGCTGCTGACCCGCGCGATCGCGGAGATTTCCAATTCTACGGCGACATCGGTCCGCTCATTTCCGTCCAAGCCGGCGGCCGAAAGTCCCGTCGTCGTTCATCTGATTCCCGCCACGGGCCGGTCTCGAGATATTTTCGAAGGCGGGTTTGGCGTGCTGGCGTTCACCCCGGTAGCCGCTCCCTCGACGCCAGACATTGCGCTCGTCAGAGGGCTATTCGATCTAACCGCGGCCGAGGCGCGAGTGGCGAGCGGGGTGGCGGAGGGCCTGACCCCCGACCAGATCGCCCGTCGCGACGGAACCTCACGTGAAACGGTGCGCTATCAGCTCAAGACGGTCTTCGCAAAGACGGGCGTCAGCCGCCAGTCGCAACTCGCGTCCCTGCTCGCGGCGCATGCGCGCATCCCTCACAAGTTTCCTGGTTCTCATCAGGAGTCGTAACGAGAAAATCTTTCCTCACCGCGGCGCCCGTCTTTGCGCGCAGCGCCGTGAGGCGAGGAGACTCTCACTGCAGCGACATACGCACAAAATGGATTTACCGCGGCGTGAGCGCGATGATGCGCGCGGGGCCGCCCGAGCCTTTTTCGATCTTCATCGGCAGGGCGACGACGATCGCGCCTGTCGGCGGCAGCTGATCGAGGTTGGTCAGGTTCTCGAGCCCGCCGATATTGGCGGCGCCGATGATCCTGTGCACCTGGAAATCCTGCGAAGGTCCGTTGTCGACGCTCGCCGTATCCACGCCGATAAAATTCGGACGGCGCTCTTTCGCCAGCCATGCGGCGGCTTCGGGGCCAAACGACGGGAAATGGAGATGCGTGGCGTCGCCGGGCGTGTCGTCGCCGAGATACGCCTTCTTGTCCGGCCAGCGCGCGCTCCATCCGGTGCGCAGCAGCACGATGGCTTTGTCGGGAATGTGGCCATGCGCGGCCTCCCAGGCGGCGATGTCCTCGACGCTCAGCATATAGTCCGGATTCGCCTCGGCCTTGGCGGCGACATCGATGACGATCGCCGGAGCGACCAAGCGCTCTGCGGGAATATCGGTGCTCGTCCAGCCGCGTTCGGCGAAATGCATCGGCGCGTCGAGATGCGTGCCGCCGTGCTCTGGCGAACAAAAGGCCTGCGCGAAATAGAAGAAGCCGGCCTTGGTCGGTCCCTTGTGCAGCACTTTCAGCTCAAATCCCGACGGCGAGGTCGGCCAATAGATCGTTTCGGCGTTAAAGGCGTGGCTGAGGTCGACGACCCTGCTCGAAGCGAGATCGACGCTCTGCGCCTGGGCCCATTCGGGCCGTGCGCCGGAGAGCGTCAGGCACAGAAACAGGCCGCAGAATATGCTTCGTCTCTTCATAACGGACGCTCCAAAAACCGGCTTTCGCGCCACGGATTTAAAAATCGCTAGCGATTCCTTTGACTTCCCAGTCGCCATAGCGCGCCGGGTCGGGTCCGCCGCGGCCTCCGAGTTCTTCGGGCGCCGCCGGACGCTGCTCGGCCTCGCGGCGGCGCGCCTCCGCTTCCGCCAACGCGCGCTGTGCGGCCGGCGGCATTTGCGCGCGCCGCTCGGTCGAATTCAGTTGGTCTTCCGCCTTCGACACCGCCGATCCTTTGTGCATTCCTCGCGCCGCGGACGCCACTTGTGCTATGATTCGGCTCGGTCGCGGAGGGAGAAGCCGATTGGCGAACAGCGACAGTAGATCATTTTCCGCCCGGACCAAATCGGCGCGCGCGCCTGCGCGTCAAGGCGCGCGGCAGGGCTTCGTCCCCGCCGAAGCGGCGCGTGAAGCTGAAGCGGCGAAGATTCCCGGTCTGCCGGCGCGACTCGCCGCCGCCAACATCATCGGCGACATCGTGCAGGGCGGTCATCGGCTCGATGAATGTTTCGCGCCGAACGCCGTGCCCTCGCGCCTCTCCGGTCTCGACGCCCGCGATGTGTCGCTCACGCGCTCGATCGTCACGGTCGCATTGCGGCGGCTCGGCGTCATCCGCCACGCGCTAGGCGAACTCCTCGAAAAAGGACTGCCGCGCCAGGCTGCGCGACTCGAGTTCTCGCTGATCGCGGCCGCGGCGCAAATCCTGTTTCTCGAAGCCGCCGACCACGCCGCCGTCGATCTCGCCGTTCGCGCGGCCCGCCTTGAACCGAAAACCGCGGGCTTTGGCGGGCTGGTCAATGGCGTGCTGCGCAATCTCGTGCGCCGTCGCGAGGAATTCCTGGACATCGCCGCAAGCGGCGAGCATGACGCGCCGCCGTGGCTGGCGCAGCGGTGGCGCAAGCGTTACGGCGAAGAAGCGGGGCGCGCGATCGCGGCGATGCATATGCTCGAGCCGCCTCTCGACGTCTCGGTGAAGGACGATCCGCAGGGATGGGCGGAGCGGCTCGACGGCGTCGTGATGCCGACCGGCTCCGTGCGGCTGCGCAACCGCGCGCCGGTCAGCGAGCTTCCCGGCTATGACGAAGGGGAGTGGTGGGTGCAGGACGCAGCCGCCGCTCTGCCGGCGCGGCTGCTCGCGGCGCGGACCGACGAGCGCGTGCTGGACATGTGCGCCGCGCCCGGGGGCAAGACAGCGCAGATGGCGCTCGCCCGCGCGCATGTGGTCGCGCTCGACCGTTCGGCGGAGCGCCTGAAGCTGCTGGCGGCCAATCTGGCGCGGCTGCATTTGCACGCCGATGTGGCGGTCGGCGACGCGGCCGCCTATCAGGCCCAGCCCTTCGACGCGATTCTGATCGACGCCCCTTGTTCAGCGACGGGAACGATCCGGCGTCACCCCGACGTTCCCTGGACCAAGAAGCCGGGCGACATCGAAAGCCTCGCAAGCCTGCAGACGAAGCTGCTCAATCGCGCGGCGCTGCTGACGCGCGCCGGCGGTCGCATCGTCTATTGCACCTGCTCCCTGGAGCCTGAGGAGGGGGAGCAGCAGATCGCCGCGTTTTTGCGCCGCAATCCGGATTTCCGCCGGATGCCGGTCGATCCGGAAGAGGGAATCCCCGTGGAATTCATCAACGGCGACGGCGATCTGCGCACCTTGCCGCATTACTGGCGGAACGAAGATCCGCGGCTTGCCGGGATTGACGGTTTCTTCGCCGCGCGGCTGCTGCGGTCGGCTTAGGCCTGCGCCTCGGCGAGCGGCGCAAACTCCTTCACCACCTGCTCGTAAACGGTCCGCTTGAAGGGGACGATGAGTTCCGGCAGCGCCGCGAGCTTTTCCCAGCGCCAGGCGTCGAATTCCGGCTTATGCACGCCGCCGCCGGGCGCATGGATGTCGATCTCGTCCTCATGGCCGGTGAAGCGCAGCGCGAACCACCGCTGGGTCTGGCCGACATATCTGCCGCTCCACCGATTGTTGGAGTCCTTGGGCAGATCATAGCAAAGCCAGTCAGAGGCCTCGGCCAGGAGGGCGACGCTCGACACGTTGGTCTCTTCATAGAGTTCGCGCAGCGCCGCCTCATAGGGCGTCTCGCCCTCGTCGATGCCGCCCTGCGGCATCTGCCAGAGATAGGGGGGGCGCGTCCGGTCATGGGCGCCCTTGGCGCGCCGCCGGCCAATAAAGGCGAGGCCCTGCGCGTTGAGCAGGAGGACGCCGACGCAGGGCCGGTAGAGTCCCCCTTCGCTCATCGCCGCGCCTCGCCGCAAGGGAAGCGTCTGCGCGCCTCGTCGACTGCGTCCGTCATGCGCTACCCTGGATTATTCTGCCGATCCATGCATCGGCCGCCGAGCCGCTAGACGCGGCGCATCAGCGCCCCGTCAGCCTCCATTAGCTCCAGGAGCATGCCTTCGCGCAAGCCCCGGTCGGCGATGCGCGTCCGCTGCGCCGGGAAAAGCGCCCGAATCGCCTCGAAGATGGCGCAGCCGGCGAGGACGAGATCGGCCCGTTGCGGACCGATGCAGCCGTTGGCGACGCGCTCGTCGAAATCCATGTCGCGCAGCCGCATGATGGCACGGGTCGCGTCGTCGTCGCTCATCCACAGGCCGTCGACGCGCCAGCGGTCATAGCGCTCGAGGCCGAGATGAACGCCGGCCAGGGTGGTGACGGTCCCGGAAGTGCCGAGAAGATGGAAGCGCGGACAGCGACGCTCCGAGGCCATGCGGCGCGCGAACGGCGCGAGACTCTCGCGCGCCTGCTGGCACATGGCCAAGAAGGTCTCGGAAGAGACGCTGCGGCCGCCGAAATGCTCCGCGAGCGTCACGACGCCGAGTTCCAGCGAGGTCCAGGCGCGGAAGGCGTAGGCGCCATTTTCATTGCGGCGTTCGCGCGTCAGCCAGACGAGTTCGGTGGATCCGCCGCCGATGTCGAAAAGCAACACGCTTTCAGCGGCGGGATCGGCGAGCGATCCGCAGCCGCGGGCCGCGAAGCGGGCCTCGGTTTCGCGATCGATGATCTCGAGCCTCAGTCCGGTGCGTTCGCGCACGCGCTCGACGAATTCGTCGCCGTTCGCCGCGCTGCGGCAGGCCTGGGTGGCGACGAGCCTGGCGCGGGTGACGCCGCGCGCGTCCATTTTTTCGCGGCAGATCTCAAGCGCCGCGATGGTGCGCTCGATCGCCTCCTCGCTGATCCGGCCGGCCTTGCCGAGGCCTTCCCCTAAGCGCACGATGCGTGAAAAGGCGTCGATGATGCGCAGAAAGTCGTTGTTGCGCCGGCGCGGCCGGTGCTCGGGGCGGGCGATCAGCAGCCGGCAGTTGTTGGTGCCGAGGTCGAGCGCGGCATAGGTGTGGCGTTCGAAGCTGGCGGCGGGGTTGGTTCGAAGTTCGCGCGCAGCCTGCGCCGACGCCGTAGACGGTAGACCGGATTCCCTCACTCGATCCATTCCGCGAAGCCGCTCTGTCTCGCCTCGCGCCGCATCGCCGGAAGCGGAGCGGCGATCCTTGCAACGCCACGAGGCTGGCGTAAATTCCCTTCATGCAGGATCGGCGCGCCGCCTGCAAGGGTCTGAAGGCGTTGAGCGTGAGCGTGTCCATTGGCTGCGTGGCGGTTGACACCGTTCGCGCCGCTCTCTAAGTCACCAGCCGTTCGTGCGCGTTTTTGCGGCGGCGCCGTTGGGGGATAGTTCAACGGTAGAACAGCGGACTCTGACTCCGTTAATCTTGGTTCGAATCCAGGTCCCCCAGCCACGTAAATTATTGATATTAATACATTTCGTAGTTATCAAAGGTGCCGATATTCCTCCGACATCTCCGTCGCTTGCGGCCCCCCAATCACATCGGTTGCGTTCCCGAGACGCAAAACCGCGCCACATCGCGCCCGAAGGCGGCAAGTGTCTCTCTGGCCGTTTTTCGTCCGGTCAGATGTCGAGCGTTGTTGTCGGGTTGATGCGATCTCAGTCAGGCGCAAATCCGAGGAGCCGCCGTTGCTCCTGCCAGTCGTGCGGTAAATTCCTGGAGAGCGAGACGAGCCGCGTCGGCGTCAGCTCGACCGGTTGTTGGCCATCGAGGATCGCGCGAACGATCGTGGGAGACAAATACGAGAGACGTACGAGCACGCCAGATAATCGCGCTTCAGCCCGAGCCGAATCGCCATGGCGTCGATGCTGTCGTCACGCCCCGCCATTCGCGCACTAGCCGCGTGGCGGTTTTAAGAGATATCGGCGGAGCTGACTTTCGCGGATCGCCGTACAGCGACCCAGTATTGAGACGTTGAAGCTTGCAGATGATTGAGTTGGAGAGGCCGCCGAGCGACCTCTCCTGGAGTTTATATGTGATTCCACGCGTCAAGAGATCGCGGGACAACCGCATCGGCGGCGGCGTTCGATAAAGTCTTCGCCACTCGCCGCGCAGTTCGAAGATCATCAAGGCGGAAAGACGCGCGAGTTCCACCGTGATTTCGCTCGACGATCGGCTCATGTCAGTTACCGCGACGCGTCTTGACGCGGTAACGGCGGACATCGTCAGCCGCCTTCGAACTGCTGACCGTCCCCGCGGCGGCTCTGCCCCTGACGCAAGTCGAGCGCGTGGTCGTCACCCGCATCGGCGAGATGCTTGGTTGGGGACGGGGAACGCTCGTCAATTTCATGGTCAAGCGCGTCAAAAAACTCGTGCCGGAGTGGAGCATCCCAGGCGCGATCGATTTTCGCGCCGCTCTGCGACGAGGCGCGCACCGCGCGTTCGCGCCTCCA